>JBEHWI010000009.1:0-99418 GCA_040217815.1 Syntrophomonadaceae bacterium | reverse complement strand
TCATTACGGGTTTGAGCAGACTGGTCTTCAAGGAGAATAGTCTGCGCAAAGTGTTTACAATAAACCGCCAGTGCAGGGTGGCATGGACCCCAAACAAGCCCAGGCAGAAATAGGACACCCATTTATGAACGACAACATAAGCATGGTTGGCCGCGCCCGAGCCAGAGGCAAAGACCACCCGGGAAATCTCTATACCGGTAAAGATAATGGTCGCCACACTTAGCAAGGATATCAGGTCCAAAATGTAATACAGTTTGGAACGGCCTTTAAGCCTGGATCTAAATAAGTTATTAGTTGTGCTCCTCACCCACTTCCAGTTCAGGAGCAGGTGGACGCTGAACAGGACGGCCATGCTTAACCCGGCTATTTCATGGAAAGAGTAACCGGTGTTTTTAGGATCAATTAGGATCAAAAATAAAACGGTCAGGACAATGTCCAGGATTAGCTTCAGATTGTTTCCGGTCTTCAATTTCGCCACTTCCTTTCACATTCTTTTATAATCCGGCCAGGATTTATTCGTCAGCCAGACAGGCCGCGCAAAACATACCGAGATTTGCGGCCAATCCGGGCGCAATAATAAAGATCAGTCCAAACATTAAAAGACCCATCGTCACCAGGACTGAACCCAATTTGTTTAAAGCTTCACCAATAAAATTGAGGGCTTTTTCATTCTCATTCATTGAATCCGGACTGAATCTATTTTTCATAAGTTTTCATTCCTCTCTTCGGTTTGTTAAATCCAGTATAGAAGGCAAAGTAAAAATAATCGGGAACAAGAGTTTAAGTGTTTTTAAACACCGGTGAAAATTTTATTTAAATTCTCGATTTATTATCAAACATGCATCTGAAACCGCGTCCAATATAAACTGAAAAGCGGCTTAAAAGGGATGGGAATCTTCTGTGAGTGGATGAAAAAAACAAAAGCAGGCCTCAGGGCGCTTTTACCTGCGCTTAAACGCTAAAAATCGCCATGAGGCCTGCCTGGATCATAATCAAGGCCAACAAATATGCAGATTAGGGACGCAAACTTAAAGAGTTGCTCCTCCGTTCTAGCACTTATCTGGTATAATATGCCAGGACGAGGAAAATGGTTCCGGCTTCGCCCTACCCTTTGACCACTGCCACGGTCTTAAGCTTCAATACCGGAACGGCCAGGTCCGCTTCCTGGGCGATCACCTCGTCGATATCTTTGTAGACGAAGGGCGATTCGTCAGCGATGTCCCTGGTGCTGCGGCTGACCAGGGTCACCGCCCGGTCGGCCAGTTCCTGCAGAACTTCCCGGGAGGTGTAGGCGGCCAGAGCTTTTTTCCTTCCCATTTTTCTCCCCGCTCCGTGGGAACAGGAATGGAAGGATTCGGGATTGCCGGTTCCCTTTATGATGTAGCTGGCCCGGCCCATAGCACCGGGCACAATACCCAGCTCATCTTTTTGCGCCCGGATCGCTCCCTTGCGGTGCACCCAGACGTTTTCCCCGTAGTGGTTTTCCAGGGCAGCGTAATTGTGGTGGGCGTTTATCTCCATATCCACCTGGATATCCTCAAAACCGGTATGCCTTTCGACCAGGTTGAAAAGAATTGACTTAACGGTCTCTTTCATGGCCTGCCGGTTTTCCCGGGCAAAGGCCATGGACATTTCCATCCAGCTCAGGTAGGAGTGCCCGGCTTCATCATCCACCGGCAGAAAGGCCAGGCGGTGCCCCGGAGGCACCCGGCTCTGCCATTTCTCGTTGAGAGAGCGAGCCAGCTTGTTAAAGTAGTCGCAGACCTGTTTGCCCACGTTGCGGCTGCCGCTGTGCAGCATGACACAGAGCCGGCCATCTTCATCCTCCTGCAGTTCAATAAAATGATTGCCGCCCCCCAGCGTGCCAAGCTGTCTAAAAGCCGAGGGAAAACAGGCCCCGGTTAGCTCCGGGTGTTTATCCATCTCTCTGGCAAAATCAGAGCCCAAGGCCGTTAAACCGTCCAGGTAGACCGACTCCTGCGGCTCCTTATGATGAGCAAACCCCACCGGAATATCGCGCAAAATGCTGCTGCTTATCACTTTGGCCAGCGGGCCCTGGCCGGTGACGCACGAGCGGATAAGCTCCACCGGTATGTTGGTGCGCAGGAAAGCCATACCACAGCCGATGTCAACCCCTACGGCATTGGGGATGATGACTTCCCGGGCGGCAATGACCCCGCCAATCGGCATACCGTACCCCATGTGGGTGTCGGGCATCAGGGCCACCCACTTATGTATAAAGGGAAGATCAGCCAGGTTTAAGGCCTGTTCCAGGCAGTTGGCATCCAGATGGTCGATGTCCTTCAACCATACCTTGATGGGCTTCTTTTGCCCCTCTTCATTGGGCCGTCCTTCTATAACAAACAAGTTTATCAACCTCGTTTCAAGTTAAGGATTGGCAGACTCTTTTCATCATATTAGCACAGCTTATTGGGCAGCAAGTAAGATGTTTGGGGGGCTAAAAATCATCCTGACTGCAATTCGTTTTTTTTAAGCAAAAAAACACACCAAAAACATTTTTCATCAATAAGATATATGGAAAAAAGATGAAAGGAGGCATGTTTAATGGCAAGGAAGGAAATCCAATCCATCCACAGCACCTATATTTCAAAATTCTACGCCAATCAGAATTTCGGGGTGGAACCGTTTCTCTATTTCGGGCAGTATAAACAACCGGGCGATCTATACCGGTCCTTGTTCAAGTTTTCCCTGGGTTCCATTCCCCATGGGGCGAAGATTTTTTCCGCCCAGGTGATATTCACCATTTACCGGAATGAAATTCAAGCCGGAAAAGCCATTTTTGCCGATCTTCAGGCCCCGGTCAGCCCGTGGTCGGAGTTCTCGGTGACCTGGAATAATCAACCCAATTTTAGCCATGTAAATTCTTTCTATTTATCACCGGCCAATGTAGCCGGGTCGTCAATTGCGGTGGATGCCACCAGCCTGGTTATAAACTGGCAGAAAGGCCTGCTGCCCAACAACGGGTTTATAATCACCGGAAATGAAGCAAACAATTCGTTGATTGGCATTTACAACACATTCCCTGCGCCGGTCGAACATCACCCGGTTCAACATTTTCCTCATCATGAGCATCATCATAAGCATCACCACCGTCACCACCACCATCGTCATCACGGGGTAAATGCGGTTCCCAGAGTGTTTGTTGAGAATCCTCCCGGGTCCCTGCATTTTGTGGACAGTGCCAGAGTAAATATCGGCCCCCGGCTGCTGGTTCAGTACACCTGATTATTGGACCTGTCCTCCAAAATATTATAAAACCAAGCCTGCGCGCTCCTTCCCATATGAAGAAGCGCGTCTTTTTTTGCATTGAAACTATTACCTGGAAATTACTAAGTATTCAAACCGACAATATTCATGAAAAATAGCCAAGTATCGATATATATTATATGTTAACAATTCAAACGGGTAAATCAGCCTCAATACTCCCCTGTTGGGCCTGCCAAACAATATGAAACGGAGTCATTTGATGAATAAAAACCGGAGTATTACCAGGAGATTTTATACTATATTGATACTGTTCGCAGTTGTTCCAATGTTTATTTTAACCGGGATATTTATGACCGTTTACTACCGGGTAAACAGCTCCAGCATCGAAGGACAAAACGTGCAAATGGCGGAAATGATGTCTGTGGCCCTGTCCGGGTATTTAGATCATACTGTCAGCCAGGTTAAAGCTCTTTCGCAAACTGTAGACCCCGCTCAGAATCCTGAACTGCTTAATAGAAAAGCCTTGAGTATTATGAACTCCAACAGCGAATTTGACCTGGTTAGTATTTATGATTCATCGGGCCAAGAGGTTAAAACCTTAACCCGGCGCGGTGTTAAGCCCTTTGAAGAGCAAACTCAGCTAAATATGCAAAAACTGATGAATGATGCTAAAGTTGGAAAGTCTTCGGTTGGTGAAATACATATTGCCAACAATCTACCCTATTTAAGCATAAGCGCACCGATCAGTGATGAGAGTGATAAGATTAAAGGCGTATTGCTGGTAGAAGTAAATGTGGCTAACTGGTGGAAAGTGGCCTCAAAATACAACCACGAACCGGATGCCTACGTTTATATCGTTGACCGGAACGGCATGATGATCGCATCCCAGGATGCCTTGGCTGTCCAGGAGAAAAAGGACCTGCGGGAAATAGAAGCGGTTAAGAATTTGATCAATCAGAGTTCAGCAGGACGCAGTCCCAACTATTCATCTCCGGATGGGGCCGAACTTCCTGGACCCAAAAGCCAGGGAAAAGTAGAAGCGGGGCCTGATGCAAATAATCCGGGCCCGGCGGGAAGTCCTGACAACCGTCCTTTGCCTGATGGAGCGGTTCTTGAAGCTCCGTCCGGTTCAGGAAATCCATCCACCGGTTCCAACTTGGGCATTTCCGGTTTACCGGGAAGCTCCACCTATATTGGTCTGAAGGGGCAGCGGGTTATTGGCGCCACTTCCCGCATTGATCTAACCGGCTGGGGAGTAATTGTAGAAAACCCGGTAATAAATGCTTTTCAAGGGATGATTATTTTGGGGGCCGTACTATTGGGCCTCTTGATGCTCACCACCCTGATTGCCTTTAGAAAAGGGCTGGGTTTTAGTGAAAAGACTATTATCAAGCCGTTGCAGAAACTTAATAAAGAAGCCCATGCTATCGCCGAAGGCGATTTGGGACAGGTAATAAATATTGACGGTGATGCTGAAATAGCCGACCTGGCCCGCTCGTTAAACGCTATGCTCCAGGATTTGATCAAATTGAACTCCGAATTGGAACGAAGAGTATTGGAACGGACCGCGGAATTGGCAGCAGCCAAAGAGCAGGCGGAAGAGGCCACCCGGGCCAAGAGCGAATTTCTGGCCAATATGAGCCATGAAATCCGGACGCCCATGAACGGTATAATGGGCTTAACCCACCTCGCCCTGCAGACTGATCTTACTTCCAGGCAGCACGACTACTTAAACAAGATAGACATGCAATCCCGCCATCTGCTCGAAATAATCAACGACATACTCGATTTTTCCAAGATTGAAGCCGGGAAAGTATTTATAGAAAATATGCATTTTAACCTGGATAGTGTAACAACCAATGTATTTAATGGGCTTGGCCATCAAGCCAAGCGCAAGGGATTGCCCTTGCTTCTAAATATCGCCCCGGAAACCCCTCTGTATCTGGATGGCGATCCTCTGCGATTAGAGCAGGTGTTGATCAATTTGACCAGCAACGCGATAAAGTTTACCGATCAGGGCGAAATAGTCATCAAGATTGAGCCCCTGAGCCGGGATGCCGGTGACCGGTTAACCCTCAAGTTTTCAGTCTCCGATACTGGTATTGGTATGACTCCGGAACAGATGGAGCATCTGTTCCAATCCTTCAATCAGGCGGATAACTCGATTACTCGTAAATATGGAGGAACCGGTTTAGGCCTGGCCATATGCAAGAGTTTGGTGGAAATGATGGGTGGAAATATTGGAGCCGAAAGCGTATTTGGTCAGGGCAGCACCTTCTATTTCACCGTGCCATTTACGGTGATAGAAGAGCACGATTCCCAGGAACTGGTGTGCAGGGAGGAATTGTTGGGCAGCAAAGTTCTGGTTGTAGATGACAATGATACCTCGCGTGAGATACTGCGAAACTACCTGGAATCATCTGGTTTCAAGGTGGTTGCAGCGGCGTCTGGCTTTGAAGCCATTGGCCTTATGCAGAACAATGTCGGGGATGATTTTAATTTAATCCTGATTGATTGGAAAATGCCGGAAATGACAGGTACGGCAACCGTGCAAAGGTTGAAACAGCTTATGACACCGGCCGCCATTCCCTCTATTATAATGGTATCCGCTTACGATCTTGACGAGATTAAAGATGAAGCTGAAGAGCTAGGGGTAAGCTCTTTCCTTACCAAACCGGTGTCCAAGTCGCAGCTTATCGATAGCATAGTATCTGTCTTGACCAAAACAGGAAATAAGCAGGCAGCGTACGAGAGAAACGGCTCGGTTACGGAAGCTGCCACCGGCTTGACCGGCAAAAAGGTGCTTTTGGTGGAAGATAATGCCATAAACCAGCAGGTGGCCTGTGAAATACTCCGCAACGTCGGGATGTCGGTAACTGTTGCTGACAATGGCCGCAAAGCTCTCGATATAATAGACAGCGAAAGTTTTGACGCGGTGTTGATGGACCTGCAAATGCCTGAAATGGATGGCTTTGAGACCACCCGGGTGCTTCGCTCCATGCCTGAATACATCAACCTGCCCATAATTGCAATGACGGCCCATGCCATGAGCGGCGACCGGGAGCGGTGTCTGGAAATAGGAATGAACGACCACACACCTAAACCGGTAGATCCACAGAATCTGATCTCAACACTCGATAAATGGATTAATACGGAGCGGGCTTTAGAAGAATCAAGCCCGGTGGTCCACCCCTCCAATGTTAAATCCGACTTGCCGATACTGCCGGGAATTGATGCAAGCAAGGGTTTGCAGAGGGTAATGGGCAACCAGGAACTGTTGAAAAAGATCATCCTGGAGTTTTGCACCAGTTTTGCGGGAGCAATTGATGAAATCAAAAAGGACCTAAAACACGATTCGGAAAAAGCCCGCCAGTTGGTCCACAGCATCAAGGGAGCGGCTGGCAACATCGGTGCCCAGGGTTTGTACCAGGCGGCAGACCGGTTGGAAGTGCTGCTGGTGGATAAAGCAGAAAACACCAGTTGGGATGACAGCCTGGCTGACCTGGCTTTTTGCCTTAACGAAGTATTGAGTAATCGGGACGTATTAGGCAGTGGCGCCGCCGCGCCTCCCTCCCCGGCAGCCGGCCTGGAAGAGGCGAAACGGCCGGAGCTGCTTTCCCTGATGCAAACCCTTAAAGATCAGTTAAGCAATCACAGCTTTGATGCCGGAGACAGCTTAGAGAGGATTAACCTGCTCTATCCAGGATGTACGGATCCCGAGTATATAGAATTAGCACGGGCTGCCGAAGAATTTGATTTTGAACGGGCCTTGGATGCCCTTCAGTTATGGACTGCACGGATAAATTCTTTAAGGATGTGATGATTTGGACAGGATTCTGATTGTTGACGATGTGCCGGTAAACATAAAATTGCTGGGTGAATTGCTGCGCGATCAATATGAGATATTTGTGGCCAACAACGGTACAAAAGCGGTGCAGCTGGCGGCTGAAATAAAACCGGATTTAATCCTCATGGACGTGATGATGCCCGATATGGATGGATTTACTGCCTGTCGTTTGTTAAAAGGCGGCCGGCAGACCGCTGATATACCCCTTATCTTTATAACTGCCCGCAATCAGAGCGATGATATTGTAAACGGTTTTGACGCCGGTGGTCAGGATTATATAGCCAAACCCTTCAATCCCCATGAGCTTTATGCGCGGGTGCGCAGCCATATTGAACTCAAAAAATCACGTGAAGCGCTGGCCGAATATGCCGCCCGGTTGGAAAGAAATAATAATGAGCTCAATATCCTGCTTGAAAAGCTCGAAGTAATGGCATCGATTGATCCCCTTACCGGTATTTTCAACCGCCGGGAAGCTGTCAATCGGATGAATGAAGAAATATCGCGCTATAAACGCAATAATAAAGAATTTTGCATTCTGATGGTCGATATAGACAATTTCAAGAATGTCAATGATACTTATGGCCACGAAATCGGCGACTGCGTCATCAAACACGTTGTGGAGGTTACCAGAACCCATCTTCGCCAGCACGACATGGTTTCCAGGTGGGGTGGCGAAGAATTCCTGATTCTGCTCCCTGAAACCAATGCTTTGGGGGCTCATAGTGCCGCCGAGAAGATACGCAGTTGTATTGAGGAATCTTCAGTTGAAGTGAGAGACATCAGTATTTCCGTTACGGTTACCATCGGGGGAACCGAATTTAATCCCGATATTGACCTGGATGCCAATATCAACCAGGCCGACCAGGCCCTGTACGAAGGGAAGAACAAGAGCAAGAACTGTGTGGTCATGTCTATATAGCTTAAAAATCACATTCCGCACTTTTGCTTTGACAAGATGAGGCGTTCTTTAACAGTTGCACTGATTCCTTCACTCAATACCGCCCGTATAAATAAATACAAATAATTATATTAAGAAGAAATAAAGTTTACGCTGCTTTATTTCTTTTTTTCATTAATCCCAACACCACACCGGCTGCCACTGCCAGAATCAAGATACCTGGCAATACCATCCCCGATAACCGGTTGAAAATGGATTCTCCCCTCTGCGGAGTATATTTAACCTGGACGCCATTATTGATAAGGGTTGTAATTACTTTCATGGCGGAAGATTCGGGAGTAAGGTCCAGATAATTATTGCGCACATCTGCATAGTTCAGAACAGTTAAATAGGACAGGCAGGAAATATCGCGGATCTGGTTGTTTTCGATTTCTAGCATTTGCAGATTGGTCAAACCAGCCAGAAGGGAGATGTTAGTGATCTGGTTATTCTGCAGATAAAGCTTTTGCACGCTTTTCAGATTGGTCAAGCTTGAAATGTCGCTGATGCGGTTGGTGTGAAGATCCAGCTCTTGTATTTCAGCCAAATTGGCTAATGGAGATATGTCGCTGATCTTGTTATCCTATAAAATAAGCCTTTTTATTTTGGTTAACTTCGATAATGGTGATATATCAGAAACCTGATTCCCATATATTTCGAGTGTTTCCAATTCAGTCAAATTGGCCAATGGCATTATATCTCCAATCTGGTTTTGGTTCAGCCTGAGATAATTTAAAACGGATAAGCCTGCCAATGAAGATATATCCTTGATACGATTGTTTCCCAAATAAATGGTTTTTAATGACTTGTGATTGGCCAGTGATGAAATATCTGAAAGTTGGTTTTCTCCGGCAGAAATATGCTCCAATTCAGGCATATTAACCAGAACAGAAATGTCAGAGATGTTATTTTCCCAAATAAAAATACTCTGCATATGAGTCATATTGGCCAGACTGGATATATCACTGACCTGGTTATGTCCGAGATTAAGAGAGCGTAAACCGGTCAAGTTTTCTAAAGGTGATATGTCGCTGATTTGATTGAGCTGGAGATCGAGATCATTCAAGTTGGTCAAACCGTATAAAGGCGATATATCGGTTATCTTGTTCGCTGAGAGATCGAGCTTCTGCAAATTGACGGCAAGTTCCAGTCCGCTCAGATCCTGAATGTTTCCTCCGGATAAAGTTAAACGGGTTAACCCGGCCATATTTTGCCCGGTTAACTCTTCCCCATCGGGTATACCTAATTGATCCCTTATGATAATATGTAGAGCTGATTCATTGTTTTTCATATTCTGCCGGTTATATGATACTCTTGCCCCGGTGCTTTCCAGGGTATTGATTATTCTCATCGCGTCCGAACCAGGCGAAAGGTTAAGATTATTATTGCGTATATCCACCAGCTTCAAAACTTTCAAATTGGCCAGGGAAGTTAAATCACTGATCTGGTTATCGAAAAGATATAGAGTCTGCAAGTTGACTGCATATTCCAGGCCGCTTATATCGGTTATGCCTTTAGACCACGCATATAACAAAGTCAAGGAGGCCATATCGACATCAGTAATATCTCCGCTAGATTTATTCAATGCGTTGCGTATGGCCGCTTCAAGCTGGGCATCATTAAAGTGAACTGTAACAGGCCTGGGGAGGCTGGTTGTAGATTTGGAAGCATTGCCGGGCGTATTGGCAATATCCTCTGCAGCCTGCCCGGTATTAGTTGCGGCTATACCGCTAAATATACTCACCGATAAGGCCAGAGCCAACCATAATAAAATTCGTTGGTTTTTCATCCTGATCAAATAATATTCATCCCCTATCCAGCCCGTGAGATTTTATTATCAATTTCCAATAATTATATAATAGCATTGTATATGTTTATTATGTTACGTAAAATCAGTTGCTGTTTTTGGATAGCAGTCTATTCTAAGGTACTTTAGGATCATCGGAAGTGAAAAAGCAGGGGCTCGACTTTTATGCCGCTCCGCTGCTTGCTCTGAACGTAATTTATGATAAAGCGAGTTCCTCTTTGCTGCACATTCCCCTATCGAGTGCGCTTTGGCGCAAGACCAGGTACAATTCGGCATTGGTGGCATTGATGTAAGGCATTACAAATAAAACCCCTATAAACAAAGCCAGCACCCCCAGCAAAATCCACCCGATGAAAGAAAGATCCAGGACAAATATTCTAAATTTATGGCCCCTGGTCATGTCGACGCTGAGCTGCAGGGCTCGCTTGTATCCGATGTTGGGATTATCGGCCAGGATATAGGGTACCATACGGTAGGCATAAGCCATAACAATACCTGGTATGATGAGGAGCAGGTACCATAGAAAATTCATTAAGGCCCGCCAGAACATGGACTTTATGATGTCCCAATACCTGGCCCGGTTAAAAGCAAATCCGAGATGGTTCATATCCACCATCTCTTGCTGCGATTGAACGAAGTACTTGCGGCCTCCTATTTCCAGCGGGTAGCCTAGAAAGATTCTAAAGGCCATGACCAGCAGCAGGATAAAGCCTACAATGGACAGAACAACCGCCAAAATAATAAACGCGGTCATATCCCCGCCCCCAAAGAGATCCGATGATGAACTAAAATCCGAACTTCCCGTGTTCCAATTAAAGCTGGGTGAGCCGTTTCCGCCGGCAATACCAATGATCAAACTTACCAGAAACGCCTGCCAGTACGAGGTTTTGAGTACTGTTTTGGCCCTGGTTTTTAAATCCCGTCTAGTCCACATTCCCCTAACCCCTCCTTGAAGCATCCTCTATTTAAGTGTATCGTATATCATCGCGAATATTATAGTTCTTGGCTGGAAAAGGAGGTAATTGAAAAAATGGATTGGAAAGCAGAGGTACGGCAAATGAGTTTAAGAAGCGTCCCCGAACTCATCCTGGCAGCGAGTGGGGTTATTCAGGCTAGCCTAGCGCCAGGAGCAAATATAGTGCTCCAGGGCATCTATTACGGTGAAGATGATAAAGCCCATAAAACTGAGGATAACAATTCCGGAATACATATCCTGGTAGTTCACCCGCATCCAGGAGTCCATGATAAAGTAGCCCATCCCATATTCGGTGCCGAAAGTTTCGGTAAAAAACAGAATAGAAACGGCTGTTCCCAGGGCCAGGCGGGTGGAAGTCAAAACATCGGATAAAGATGCCGGGATTATTATCTCGATAAACATCTGCCGGCGGCTGGCGCCCAGAGATTGGAGGGAGCGAAAGGTCTCGGCGGGAATGGCCTTGACCGCGTCCCGAGAGGTGATGATGATCTGGAATATGATGATCAAGACGATCATGATTAATTTAGAAACCTCACCCAGGCCAAACAGGAGCATCACTACCGGAAGCAAGGCGATCTTGGGAACCGGATAGGTGAAATAGACCAGGGGTGATAAGAGCTTGTCGATCTTGTTGAAATAGCCCATCAGGAATCCCAGGGGGACTCCCACGACTATCGATATGGCAATGCCCTCCACTATACGCACCAGGCTGTACAACACGTGGACATGCATTTTACTAACATATATTTGCAGGATGTTTTCAAAAACAGCGAACGGTGATGGTACGATAGGCCTCTTAATAATCAAGGCCAGGGCATACCATACCACGATAACAAACAGGAAGCTGTATAAAGATCCCTGCCATTTTTCTTTGGATAGCACCTTCTATCATCCTTTAAGCGGTTTACTTTTGGGTTATGAATAAATCGATCAGGCCTGCCGCAAGTACCTTTCGGGTCTGCGCGGAGCCGGTACTGCCTGGCCGTTCAGACTATGGACAACCCCCAGGATGGTCCGCAACTTCATGGACATGTCATAGTACTCATCGCAAAAGCGCAGGTTGTCCAATCTAAAACAGGGATTATCGATTACTTCCATTATTCTGCCGGGAGGAGATGAAAAGACCACGATCTTGCTGCCCAAATAAAGCGCTTCGTCCACGCTATGGGTAATAAAAACCGTTGTTACGCTGTTTTGCTTCCAGATCTTTAAAAACAGCTCCTGCATCTCTTCCCGGGTTATGGCGTCCAGGGCGGAAAAGGGTTCGTCCATCAGGAGCAGGTCCGGCTTCAGAATAAAGGCCCGGGCAATGGCCACCCGCTGCTGCTGGCCGCCGCTCAATTCCCTGGGGTAGCGGGACAGCAGGTGCTCTATGCCCAATTGATCTATAATGTAGCGTCCGTATTCATCCAGGGATTTCTGCCCGTTCTTGATCTTGGTGCCCAGCATTATGTTGTGATAGACGTTTTTCCAGGGCAAAAGCCCATAGTTCTGCAGGATCAGGCCTATACGCTGGGTTCTAGCATTTATGGGCTGACCGTCAATGGTGACCTGGCCCTCATAGTCCCTGAGTATTCCGGACAAGACATACAGAAGAGTAGACTTGCCGCAGCCGGAGGGGCCGATAAAGGTATAGATATCCCCCCGGCCGATGTCAATGGTCAGCCGGTCCAGGGCCAGCGTGTTTTCATTTTTCCCCTGGTAGCTTACCGAGAGGTCTTTAATTGATATCACTATTTAACACTACCCAAGATAGTTTTATCGACCAGGGTGTTGTAGTCATAGCTGCCCTTGATCAGGTTTTTGGCTTTCATCCACTGCACCACGTCATTAAAAGCGGCTTCGGTGGACGGTTCGGCTTTGTAGGCGGGCAGTTTCAAGATATCCCTGGTTTCAGCAGCGAAACCCTGCTGCTGGATCACGTAATCGATGTAGCTGGCCGGCGGTTCATTCTGCAGGTAGGCTACCGCGTCGTTGTAGGCTTTGAATACGGCTTTGATCTGGTTCGGGTTTTCCTGGAGGCACTTCTGGGTAAAGGCAATGGCTCCGACCTTGGTGCCGGTCTGGTCGGTGCTGTAGAGAACCCTGGCTCCTCCTTTAACCGCCAATCCGGCCAGGGGATCGGGCAGGATGCAGGCCTGAACCTTGCCGCCGTTCAGCATTTCCAGCCGGTTGGGAAGCTGGGGAATGGCGACCTTTTGGATATCTTCGGGGTTCAAACCGGCGGTGGCGATCATCCGGTCAACCGTGTATTCCATGATGGTGTTGGAGGACAGGCCTACGCTTTTCCCTTTAAGGTCGGCCAGGCTGTTTATCCCGGAATCTTTTCCGCCCAGCATCTGAATATTGCCGTCGGTCTTGGAAATAACCCTGAGGTTGATGCCGCCCTCATTGGCGAATACCACCGCCACCAGGTCGGTGATCATTCCGTCCAGTTGTCCGGCCTGCAGGGCGCTGTCTCTATCTTTGGCGCTCTTAAACGGCACTATTTTAACATTTACTCCTTGTTTCTGGAAGAAGCCTTGTTTGTCAGCTATGATCATAGGAATGGATTCAACATCGGGCATAATGCCTATAGTAATGGTTTTCTGGGTGGGTGCTGCTTCCTTGCCGTCCTTGGCCTTGCCACAAGCCATCAAGGTAAAACTAATGGCAAGCATCAGACATAAAACTAGAAAGCGTTTCATTTTCATCAATTTTTCCACCTTTCTTGATACTCTCCCAGACAAGTGTAATACAAGATAATACATAAAACCATACCCATACTAAAAACAAAGGGACTCACTTTGGCCAAGTGATGTCCCTGCCTGATAAACAGCTATTCCAGTAGATTTAAAGCCCAATGGGTGCATCAAAACTTTTGCAAAATATGCCTACATGGGTTGGCTTTAGGAGGCCTGTTCCTTTTTGCGAGCCGCTCTCTCCCGCTCGGTTTTATCCAGGATCGTTTTGCGCAGGCGCAGCGACCGGGGCGTGACCTCCAGCAGTTCGTCGTCGTTTATGAATTCCAGGCATTTTTCCAGGCTCATGGGCACCGCGGGTGTCAGGCGCAAGGCTTCGTCGCTGCCCGAGGCGCGGGTGTTGGTGAGCTGCTTTTTCTTGCATACATTGACCGTAATATCCATGCTGCGGGCGTTTTCCCCCACTATCATTCCGGCATAAACCTCAACTCCGGCGTCGACAAAGAGCCGCCCCCGGTCCTGGGCGTTGTACAAACCATAGGCCACAGTGGTGCCGCTTTCCGATGCCACCAGGGAGCCCCGGTTGCGAGCGTTTATGTCCCCCTTATAGGGTTGATAGGAATCGAAAACATGATTCATGATACCATTACCTTTAGTATCGGTCAGGAATTCCGAGCGGTAGCCAATCAAACCCCGGGCCGGAACCAGGAATTCCAATTGCACGGTGCTTCCCATCCCGTTGTTCATACTGACCAGTTCGCCCTTGCGGCTTCCCAAATTCTCAATGACCGTTCCCACAAAGCTGTCCGGAACTTCGATATATAGTCTCTCGATCGGTTCGTGGATGACTCCGTCAAACATTTTCAGGATAACTTCGGGGCGGGTGACGGCGAACTCATAGCCCTCCCGGCGCATTGATTCTATCAAAATGGATAGATGAAGTTCTCCCCTACCGGAAACCTTAAAGCAGTCGGGACTGAGCTCTTCGACCCGGAGAGATATATTAGATAGCAATTCCCTGTCCAGGCGCTCCCTCAAGTGGCGGCTGGTAACATAACTGCCTTCCAGTCCGGCCATAGGGCTGTCATTTATAACAAAATTCATGGAAATAGTCGGTTCGTCAATGGCCACAAAGGGCACCGGGTCAACCAGTTCACTTGCACAGAGGGTGTCCCCGATGTTGATGTCATCGATCCCTGACACGGCTACTATTTCCCCGGCCGCCGCTTCAAGGGTTTCCACTTTCTTCAAACCTTCAAAGGTGTACAGGGTGTTAACCTTGACCCGCTGCTCTTTACCCTGGTGGTTGCATAGTACAGCTTCCTGGCCTTTGGCTATCCGGCCGCGGCTGATCTTGCCTACTCCGATGCGCCCCACGTAGTTGTCATAATCTATGGAAGAGATAACCAGCTGCAAAGGACCTTCCGGGTTTCCCTCCGGGGCGGGGATTTCCTGTAATATCATATCCAGCAGGGGCTGCATATCGACCGGCTGCTCGAGCAAATCATTCAAGGCGTAGCCTTCCTTGGCAGAGGTATAGACGACCGGAAAATCAAGCTGTTCTTCGTCAGCCTCCAGGTCGATGAACAGGTCCAGTACTTTGTCGACTACTTCCTCAGGACGGGCGCCGGGGCGGTCGATCTTGTTTATAACCACTATGGGTTTGAGGCCCGCTTCCAGGGCTTTTTTCAAGACAAAACGGGTCTGGGGCATGGAGCCTTCAAAGGCGTCCACCAGTAAAAGAACGCCATCGACCATGCGGACGATTCGCTCCACCTCGCCACCGAAATCGGCGTGGCCGGGTGTGTCAACGATATTGATGCGGGTGTCCCGGTAGAAAATACTGGTGTTTTTGGACAGAATGGTAATACCCCGCTCCCGCTCCAGGTCGTTGCTGTCCAGAACCCTTTCCACAATAGCCTGGTTGCTGCGAAAGCAGCCGGTATATTTCAGCAGTTTATCCACCAGGGTGGTCTTGCCATGATCTACGTGAGCTATGATAGCGATATTTCGCAAGGTTTTTTGTTCCACAATTAAAACCCTTTCTTAATAGGAGAAAAACCATCAGAAGTAAAGCATCAAAATTAAAACTTTACTGCACAACATTCCTATTATATCATGTGGCATAGGCAATGCAAAGGCAATGAAATAATTAACGGAAAAAAATGTTTTAGCAGTAGGTTGGGACTAAATTGATAAATTATTTAGTGCATAAGCCTATGTATACAAAGTTAGACTAAAAATGAGAAGCTGTTTAGAATCCGTAATAATGGCATTTGAGGATGAATGATGAACAGCGTATACGATAGAAATGGACTTTTTGAAGAAAGACTTTGAATTTTTGGAGGAATATTGGCCTCCGATGAAGAATATAGGAAAGTAAGCACAGAGAAAGGATGGACTCATGATAGTATTAGACCTGCGAAAGCTCGCAAATGTAAAGGAATATTTATCCAAAGTTGCTTCCCTGAGGTATTCGAAAGCAGTAATGATCGTATTGTTAATCGCTATAGCTATGGGTATAGGCGGATATAAGCTTATTAACAGAGCCCATACGGATAGTACCATAGTAGCCGATGCGGCAGCGCAGCCCGCTCCTCAAGCTTCAGACCAGGCCGGCAATGTCCCCCCCACCACTTACACGGTTAAATCCGGTGATACTCTCTGGAGTATAGCACGCGCTTATAACACTACTGTTGATCAAATAAAGGCTTTGAACAATTTAACTTCCGAAAATTTGTCTCTGGACCAGAAGCTTATTGTGGCTGCTGGTACATCTCAGGTAGCCAACCCGGTCAGCAATGTATCTACCACCACTTACACGGTTAAACCCGGTGATACTCTTTGGAGTATAGCCCGCGCCAATAACACCACTGTTAATGAAATAAAGGCTTTGAACAATTTAACTACTGATAATCTATCACTGGAGCAGAAGCTTGTTGTAGCCGGTACGGCCCCGGCTGTAAGCCCCGGAACCAGCAGCAGTTCAAATACTGCTTCCAGCTCCAAAACCAATACCGCCAGCAAGTCTGCCAATACTCAGGTCGCCAGCCGTTCCGGCAATACTTCTATGGGCGGTTCGGTTCTGTCAAAAGCCGCCCAGTACCTTCACACCCCCTACGTCTGGGGAGGAACCAGTCCCAGGGGATTTGACTGCTCCGGATTTGTCCAGTATGTATATCGCCAGTGCGGCTACAGCCTGCCCCGCGTCGCCTCTGATCAGGCTGCGGCGGGTAGAAAAGTTAGCAGAAGCGACCTCAAGCCGGGTGATCTGGTCTACTTCTCCAGCGGCGGGGAAATCAACCACATAGGAATCTACGTGGGCAACGGCAAATTCATTCACTCCAGTTCTCCCAGCAGCGGAGGGGTTATCTACTCCAGCCTGTCGGAGAGTTATTACGCGGCCCGGTATGCTGGGGCCACCAGAATCCTTCGATAAACAAAAAAAAGAACCCTGTGCACATAATAGGACCCGGAACTGGAATCCGGGTCCTTAATATTTATTGTACTACGTTCCCCCTGTTGGAGGCTGCTTTTTCGGTTACTATTCGATATTCAGCAGGAGCTCCCCGTTCTTTACTTGCTGGCCCTCTTTTACGTTTATGCTGGTGACTTTGCCGTCCATGGGCGAAGTTATCTGGGTTTCCATTTTCATGGCTTCTATTACGATCAGAGACTGCCCGGCCTTGACCGATTCGTTTTCTTTAATCAAGATTTTGCTTACCGCTCCGGGTATACTGGCTCCTATCTCGCTCTTGTTTTCCGGGTCGGCGTAAACGGTGGAGCTTAAAACTGCACCCTTTTGATAGGCTTTGTCAAAGATGGAGATTTCCCGCTGGTTGCCGTTTACCTCGAAAATGATTCTACGGTAGCCCTCGGCATCCACCTTCCCTATCTCCACCAGTCTGACGATGAATATCTTTCCTTCATCAAATTCAACTTCAACGGTTTCTCCTTCACTTATCCCGTCAAAGAACACCGGGCTGTTTACCCGGGAGAGGTCCCCGAATTCCTTTTTAAACTGCAGGTATTCTTCAAACACCCGGGGGTAGAGAGCATAGCTCAAGACATCCCGGCGGGTCGGTTTGATGCCGAATTCCCTGACCAGCTGCTGGTGGATGGCGTCAAAGTCAACCGGTTCCAGCAGTTCGCCGGGACGGCAGGTGATCGGCTTTATGCCTTTCAAGACCACCGCCTGCAGGTCTTGTGGAAAGCCCCCTACCGGCTGGCCCATCATGCCTTCAAAATAAGATACGGCTGAATCGGGGAAGGCCAGGTCCCGGCCCTTTTCAACGATGTTTTCCGGGGTCAGATCGTTTCTGACCATAAATATGGCCAGGTCTCCGACCAGCTTGGAGGACGGTGTCACTTTTACGATATCCCCCAGCATGTCATTGACGGTTTTGTACATTTCCTTGACTTCTTTAAACTTGTGCCCCAGGCCGAAGCTTTCCACCTGCGGTTTGAGATTGGAATACTGCCCGCCGGGAATTTCATATTTATAGACTTCGGCGGTACCCGATTTGAGGCCGGATTCAAACTGGGCATAGATGGGCCGTATGTCACCCCAATAGTCGGATATCTCCTGGATCTCATCCAGGTTTAAGCCGGTGGCCCGGTTGGTGTTTTCCAGGGCGGCCACCACTGAATTCAGGGCCGGCTGGCTGGTCAGACCGGACATGCTGTTGAAGGCGGTATCGGCAATGTCAACACCGGCTTCGGCAGCCATGAGAACGGTTGCCACCCCGTTGCCGCTGGTGTCATGGGTGTGCAGGTGAATCGGAATCGATATCTCGTTTTTCAAGGCTTTTATGAGCTTTTCGGCTGCGTATGGCTTGAGAAGTCCGGACATGTCTTTGATGCCCAGAATGTGAGCGCCCATCTTTTCAATTTCTTTGGCGGTGTTGATATAGTATTTAAGGGAATATTTATCGCGGCGTTCGTCCAGGATGTCGCCGGTGTAGCATACGCAGGCCTCGGCTATTTTTCCGCTCTTTAAGGTTTCGTCTATGGCGACCTCCATGCCCTTGAGCCAGTTAAGGGAATCGAAGATCCTGAAAATATCAATGCCTGCGCTGGCGGCTTCCTGAATAAATTCGCGCACCAGGTTGTCGGGGTAGTTGGTATAGCCGACCGCGTTGGCCCCCCGGATCAACATCTGAAACATTATGTTGGGTATTCTCTCCCGCAGGTCCACCAGGCGCTGCCAGGGATCCTCTTTTAAAAAGCGAAAGGCGACATCAAAGGTAGCTCCGCCCCACATTTCCAGAGAGAAGAGGCCTTTGCCCAGATGAGCTGTGGCTTCCGCGATCCTTAGCATATCAACGGTTCTGAAACGAGTGGCCATTAGGGACTGGTGGGCGTCGCGCATAGTGGTGTCGCTTAACAACAGCTTATCCTGTTTTCTGACCCAATCGACAACTCCCCGGGGGCCTTTTTTATCCAGTATCTGCTTGATGCCCTGGGACTTGTTCTCCGGTACTTTGGGCACCTTGGGGACATCGTATTCGATTTTTATGCCCTTGCTTTCATTGACTACTTTTTCTCCCAGGAATTTTAATATGGTGGCCTCGTGGTCTTCCTTGGGGGTTATATCGAAGAGTTCCGGGGTTGAATCGATAAACCCGGTATCACATTCCCCTTTTAGAAAGGTGGGGTGGGAAAGCACGTTGAGCAAAAAGGGTTCATTGGTTTTCACCCCTCCGATAACCGCTTCCCGGATGGAGCGCTTGGATTTGCTGATGGCGTCTTCCCAGGTCCTGGACAGAGAGGTTATCTTGACCAGGAGGCTGTCGTAATAGGGGCTGATTATGGAGCCGGTATAGCCGTTGCCGCCGTCCAGCCTGATGCCGAAGCCGGAACCGGTGCGATATACGTCAATTTTTCCGGTGTCAGGGGCGAAGCTGTTGGAGGGATCCTCGGTAGTCACCCGGCATTGAATGGCATAGCCCCTGACCTTGACCGCTTTTTGACTGCTGATGCCCAGTTGTTTGGAGTTGAGTTTGCAGCCCTGGGCGATGAGGATCTGGCTCTGCACGATGTCTATACCGGTAACCATTTCGGTCACGGTATGTTCAACCTGGATGCGGGGATTCATTTCGATAAAGTAGTGGTTGCCGTCACTGTCCATGAGAAACTCGACGGTTCCTGCACTGCGATAGTTTACCGATTGGGCTATCTTTATGGCGTCGGCGCATATGGCCTCCCGCTTGGCCTTGGAAAGGGCCAGGGCCGGGGTGAATTCGATAACCTTTTGATGGCGGCGCTGGATCGAACAGTCTCTTTCATGGAGGTGGACGATGTTGCCATAATTATCTCCCAGCACCTGAACTTCAATATGCTTGGGCCGCTCCAAGTACCTTTCAATGAATATGTCGTCAATGCCAAAGGCCTTTTTGGCTTCACTTTTAGCGCTGTGGAATTCCTTTAATAAGTCGGCTTCGCACCTTACAATGCGCATGCCCCGCCCGCCGCCGCCGGCGGAGGCTTTGAGCATGATGGGATAGCCGGCCATTCTGGCGAATTTGAGGGCTTCTTTATCGCACCGGATAGGCTTTTCTACCCCGGGAATGGTGGGAACTCCGACTTTTTGAGCAACCAGTTTGGATTTGATCTTGTCCCCCAGTTTTTCCATCATTTCCGGGGTGGGGCCGATGAACTCGATGCCTGATTCTATGCACTTTTGAGCGAATTCCGGATTTTCGGCCAGGAAGCCGTAGCCGGGATGTATAGCATCAACTCCCTTTTTTATGGCCAGGCTGATTATTTCTTCAATGTCCAGATAGGCCTCAATGGGGCCTTTATGGGCGCCGATCAGGTATGATTCGTCCGATTTGCTTCTAAACAGGGCCAGTTTGTCTTCTTTAGAATAGACAGTAACGGTACGGATGCCCAGTTCGTGACAGGCCCGGATTATGCGGATGGCGATTTCGCCGCGGTTGGCGATCAGGACCTTTTTAAAAGATTTCATGTCAAAACGCTCCTTAATGGATTGATAAAGAAGTATACGCTATATTAATGGTCTAATGGATTCATTTCTATTAAACGAGCTTTGGATTGAATGCTTAAAAGCATTCAAATCATTATATATTCTCCAGACAGTTATAATTCCCCTTCCAAAATCAACGGGATATACAGGTAAAAAAGCTATTGCAACACGGGGACGGAGATTTTGTTCCATTGAACAATGCACCAAAATCTCCGTCCCCGTGTTGCAATACTCCGCTCACCAGAGAATACCAGTATAAAAGGTCCGTGCCTTCCTAAGAATACAAGAAAGATTTTGGTTAAAGGAGGGTGCCTTAAGTGAAAAACAAGCCGGACGACCGGAGTGACAATGTTGAGAAAATACAGAAACATATTGACGACACGTTGCAGAATATAGACGCAGCCGAAGAAATGATAGCCCTCTCTGACAATCCGAAAACCAGAAGGGATCTTAAAGCCAAAAACCGAAGGCGCGAGGAGGCCCTGGATTCAATGCGGGCGGAAATACGAGACGAAGCCCGGGACCGGGATAGCGAGTGAAACTGAAGAAGTACAACCAACCCCAAAAAGAGGCGTCCAATAATGACGCCTCTTTTTTAAGTAATGGTGGGAGCTATACTGGCCCGTTATTCATATATTTTTTGATCCCTTTGAAAGCGGCCATGCCAGTCCCAAAAACCTTTGAGTTTCTGAATAAAAATTCGCTCTGCGTCCTCGGCGTGAATTGGGGTTCGATATAAAAGCAGCCGGTCGTTATAAGCATCATTAATTCCCCAGTGTCTGCAGGCAGCCCGCGTGTAGCCAGCTTTCTCAACCGCGTCCCTAACTACATGGTTGAGCGAACCGAATGGATAGGACATGGTCAAAACCGGTTTCCCCAAAAGGTCTTGCAGATAAATTTTGCTGTCATGCACTTCGTGCCATATCTCGCTTTGGTCGAGTGGAGCCAACGGCAGGTGGTTGGCACCGTGAGCGCCTATGGTGGCACCGGGCAGAGCCGCCAGTTCTTTCAACTCGGCCTCGTTCAAGTAATCTGGCATATCGTATTTAAGGTGTTTCGCGGAAACGAAAACCGTGAAAGGAATCTCCAGTTTGGTCAATATCGGAGCTGCCACGGAAAGGCTGTCTTTAAAACCGTCATCAAAAGTAACCGCTACTTCCAGAGTGTCACCGTAGCCATTGCCCTCCTGGAAGCCCACCACAGAAATGCCTTTAGTCTCTTTAAGAATAGACATATGCCGGTTAAATAAATCTGGATTCACGAAGTGAACACCAGAAGTTTTACCATCTGTATGAGTGCCAACTGAATGGTACAACAGAACGCGAAAACCGGTGCACAAGTTGGCCGAGAGCGAAATGCGTGACTGCAATTCCGAAATGCCACAGGATATGCGTCTTTTTAATTTCACAGGCCATCACCCTTTTTTTTTAATAGCCCAATTTGTTCCCCGTTTCAACCAGTTCGATGTGCTCCACTCCCATTCCCCAGGGCTGGTTCCGTCAGATACAGGCTGCCATGTAATCATTTAAACAGCACTCTTTAAACTGATTTATGGTAACGGATTTGAATATGATAAGAAGCCAGTACTCTGTTCACCCTAATTATATATTATCGCCGGTTAAATTTTTGCATGACTGCGTTGTCGTCAATCGCAATATGTCCAGTCCAGTATTACTCATTCCTTGATGCCCACGGATGGGCTAATGCAGCGACGAACACGGACGGTCTAACGTGGCGGTGGCAGGACGCCAAAGAGCGAGCCACCGGTGCCAGGACGGCAAGGAGTTGCGAGCCCGCCTTGTCCTACAAAAATTTCCTTCGACGAGTAATACACCGAATTAGAGTTATCAGAGTACTAGTTTGTTTAAATCCATACACCTTTGAACTCATATATTATGTATCGATTAAATAAAGCCCCGTCTGAATAAACGGGGCTTTATTTAACGGTTTTTTGGTGGTATTTTTAAAAGCTTAAATAAAACCTCAGAAGAATACACGATTGTTATTAAAGGATTTTCCCCTTTGCTTTTCAAACCAGGCCAGGGTGGCCTTCAGCCCGGTATCAATATCAACAACCGGTTCGTATCCCAATATGGTTCTGGCCTTTTCGATATTGGCCTTTCGGCGTGATATGGTATCCCAGGAGCGTGTCTGAACGTACGATAGGGTTGATTTAGAACCGGTAAGGGCTTTGATTTTGGCGGCGATTTCTTTTATCGCCGTTTCTTTTCCAGTCCCGATGTTGAAGACCTGGCCGGGGGCTTTTTCGTTTGTAGCACAGGAAAGCAATCCTTTTACAACGTCTCCCACAAAGGTAAAATCCCTGGTTTCGTCCCCGCTTCCGGTAATGTGCAGTGGAGCTTGATTTAAAGCAGCCCAAAAGAAGTTGGTGATGACGTTTCTAAACGGGCCGGGATACTCGCCCGGTCCATAGGCATTAAAAACCCGGACTACTACAGTGGGCAGCTTCCAGTAGTGATTGAAGAAATTTACATACATCTCTCCGCTCAACTTCGAAATAGCGTAGGGTGTTTCCGGTTCAAATTCCAGGGTGCTTTCATCGTTTTGTAAGGATTTATTGCCGTAAACACAAGAAGATGAGGTATACACAAAACGCTTAACGGTGGCATCTTGCGAGTATTGCAGCAATTTAAGCGTTCCCAGGCTGTTTATTTCCAGATCCCGGCGGGGAAAAAGCACGGAATTCTGGTTGGCGAAGTTTGCTGCCAGGTGAAATACGTAGTCGATTGCGTAGCGGGAGAATAAACAGCGCAAGACTTCATCGTCAAGAATAGAGGCATTGATAAAATCAATATTCTTTAGTTCAAAGATATTATCCAGGTATCCGGAAGCCAGATTATCCAGTACAATAATCTGGTTATGGGAGGCAAGTTCATGGACGAGATGCCTGCCAATCGCTCCTGCTCCACCGGTTACCAGTATGGTGCTGTTTTTTAACATTTTTACACCCCAGCCTTTCCCCGATTTTTTATAGCTTTCGCATTCGAATCCCGGAAAAATATTCCCTTTAAGCCCGGACAGCTTATAGGTGTTGCTGGTACATGTTCTCTAATTGGGTTACCGCATCAATGATATTGAAACGGCTTTTTATGATTTCCAGGCCTTGCTCGGCTGAACGGCGAAGCCGGATTTCACTTCTTCCGAGCTTAATGAGATATTCGATAAAGGCCTCTTCGGGCAGGGGATTCCAATAGCCTTTGAGGCTGAAAATCAGTTCATCAAAGCTGTTTTTGTCAATGAGTCCGGCGAACCCGGTCTGATAAGCGGCAAAAACAGGGCGCTGGCAGGCCATAGCTTCCAGGGCTGATCTGCCGCAGCCCAATACCAGATCGGCCATGGCCAGATACGGTCTCACTTCAAGCTGAGGTCCCGTTAGAAAGACATGTAGAAATTTGCTCTTCTGGCAGGCAATATTACTTAATTCCTGAATCCGGTCATAGAAAGAACCGAATCCAACCAGGATAAGGTTTAATCCGCCCAGCCGTTTGGCTATCAAGGGAGCATGCTCTAAGAGCTGAAAAACCGGAGTTTCCTTTCCGTCTTGAAAACGAGTCAGAAAAGTAATGGTAAAGCAGTCCGGATTGAAGCCCGGTGCTTTTAAACGGTTGCGGCTCGGAGCAAGGGGGCTGAAAGTTTGCAGGTCTATTCCATTGGGGATTACTACCAGTTTCTCCGGGGTGGGAATGGACCGTGCCAGCAGGGCGGCAACACCATCGTCTACAGCAATAACTGAACTTGCTTTTTCACAAACCCTGACTCCGCTTTCCGAATTATCCAGACCGGAATTATAGAGGCCGTGGATGGTGATAAAAAAGGGCTTGTGCAGCGCTTCAGCTATCTGAGAGCCCCGGATAATAGCATAGAAGGGGTGGGAATGAACAACCTCAGGAGCAAATGAGGCTATGTCAGTCAGCGCATCGTCGGTGCCGATCATGTGGTGGAAAAGGCCATGAGGATCTCTTATCCCTTGAAAAAATACCGGGTTTGTAAAATATGAATGAACAAGTACTTGATGCCCCCTTTTTATGAGTTCGTTTATAAATGTTTGCAGATGAGTCTCCAATCCCCCCGAGGTCAATGCGTCTGTTAAAAAAACTATCCTCATATTTACCCCACCCTACAAAACCTTCTTGTAGACTGTTACCCCTAATACTATGTATTACTCATCGAGGGATATTTTTGTAGGACAAAGCGGGCTCGCAGCTCCTTGCCGGCCTGGCATCGCTGCACTAGTTCGTCCATGAACGTCGCCGCCATTAACCCATCCGTGGGTGTCAAGTAATGAGTAATAATGGACGTATTGCGACTGACGACAACCCAGTCATACAGAAATATGACTGCTGATAATACACAGTATTAGGGGTAACAGCCTACTAACTATAAATATGGTAAAACCATAAAAAATGACATTAATTATGCCAATACAGAAACATATTACCATGAACTTTGAGGGTGCCCTGTTCCAGGACTTAAAAAACGACTCATTTATGAACCTTTGATGATCAATCAAAATACAATAGGATATCATTCTTCCATACCAGGAATAATATGGGGGCTGTCAAGATATGGGGACTATATGCGTAATCGGACTTGGCTATATCGGTTTGCCGACGGCTGTAGTTCTGTCTTTGCATGGACATAAAGTAATTGGAGTTGACAGCAATGACCAGGTTTTAAACGAACTTTCCCGGGGATATACCCATATCAAAGAACCATCCCTTAATAGTGCGCTCAAAAAGGCTCTAACCCAGAGAAGCCTGCTTTTATCGCCGACACCGAAACCAGCTGATGCATTCATCATTGCCGTGCCAACACCAAATAGCAGTGATAAGTCGTGTGATTTAAGTTTTGTATTACAGGCCGTAGGCGGGCTTCTCCCTCTACTGTCTGGCGGGAATCTAATCGTTATTGAATCAACCATTCCCCCCTTGACTTGTGAGGAGACTGTAAAGCCACTTATTGAGACAACTGGTTTGAAGGTGGGAAAAGACCTGTTTTTGGCCCATTGCCCGGAACGGGTAATGCCCGGGCGGATCATGAAAGAAATAATAGCAAACGATCGGGTTATCGGTGGGTATTCCGAAGAATGCGGCAGGCAGGCGGCCGCCGTCTATCGCTCCTTTATCAGGGGGCAGATTATCTTGACTGATCTGCGCAGCGCGGAAATGACTAAATTGATGGAGAATACCTTCCGCGATGTAAATATCGCCCTGGCCAACGAGCTGGCTAAAATATGCAACCACCTGGGGATAAATGTTCTTAAGGTAATCGATATGGCCAATAAACATCCCCGGGTGGATTTCCTCAAGCCCGGTCCCGGAGTTGGCGGACACTGCCTGGCGGTGGATCCTTATTTTATAGTTGAAAAAGCGCCTGACCTGGCGGAACTTATCTCCCAGGCACGAAAGATCAATTGCAGCATGCCGGCGTACATTGTAAAAAAAGTGAGAGGCCTTTTAAGCGGAATAAAATTGCCCCGTATCGCCGTACTGGGGGTAAGCTACAAGGGTGATGTGGAGGATACCCGGGAAAGTCCGGCGTTGGAAATTATCCAACAGCTGAAAGCAGAAGGTTTCCAGCTGCGGATTTATGATCCCTATGCCGTGATTGACGGACAGGAAAGAAAGCTTCAGCGGGCGGTCAAAGGGGCGGATATGCTTCTCCTTTTAGCCGATCATTCCGAGTTTAAAACCCTTGACTATGCCAGCCTGGCAAAAGAGATGAGAACACCGGTGGTCTTTGACACCAGGGGAATTGTTGATAGTGAAAAAGACTGGAGCAGCCTGCTCAGGCTATACAATTTGGGCTCAATTTTTGATTAGGCGAGTATGTCTCTGACCTGTCTTGTTATAAGCTCAAGATCCGATTGGTCCAGGCGTGGATGAACCGGCAGGGACAGTACTGACTGGCATGCAGCTTCGGCCACAGGATATTGAAGATCATTTTTATTCCAGAAACGGTGGTGATGCAGAGGCACCGGGTAGTATACGGCGGCTCCCACTCCCGAAGCCAGTAAACTCTCAAGCAACTGGTTTCGATTGGTATTGATTTTAATCGTATACTGGTTGAAAACATGCCGAGCGGCTGGCGGTATAAACGGGCATTCCACCACATCACGCAGGCGTTCGCTCAAAAAGGCGGCGTTTTTTTGGCGTATATTTATAAAGGTTTCCAACTTGGAAAGTTGGGACAGACCAATAGCCGCATGGATATCACTCATCCGGAAATTGAAACCCAGTTCTACGTAATCATACTTAGATTTCATACCATGGTTGCGCAATAGCCTCAAATGTTCAGCTAGATTATCCTCGTTGGTGGTAATCATACCGCCTTCGCCGGAAGTCATATTCTTGGTGGGATAAAAGGAGAAACAGCCGGTTCCGAAGGAGCCTACCGTTTGCTTATTCCACTGGGCACCGTGCGCCTGGCAGGCGTCTTCAATTAAAACCAGTCCATGACTCCCGGCCAGTTCGGAAAAGCTTTCCATGTCGGCCGGCAGGCCGAACAGGTGGACAGGAATGATGGCCCGGGTATGACGACCGATAAGTTTTTCTACCTTTACGGGGTCGAGGTTAAAAGTTCGCGGGTCTATATCCGCTAAAACCGGAGTGGCACCAACGTACATAATGGCATTAAGAGTGGCTATAAAAGTGAAGGGCGTGGTTATTACCTCGTCCCCCGGGCCAATACCGTGGGCCAGGAGCGCCAGATGCAGGGCGGTGGTGCCAGAAGAAGTGGCGACAGCATGCTTTACTCCGCAATAAGCAGCAAACGCTTCTTCGAACTCTTGGACAACCGTCCCCTGGGCCAAGCGGCCGCTGTTTAAAACACCTAAAACGGCGCTCTTTTCCTCCTCATCAAGGAGCGGTCCGGATATTTCGATCATAATTTCAATCCTCCATTGGAATATTGGGTAGTTGCTCAACCGATTATTACTTTTGGCAACAGATTAAGGCGGCTTTACCCCTGATTAAAAATGCTTTTATATCATATAAATGTAATTGAAGAGTGGTGTCAAACCTTTCGATTTTCTTAAAGTCATTCTTATTCGGTATTTTTGAGGAATAATTATTATTAGCTTGGGGAAAGATCCCTGGCAGAAGATATTGGAGGAGGTTAATTATGGTAGTTTCTTTAGCTGAATTTGAAACCATGCCGGAAAAGGACCGTAAAAAGGTTTTGAGAGAAATGAAGAGTGAAATAGGAGTAAACGGAATTACTGAAGCCTGGGGAATATCGAGGTCCAGGGTATACAATCTGCTGCATGAGCTAAGCATACCTTTGGAGCCCAGGAAAACGCGCAAAGGCGAAAATGCTGAGAAAAGCCGCGAAAAAAGTGAAAACTCCCAGGCCAAAAGGGAAATGAAAGTGAATACAGACCGTTCTGATATTCCTTCCCCCCGGCTGGAGTTTGAAGTTGATTCCCCGGCCTTCACCCTTCATCTGGAGACCAGTGGTAATATCGGAGCCATAAGTGAAGCTGTTCAGCTGCTATTGAGTTCCGGCCAACTGAGCAGTTCCAACCTGCATTTGAACCTGACTATCAACCAGATTTAATCATATACACGAAAAAAAGGCCAATAGAGGATTTGCCCTATTGGCCTTTTGTGTGTAGGCAAGTTTCAGTGAGATGAAGCTACAAAAGCCTCTTTCCCTGAAGACATGGAGTTCTGAACAGAATAGCTGTCACAAGGGGTGCTCATTTTGTACAGTACTTCGATCTCTTCATAGGTGAGTCGTTTTACTATGGATACCTCTTTGGCAATGCTGAGATCAATTTCGTAGTTGAGAACGGGTTTGTTCCTGGAATCAAAGATTACTCGAATTACCGGGCTGTGCAAACGGTGCCGGTTGACTGCTGCCACCACGGCGGTGTGGCCGGTATTTAACCTTACCAGGCTGTTCATCGGATATAGAGCCACATTGGCAGCGAATGCTTCAATTATTTCCGGGTCAAAACAGGTGCCGGCCAGTTTGCGAATAACAGTCAGGGCATCGGTGGTTGTGCAGCCGGTGCGATGGGGGCGGTCCGATATAAGGGCGTCAAATGTGTCAACGATAGAGACGATTCTGGCGTAGTCTAGAATCTGGCGGCCCTGCAACCCGCGCGGATAGCCCAGGCCGTCCATCCTTTCATGATGCTGGTAGGCGATATGCATACTCTTGGTCGAGACTTCCCGGTAAGTCCGCAGCATATTGAAGCCTATCTGGGCATGGGCCCGGATCTGCTCGTTTTCCTGAGGAGTAAGAGGTCCAACTTTGTATAAGACCGCCGGATCAACTGATATCATTCCTATGTCGTGCAAAAGAGCTCCCAGCCCCAGTTCACAAAGCTGATTTTCGGTGTATCCCAGCGTCTGTCCGGTCATTATGGCAAATACCGCCACATTTATGGAATGCAGAAAAACATAGTCATCATAGGTGCGAATTTCCTCAAGTTGAATCAAGGCATCTTGTTTGCTGATTATATTATCCAACAACAAATTGACGCTTTTTTTAAGAGGACGCATGTCGATGATCTTGCCCGATGAGAGATCTTTAATGGAATTGTTGAGGGTACTGGTAAGCGAGCGCCGGACCTGTTCGCTGATGATCTCGGGAACCTCTACATCACCCATCTCATCCTTGATGTAAATGGAACCAAGCCCCAATTTATTCAAACGGGCTATGTACATTTCAGTAAGGCGGGTGTTCTTGGTAAGAAGTGCCAGACCGTCCACGCCCACCACTGTACGCGCGATTATCATTCCCGGTTGGAGATGTTCCAAATGTATTCTGCGCATATATTTATCCTCCTTGACCTGCCGTCATACCCTGATAAAAATCCGGACTATACCGGCCTTATATTAATAATCGAAAAAACAGCGGTGGTTCTTTAGGGGCAGTTCACTGACCAAAACAGCGTATAGAAGCTGTTGAACATTAAAAAATGCCCCTTTAAAGGAGCATTTAAAACTTGATCCGCTTATTCGTCCAGTTCTTTAATTGCTATTTATAAATCCGGTGTCCAATCTGCTTTCCTTTTCAATCCGCAAACGGATAATCTGGGTTTCCTCATAGGTTAGGCGGCGCATTACTGATATTTCCGGAGTCTGTGCCAGGTCAATCTCATAGGCGGGCTTAATCAGGTCACCGGCCTGGCTGCAGATCACACTGATTCTGGGGCGGTCGGAGTTGAACCGATTGACCGAAGTGACCACCGCCAGGTGCCCGGTGTTTAATTTTAACACACTGCCCACTGGATATAGGGCTACATTTGAAGCAAAAGCTTCAACGAATACCGGGTCAAAATGGGTGCCGGATAGTTTCTTAATGACTACCATCGCATCAGTGGTGGTGCATCCGGTGCGATGCGGGCGGTCCGATATAACCGCATCAAAGGTATCGGTAACCGCTACTATTTTAGCGTAATCCAGTATCTGATCACCGTTAAGACCGCGGGGATAGCCTTTACCGTCCACACGTTCATGGTGTTGATAAGCAACATGGGCGGACAAGGCGGATATTTCCCTATGCTGACGGAGCAGGTTGAACCCCAGTTCCGGGTGCAGTTTTATTTTATCTCTCTCAACTATGGAGAGGGCTTCCGGGTCGGTTAAAATTTGAGCATCAAGGGTCAGCATGCCTATATCATGCAAAAGAGCGCCCAGGCCTAGATCGGCCAGACTGCTCTCCGAATAGCCGAGGCTGATGCCGGCCATGATGGAGTATACCGCTACATTTGTGGAATGAGTAAAAACGTAGTCACTGAAGGAACGAATGTCTTCCAGTTGAATGAGCACACTGGGATTGTTTAAGATATTTTCCAGAAGCAGCTTAACGCTTTTCTTGAATGAAGTGACATTGATGGAATTATCGACCGTAAAAGTTTTCAGTGAGCTGTTAAGGTTGTTGGTTACGGAAAAGAGGACTGCTTCGCTGACTAATTCCGGCACTTCACCATCGCCCAGCCCGTCCTTGATATAAACCGAACCAATTCCGATTTTGCCCAGGCGGGCTATGTAGTTATCAGTCAACCTGGTGTTTTCTGTAAGCAGGGCCCGCCCCGTAAATCCCATAACCGTACGGGCAACTACCATGCCAGGCTGCAGGTCCTCAACCGGAACTCTTCTCAAGCTGTTTCCTCCCAGGTAAATTATTGGCCAAACCATATCGTAGAAAAATACCGTTATCTTCACAGAGGCCTGTTATCATTATCGACCTTCTTGAGGGAATTTCTTAAGCGGGATGGTTGGATGAAAATAGCATCCGATCGATATTGTATTTGTTCGTTGTACCTTTTACAATTCCTGCTAAGATCTTATTTTTATATTATATTCGAGGCTAAAGCCTGAAACCTGACAAGAACTCGAACGGACCTATGAACCAGATTGGTACAATAGCCAATTATATTACAAACCAAATCATTATTTCTATTAGGTTATAGTCCTGGCAGTCGGGTTCAAACCACCTGACTCCTATAACCATTCCCCCAACGGTCTTATAAGGTCTTGCTCATTCAATCCAACCCCGGCCAGGTACAGCCTGGTCTGCTCAGGGTCATCATTTACCGCTGTAATATCGATTACCGTTTTAGCATGGTTTCTGTTCCTGCCTACTCCCCGTTCCGGGGTGATAACCAGTGTGCATTGGCCGCGTTCAAAACGGTAGTCACAGCAGTCCCAGCCCCCCGCCTGATTGACGATAATGGCGTCGGTACGCAGATTCATAGCCTGGTACAGGCTGGCGTCTTTTTGGTTCATCGCGGCTACCAGTGTTTCGATACTACTCATCGTAAGCATTCCTTAACAACAAAAATGGGATTGCTGAACCTATCCCATGAGTTGGAGTATATTCGCTGCCCAGGTAAAGCGACGATGAATTAAACAGCCTTCTAATCATGTTTGTTATCGGTCCTTATCCGCCCTATTTGAAGCGTTCAAAGTAGTTGTAGGATTCGGCGTATTTTACGTAGTCCCGTTTAACGATGTTGTTTATCACTACTCCCAGTATATTGGCCTGAGCCTTTTCCAGCTGTTCGGCGGCCCGGGTCAGGGAAGCTTTTTTGGTCTTGCCCATTTCAGCCACCAGGATTACTCTATCCGATTTGGACGCGATCAAGGCCCCATCGATGACGCTGGAAAGAGCCGGAGTATCAAACAGAACAAAATCGTATTCCCGGCGGGCCTCCCTTATAAATTCTGAAAACTTCGGTGAACAGAGAAGTTCTATGGGATTGTCGTGGCCGCTTCCGTATGATAAGTAGCTCAAGTTGGGAATGGTGGTATTGTTGGAAAACTCTCTGATATTGATATCCAGATCCCCGTTTTCGCCTTGGGTCTCCTTGCCGACCAGCCTTTTATAAGTGCCGGGTTTGCGCATATCGGCGTCGACCATCAGGGTTTTCCAGCCGGAGCGGGCCAGGGAGATGGCCAGGTTGATAGCCACCGTGGTGGTTCCCACTTTAGGCGTGCAACTGATTATGGTCACGGTTTTCAGGTCACCCGTGGAGTTGCTGAAATGGATATTGGCGGTCAAAAGAGCATAAGCATCCTGAACTGCGCGATTGACCTGGGCATAAATATTAACGTATTTGTTTAGCATAATAAACCCCTCTATTTTATTTGGTGTTCGGGTATTATTCCGATAACCTTGAGGTTAAGGTCTTCCTCTATTTCCTCAATGCTTCGAACCGTGGTGTCCAACAATTCCTGAATGTATATAATTCCAAAACCTATCAAAAATCCGGCCAGCAAGCCGATCAAGACCCTCAAGGAAGAGGTGGTTGGTGCTTAGGGAATAAGCGGTTGGTCTCTAGAACCAGTATTCCAACACTGTTGCTGTTAGTAGGTTCGTTCAAGGTGTTGACAAAAGCGCCGCTAACGGCGTTGCAAATGATGGCAGCTATTTGGGGATCCGACCAGGTTGTGCTGACTACCATAATGTCCGAATCGGTTTTAATGGTCATTACCACAGCCTTGTTCAATTCTTTTTCAGTTTACAACAGGGGGGTATTCTATGCTAGAGAGATTCCTTTTACTAAGTAATGGGGCTATAGTTCATTTTAATTATGACTGTGACAGAATGTTAGTTTTAAACATCTGTAGCTGGTAGCCTTTCCGGGTGACAGGGCCAGGATGCAATCTCTTTGAGTTTATCCGGCCGCTTCATATTCTTTATGCGGTGTTCCTCGGCCTGGGCCAGGGAACGGCTGTCCACCTCTAAAGCTCCCAGGAGCTCGATAGGAGTACGGCCGCGGGTGTATTTGGCTCCCCTGCCCTGACGGTGCTCGGCCAGACGCCGGTCCAGGTCGTTGGTTACGCCGGTGTAAAGCGTGTCTCCCCGGCACTGTAAGACATAAACAAACCAGGAAATGAATATCACTTCTTTCCGTTTATTAGTCTTTGAACCATTATACATAAAAAAACCTGACACTTTAAACCAGCGTCAGGTTTTTATCCTAAATTATCTAGTCAATATCTGCTCTCAAGAAGCCATGGAGGAGTCTTCATAATGGGAAAACTCCATCGAAAATCCGGCCCGGCCCTGGGTGAGGGAGCGCAGCACAGTCGAATAGCCAAACATTTCGGCCAGCGGTACGCAGCCTCTGATAACCTGGGTATTGTTTATCATCTCCAGTGACTGCAGCCGTCCGCGGCGGTTGCTTATATTGCTTATAATGCTGCCGGTGTATTCCTCGGGTGAAGTGATCTCAAGGCGCATAACCGGCTCCAGCATACGGGGAGACGCCTTTTTCAAGCACTCGCGCGCCGCCATCAGACCGGCGTTTCTAAAAGCCAGTTCGGAAGAGTCCACTTCGTGAAATGAGCCGTCCAGTAAAATGGCGCGTACGTCTACTACCGGATAGCCGCCCAGGATGCCCTCTTCCAGAGCCTGCTTGATTCCCGCTTCGACTGCCGGTATATATTCTCTGGGAATGGCTCCCTGGCTGATCCGGTTTACAAACTCAAAGCCTTCACCGGGTTCCAGGCGCAGTACAACATGGGCAAATTGCCCCTTACCTCCCGTTTGTTTAACATAGCGGGTGGTATGTTCAGCTGCCCGGCTGACCGTTTCCTTGTAAGCGACTTCGGGCTGGCCCACGTTGAATTCCACTCTGAATTCGCGGGATAAACGCTCGGCCACAATTTCCAGATGCAGCTCGCCCATTCCCGAAATGAGGGTCTGCCCGGTTTCTTTATTATAGCTCAGCTTGAAGGTCGGGTCTTCGGCGGTGATTCGAGCCAGGGCCTCGGATATCTTGTTCTGATCAGACTGAGTTTTGGGTTCGATAGCCATTTGAATAACCGGCTCCGGAAACTCAATAGATTCTAAAAGTATATCCTGGCCTTCCCGGCACAGGGTGTCGCCGGTGGAGACATCTTTAAGGCCGATAATCGCTGCAATATCCCCGGCCTGCACTTCGTCAACTTCCTCCCGGTGGTTGGCGTGCATCATTACCAGGCGCCCTACCCGCTCCTTTTTTTGCTTGGTGCTGTTGTATATATAGCAGCCGGTGTGAATCCGGCCCGAGTAGACTCTGGCAAAAGCCAGCTTGCCAACATGCCGATCGCTTACTATCTTAAAAATCAGGGCGGAAAATTCCCCGCCGGTCTCTGGAAGCATTTCTATTTGGGCTCCGCTTTCCTGGCAAATCCCTGTAGCTGGTTTGATGTCCAGCGGTGACGGCAAAAAGTCAACGATGGCGTCGAGCAAGGGCTGAACACCCATATTGCGATAAGAACTTCCACAAATGACCGGGACCATATGGCCTTTGACCGTGTTGTTGCGTATAACCCTGCTAAGCTCAGCCGGGTCAATATCGTCCCCTGCGAAATAGCTTTCCAGAAGTTCTTCATCTGTTTCAGCCAGATCCTCGACCAGGAGTTTATGCCAGTGTTCGGCTGACTCAAGATAAGCGGCCGGGATAGGCCCCTCCACTATCTCGTCGCCCATAGCTCCGGTAAAGGTATAGCACTTCATTTTGACCAGGTCAACGATCCCGGTAAAGGTGTCACCGTTAAATACCGGAAGGCTTACAACCAGGGGATGCGCTCCCAGGCGGACCCGGATCTGGTCCACAACTTGAAAGAAATCGGCTCCCACGGCATCCATTTTATTTATATAGGCTATGCGCGGAACTTCATATTTATCGGCCTGTCTCCATACCGTTTCCGACTGCGGCTCAACTCCCCCGCGTCCGCAGAATATGACCACGGCTCCGTCAAGAATTCTAAGGCTCCGTTCAACCTCTGCAGTGAAATCAACATGGCCGGGAGTATCGATAATATTGATGCGGCAGTCGTTCCAAAAACAACGGGTTGCCGCGGAAGTGACGGTAATGCCCCGCTCCTTTTCATAGGGCAGGTAATCCATTACGCTCTCCCCATCGTGGGTTTCTCCGATTTTATGGGTAAGCCCGGTATAGTACAGGATGCGCTCCGTAGTGGTGGTTTTCCCAGCGTCTATATGAGCTATGATTCCAATGTTTCTCAAATTCTGTAGCATGGTTATACTCCTTTTCATCCTCAAGGCAAAAAATAACGGCACTACCTGTGCAATGCCGGTGGATTACGATGCTTATTTGAAAATTGCACCCAAATACTAATTATACGTTTGGGACAGGGTCGTGTCAAGATAGGAGCAGAAAATATTGCGGATAGGAGGATTGACTATTAGGGCGGACTGCCTTATTCCAGGTTGGCGAATTCCAGGCACCGGTATGTTTGGCGGTCATAGACCACGGTGGAATTGAAAGGCCCCTTCTGCCCGGCCAGCAGCATCTTGGTTATAATCATATCATCGGTAGCGACCAGCGACGAACTGAGAGCCTGCAGCTTATCCAGTCTGAACCAGCGCAGCTCCCCCTCTGAAGATGGTTGTTCAGGCATGCAGGTGCTTTCTGCCTTAAAGACAAAAACCAGGTGCTGGTAGAGGGGTGGCTCATCAAGGGCGGGCAGCACCAGTTCGCAAACCATTCCCAAATAGTTGACCCGTTCCGGGAAAAGCCCGGTCTCTTCCGTAATTTCCCGTAAGGCGGCCCGGTCTATAAATTCCCCGAACTCGATTTTACCACCGGGCAGGCTCCACTGATCTTTAAACGGTTCTTTGAAACGGCGCAGCAGAAGAATATGTTCATCGCTGATTATACACGCTACTACAATGGGAAGGATCTTTTCAGACACAATTGCCCTCTTTCAGATGAAAAACATCGTTTTTAATTATTTTAGTACATGCTTAATCTCAATTCTATGTGCTGCCAGCTATTTAAATTTATGGTTTAGCAGTTCTCGTCAAATATTTCGGCTATCAAATCCATTGAATCAATCGTTCCGCAGAAGGTGCCTTCGCTGTCGGCCACAACCAGCTTGGTGAATTGATGCTTGATCATTTTGTTCACAACCGATTGCAGGTCTTCCCCGCAATCAGCGGTTATAGGCGTTCGGGTCAAAAGCCGGCTTATGTCATGCTGGGCATAATTTTTCAAAGCAGAATCGTTTCTCAGCGTTTCCTGCAGCCACAGGAGAATGTCCTGGCTGGTAATGACTCCTTGAATGCGGTTTTCCCGGTCGACCACGGCCAGAATGGAAATGCGCGAAGAGATGAGATTGTTCAATGCTTCGGAAAGGGTGCTTTCCTCGGTGACCTGTGCACCAGCCCGGATTTTGGCTTTAATGCTGGCTTTTTCCATTGATTTGCTTTGCAGCTGCTTATTCAAACGCTGGTTGAAGGGCAACTCATCGATCATATACTTGGCCCGTGCATATCCAGCGGTGGCCGCCAAAAAAACCACAATGTAAATAGCTATCAGGGGCAGGCTGAATATCATTCCGTCCAGGGTGGTCATATCCCGGGAAAAGGTGCAGATCTCCAAATTCTTCAGCCCCACCAGCCCGAGCCCAACCAAAAAGGTCATAATCAGAAGGACAAAAAAGGCCCGATATGCTTCCCGGGAGTATAATTGTTGCACATTTCTCATCCCCTCTTTTGATTGTTTTTCCTGAAATCTATTCCCAAAATCAACAGCTTAGACCTGACCCTGTCCGGGACGACTAAACATAAGGACCTAAATTGTAACGGGAAATGATAAAAATTAGGCCAAAAAGTCTAGACGCGACTACAAAAAAGTAGTATACTCCTATTAAACATTGTATTAGGTACCAGATAATAACATAATGTAGCGGCGGGGAGAAAGGAGCAGAATATGAACCAGAGCGAAGACAATGCTTTTACAGAAGCCGATTTTTTATACGATAAGGAAGTTGTCTGCCCGTTGTGCGAGAAGAAGATTAAGGTTCGGGTGGTTAAGCGCTCAGGGCTTCGCTTAATACGCAGAGACAGCGACTCACTTCCGTATTACAAATACATTAATCCTCTCTTTTATGACGTCTGGGTGTGCAATCATTGTGGATATGCGTCCCTGGAGTCTACATTCTTAAATGACTTAAAGAAATCGGAACAGGATTTGATCTATCAAAAGGTTTCGTCCCACTGGCAATACCGCGAATACCCTTCCACAATGCCCTTGGAGATGGCTCTGGATCGGTATAAAATAGCGCTCTATTGTTCAGAGATACGCAACGCCAAAGAAAATGAAATGAGTATGTTATTGCTTAAGTTGGCCTGGCTGCATCGCCTCAAAGGCAATTCGGAACTTGAAAAACGCTGCCTGGGCAAAGCGGTTGCTGCATTCAAGGTTCTCTACGAAAAAGGCAACTTCCCGGTGGCAGGCATGAATGAAAGTGCTCTTGTTTATATGTTGGCCGATCTCAATAACCGCATTGATGAGGACAAGGAATGCCTGATGTGGCTGGGCATTTTGTTGAACGACCGGCAGGCAACACCGGCCTTAAAGGAAAAGGCCCGGGATCTGAAATACCTGATTTCCGAGGAAAAAAAGAAAGCCGGTTAGTACAAGAAGTGAATGATGGCTCAAGGCTCCCAATGACTTACACGCCTGCGGGGGCCTTATTTTTTTGCTCAATTTTAAACTTGGCTTAACAATGTGCTAGTTTAATCTGTGTAGCCCGCTTATATTCCGGTCTCCAGTGATGGTCCCCTGAGGCCTTTTAAAAGCATGGTGAGCTCTTGGGAGTCGGGCAGGTTTCTCCAGGCCATAAGCAAATCCAAGCTGGAGGAAATAGCTCTTTTCTCGATTTCTATAATGTTTTCTCTTTGCTGCTCCTTCCAACCGGTATGATGATATATAAATTCCTGTTGATAGTATTCCCGGTCGATGGAGGTCGGATAAAAAGAGGCCAGAATCGGCTTAAGGCGGCCTTGGCTAAACGGGTTGGCCAGTTTATATAGGAAATAAAGCAGGCGATTAGCGGCGTTGTTCATCCAGGCGGCATGCAAGGTCAAAGCCTTTTTTACCTGCCGGCGGCAGGCCCGGGTGTTCATAAAATAGAGCATGCAGAGGCAGTCTAAAAGCTCATCCTCATTTATTCTGGTGCTGTGCAAGGTTCTTTTTAACCAGCCTGGATCTTGAATGTAGAAGTTGTCGCTCATGTGAATATCAAGTCCCGACTCCCACCGGCGATGATTAACCACCGCATCTAGCCTTTTGACCGGGTCTGGATCATTATAGTCTCCGGTCAGGTAATAAACCAGTGGGTGGAAGGAGCTGTCTATCATGATATGAGTGATCACCCCGCACAGAAATGCCCATACCGGCCGGGGAATAGCGTCGGGATAGGATTTAACCAGCATATATATCGGGTCATAGGTGTTCTCCCCTTTTATTCCATGAAGACGGGAGGCCAGAGCCAGAAAGAAGTTATGATAACTCCCGGTTAGGTAATACGGGGTATCCAGGGCAACTGCTCCAATATAATACATGTGTATGTTTTCGGAAAGGCATGTTTTTAAGGGGCAGTCCTCCATCTGTTGGTGTATTCGGTCTGCGATTATCCAGTGGGTTATTTCCTTCGGCAAGGGCTTTCCTCCTCCCTAAGGTTAACTATTCATCTGAGGTATTCCAGCCATAGCTGCCCCGGAACTCAACAAAAGAAACCAGGCCAATGGAGTAGCAGGAAACAGTATTGTCCTCGAGCTTTTCAATTAGCAAAAGTTCCTGGTTGCCGGGTGGACCCACCGGGATCACCATCTTACCGCCGCAGGCCAGCTGTACGATTAGCGGACCGGGCAGTCTGCCGGCAGCAGCCGTAACTATGATCCGGTCGTAGGGCTGGTGCTCGGGCCACCCCTGACTGCCATCCCCAGTTAAGAAGTGGACGTTGTCATAGGCCATCTGTTCAATTCTCTTTTGGGCCTTCAAGGATAGCTGCGCAATCCTTTCCACAGTATAAACCTCACCGGAAAATTCCGCCAGGAGTACGGTTTGATAACCGGAACCGGTTCCTATTTCCAACACCCGGCACTGGTCGTTTAAATCGAGCTGCAGGGTCATAGAAAGGACCAGCGAGGGCTGGGAGATGGTCTGGCCGTAGCCGATGGGTAGAGCCCGGTCCTGTTGAGCAAGATCTCTGTTTTCATTATCTATAAAAAAGCTGCGGTCCAGGTTATTGAAGAAGTGGATGATCTTACGTTCGGTTTCTGGATTCATACCATCAACCTCCCTTTATGCGTGCAAAGCCAAATCCGAACCCCCTCCTCCGGATTCGCCTGCCGCTACTCCACCCGAAATGATAAAAGTCATCAAGTCGGAGCTGTTTGCGTCTAAAGGAGTAACCTGCTCACGGGGAAAGACCAGCAGGTTGCCGGCAAAGTTATAGGACTGGGGCAGGTAAACCGCAATGTATTCTTCCAGGCCAAAATTTTTTAGAGAATCACAGGTAATGAACCCCAGGGCATGGGCTTCGGTATCTTTGCTCAGTTTTACCATGACCGGCCGGCTCAGGGTTTTTTTGTCGCCCAGGAAAGCGTTAACCAGGTCTTTTACTGACGAGTATATTAGCTTTACCAGCGGAAGCCTTTCCATAACGTCGTCAAACCAGAACAGCAGTTTTCGGGTAAGAAAGTTGGAAACCAGCAGACCGACCAGGGTTATCAGGATTAAAGTGGTGACAAAGCCGACTCCAGGGATAACCCCCACTCCTGGCACCGGGATTTTCAGCAGATTGTCGATGGTGACAAATAGAAGATATACAATGTAAATAGTCAGGGCGGACGGCACAATAAAGATAAGGCCATTCAAAAAGTATTTAGATAGTCTTTTCATCAATTTCCTCCTTTTTTAAACCGGGGGCTGGGGCTGGTTCATCGTTGTTCATTATTATTTTAGACTTTTAAGGTAGGCCAGGAAAGAATTACTTGCCCGGCTCTCTTTTACTATTCTAGCCCCTGCCGATTTACTTATAACAAGCAAAAGGATTATTTCCAAACTTGTTACTTGTTAAAAAACCATTAGCTGGTTGACAGCCGGAATTTATTGAGGATAATAAATTAAAAACTTGGGTTAAAGGAGAGCGGAATATGCAGGAACAGAAAAGCTCCCTCGGATGCTTCCTGTGCGGGGTGGAAAATCCACATGGCATGAAGCTTACCTGGTTCAGCGATTTCGAGCAGGGGCTGGTTTGGACAGATGTGGAAGTTGCACCGTACTATAACGGTTACCCGGGCGTCACTCATGGAGGGATTGTGGCGGCTTTGTTGGACGAAACAAGCTTTCGGGCCATTGCCCTGGAGGAAAAAGACCGATTCCTGATGAATGACCGGGTGTTTGTAACCGGCAGTTTAAATATTCATTACCATAAGCCCACCCCCACCGGTCAACCCCTGCGAGTGGTCGGCTGGATAAAACGAGCCGGTGAAAAACGATATGAAACCATGGCGGAAATCAGACTGCCGGACGGTACAGTTACCGCCAGCTGCCGGGCTTTAATAATGAAGCAGGCCTATGATTTGGCTTAAAGAGGACTGAGTTTTTGCCGAACCAGCCCTTAAAAATAATACGGGAAAAGAAGAGAGGGGCTGTCCCTGGAGACAGCCCCTCTTGTTTTTTATTATTTGCCGGTGGGATGATAATGGGTATGAAGCAGTTCGTGAGATTTATGTCCCAGAGGCTCATGCAGGAAGTCTTCGTAAATTTTAACAACTTCCGGATTTTCATGGGATTTACGGATGGGCAGTCCGGCGTCTTCTTCATAGATGGCATCGATGCGCTCAACCTTCTTGGCAATGGTTGAGGGAATCGGCTGTCCACCACCGCCGATGCATCCACCGGGGCAGCACATTACTTCGATGAAGTGATAAGGAGAGGTGCCTGCCTTTATTTCATCCATAATTTTGCGGGCGCTGCCCAGAGAGTTGGCTACAGCCACTTTAACCTTGGTTCCAGCCAGATCCACTTCGGCTTCTTTCATGCCCTGGAATCCGCGCACCATGGTAAAGTTGACATCTTCCAGCTTGTTGCCGGTTACAACTTCATAAACGGTTCTCAAGGCGGCTTCCATAACTCCACCGGAAGCACCGAAGATAACAGCGGCGCCGGTGTAGGCTCCCAGCAGTGAATCAAACTGGCTGGGCTCCAGCTTGTCCCAATCAGGACCGCCGATCTTAAAGAGCTTGCCTATTTCTCTGGTGGTTAAAACCAGATCTACATCCTGGTATCCGCTGGCATTCATTTCGGGGCGGGCAGCCTCAAATTTCTTAGCGGTACAAGGCATGATGGATACGGAATAGATCTTGGAGGGGTCGACACCCATCTTTTCTGCCCAGTAGGTTTTTACGAGGGCGCCAAACATCTGCTGGGGAGATTTGCAGGTGGACAGGTGATCTAATTGATCAGGGAAGAAGGTCTCGATAAAATTGATCCAGCCAGGGCTGCAGGAGGTTATCATCGGCAGGGTTCCACCGGTTTTTAACCGCTTGAGCAGCTCATTGCCCTCTTCCAGGATGGTCAGGTCAGCTGTAAAGTTGGTGTGGAAAACGCGATCAAAGCCCAGGGTCCTTAAACCTGCAACAAATTTAAGCATGTCCAGGCTGCCGGTCTTCATGCCCAGTTCTTCAGCGATAGCTACGCGCACTGCCGGAGCGATCTGGGTAACCACGATCTTGTCCGGGTCGGCAACTGCAGCCAGGAATTCGTCGAGCTGTTCATTCTCGACAATAGCGCCTACCGGGCATACCAGGGCACATTGTCCACACATTACGCACTTGGTCTGGATAAGCGGAAGTCCATCGACCGTACGGGGAACTCCGTTTACAACTTCCAGAGCTGCTACGGTCTGGATGTCATTGCACATCTCGACACAGCGCAGGCAAAGGGTGCATTTGGAGGGGTCGCGAACCAGTGACGGAGTAGAGGTGTCTTTAGGCTGTAGGAACGGTTTGTTCACAACGTCGCGGATAATGAATGTCTCTGCAAGGGTCTGCAATTCGCAGTTTTGATTGCGAGCGCAGTTCAAGCAGTCCTGGGGATGGACCTGGAGAATTCTCTTCAGGCTGTCGATTTTTGCTTTGAGGGCTGCCGGACTGAAAGTCTTGACAGTCATGCCATTGGCTGCTTCAACAGAACAGGCGGTCTTCAACTCTCCATTGATGTCGACTGTGCACACCTTACAGTTGTCCTTGACCTTAAGGTCTGGATGGGTGCACAGCGAGGGAAGGTTGAACCCTGCTGCAGCACAGGCTTTCATTACGGTTGTCCCTTCGGGAACCGCAATCTCAAAGCCGTTTACTGTGATACTTACCATACTCTTACTCCTCTCCCGATCTTTCTTTTTTAGGCTTCTCTCATAAGTTTATTTATCAAAAAATAGAGTGTCAAGTGTAACATGTTAAGCCCTTATCCAATATAATTCCTGATTCAACTGTTTTTAGAAAAATCCCGAATTAACGGGATCTAATTTAAAGCAATATTTATAATAGTTGTTTATTGATGTATAATATTGTATAACAAGTTTATTATTGTCAACTAAACATAGCTGGGAGGTTTTTCATCTTGAAAAGAATGTTGACCGTAACATTATCTACCCTGGTCATGCTGGCCCTTTTTGCGTCCCCGGCCCTGGCCGACTTTTCGCTTACTCTCAATGATATTAAAGCCGGCAGTGCACACCCGGTGCTGGTGCTTGACGGTCGGGGCCTGGTGTCCACGGATACTATTGCTTTGCTTTTCGGTGCCAATATCGCAGTGGAAAATGGAACAATCAGAGTGGTAGAAAATGATAAAACGCTGGTAATGCAAATAGACAACCTGGAGGCCACCCTGAACGATGCTCCCGTTACTCTATATAGCGCTCCTCAGGTAATTGACAATAAAGTCATGGTTCCTCTGGCTTCCATCTGCGAGGCTTTGGGCGCTTCCATTTCCTGCAATCCTGAACAGCAACGTATTAATGTTGTTTATAAAGAAACCCGCAAGGATTTAAGCCCGCAAGAAGTCATGGATAAATATTTGCACAAATACCAAACTCTTAACACTTACGGGTTCAAGGGGACTCAAGATGTCACTATGAACATGACAGCGGCCGGATTACCATCTGGCGCCCCTGAAAAAATGATCATGAATATAGATGAAACAATAAACGGTTCGTTTTCCCAAAATCCAGTTCAGGCTTATATGAATATAAATATCAAGATGGATGGGGGAGCCCTGGCGTCTGCCAAACCGGTTGTAACCGACCAAACCATGGAGATGGTATTGACAGAAGATCGGATGTATATGAAGATGCCTGACGGACAATGGGTCGAGATGGACTTAAATGGTTTAAATATTAAAGATATGATGCAGAATCAGGGCAGTCTTCAGGACCTGCAGGGCACGATTGCCGGGCTGCAAAAAAACCAGGTTATTATGTCCTTTGACAATGATAAAAATAGACAGGGTGAAAACTACTGGATCATAGAAAGTTACATTGATTCCGAGACCTTCAGCAGTATGTTAAAAGGAATCGTTGGTCAATTAAATGGGATGATGCCCGCTACGAACGGATCAGACAACCAGGAATTCCAGAAAGCCATGAACGAGATGATGAAAAGCATGAAGCTGAATATGAAGATAAAAATCTGGATTGATCCCGATACCTATTTAGCCCGCTACGGGGAAGGAATTATGGATGTGCAGATGAAAATGACCATCCCGGCCCAGGACAACGGCAACGGTGGCACCCTGAATATGAGCATGCAGGGAACCAGCAGCCTGGAATATTACGACTACGGGGCCAAAGTGACGCTGCCTGACACCAGCGGGGCGATCAGCTTCGATAAATATTTGACGATACAAACCTCCCAAATAAAAGCGAATTAATTTCCATGATTAAAAAAGCCGCGGGGGTGGACCTCCCGCGGCTTCAGCTTGTCGACAAAGTCGTCAAGCTGTCAGAGCGAGCGACGGAAGCGAAGATCAAGGAATGTAAAAAGCCCGCGATTGAGGCGTACAAGAGTACGTTGATTGAGCGGGCTTTTTACAATGACGCAGATATTCGCTTTTGTCGCCGGTCTGAAGCCGCGGGGGTGGACCTCCCGCGGCATTTCTGCTCTAAGTTAACAGAATCGCAGGCTCTTTAAATAGTTGTCCAGGCGGTTCAGGCCTTCTTTGATATTGTCCAGCGAGTTGGCATAGGACAACCGTATGTAGCCTTCGCAGTTGCTGCCGAAGTCTATTCCGGGAGTTACTGCCACCCGGGCTTTTTCCAATATGTCAAAGGCCAGATGGTAGGAATCCATGCTGATATGCTTCACGTTGGCCAGGGCATAAAAGGCCCCGGTTGGTGCGCTTTGAGTGGCCAGACCCATCTCGCGCAGCCTGCTTAGCAGGTACAAACGGCGCTGGTTGTAAATTTCTTTCATCTGCTCCACTTCATTTTGGCAGGAGCGCAGGGCTGCTATACCAGCCTCTTGCGCAAAGGAAGCCGCGCAGATAAAGAGGTTTTGCTGCAAGATCTGCATGGGGCGTATATACTGGCGGGGGGCGATCACATAGCCCAGACGCCATCCGGTCATGGCAAATAATTTTGAAAACCCGTTTATAACGAAGGCGTTGTCCGAAAATTCAAGGATGCTGTGTTCTTCTCCCTCGTAGACCAGGCCCGAGTAGATTTCATCAGCAATTACCGGCAAGCTCAGATCGGCCAGCTGCCTGAGCTGGGGTGCAGTGCATACCATCCCGGTGGGATTGGCCGGACTGTTTACCAGGATAGCTTTACTCTTTTGTCCCATATGGGCCTTGATATCTTCAACCCGGTATTGAAAACCGTCCTCTTCATTAACTTCCACGTAAGAGGGACAGGAGTCCAGGAAGTGAATAAAATTGGGGTAACAGGCGTAATAGGGATTGGGAAGAATTATTTCCTCCCCTCTTTCGGCAAGCACGGAGAAAACCAGCAGCATAGCCGGTGAAGTGCCCATGGTAATGATCACCTGCTCAGGCGAAATATCCACTCCGAACCGCTTGTGATAATAAGCGGCCACTTCTTCCCGCAAGGAGAGCTTGCCCAGGCTGTGGGTATAGTGGGTATCGTCATCGCGCAGGGCTTTAAAGGCCGCATCCTTGACCGGTTCCGGGGTGGGAAAATCCGGCTCCCCTACTTCAAGATGAATGACATCCTTCCCTAAAGCCTGCATGGACTGCGCCTTTTCCAGCACCTCCATGACAATGAATGGTGAAATGTTGTCGATGCGTGATTTGCCAGTCATTACTATACGCCCCTTTTGCTTAAATAACATTAATCGAATTATACCAGACTTTTGATCACCCACGGAGAGACAAAGGCTTCGATGACAGCTGCTATGGCCAGAAGGCTTAAAGGCAGCCAGATAAAACGCCAGGCTTTTCTATAGTCAACTGCCTGCCAGCCCGCTGCACAGGCCAGAAATAGCGCCGTGAATTCAAAGATGCCGTGGGGCAGTATTCCCAGGGCAAATAGGCCGTAGCTTAAACCAGTCAGGTTGTGAATCAAGGTGGCTGCGAATCCAAGGACCAGGCCGTTAATGGTAAGAATCAGTCCGGGAAGAAGTCCTCTGGACGACCGGGTGGTCATTAAACACAATACGATAACCAGGGCGTTTTTAAAAAAGTATAGAAACAACAGATAGACCGACTCGGATACGCTGCTTAATGAGGCGGGTTTTTCAGCCAGGGCCACCGTGTTTTTAAGCAGTGGATAGATAAGGTCATAGACCTGGCTGTAGAAAAGACTCCCGGCTAAAATTCCGGCGAGAAACACAGCAATCCAAATGCGGGTTCCTAACAGCAAATCGAGCAGCTCCCTTTTTGAATACAAACAAGCCCCTCCTTACCTGGATTACCATCCGGTCTTCCCCCCCTGCCGTTTTTTTCGAGGTACTATTTCGGGATGCCTCGGCATACGGCGGCTGCCTTTAGGAGCCCTTTTACTCAATATAAAGGCCAGCAGAAAGATGATTCCCAGCAAAGCGCTGCCCAGGGCCCAGCTGGTCTCTCCGTTTACTTTTAAATAGGATGCCACCAGTACAGTGAAGCCAAACCCCAGCATCCAGGATACTCCGTTTACAGACCGGGTGTTTAATTCCATCTGCTCGGTCAGGTTTTGCATCGGAACGTTAATACTCAGATCCCCAATTTCCGCCCGGCGCAAGACCTTTGCGGCCAGGGGTGGAATTTCCACCAGGGCCAAACCCAGTGCGGTGGTTTTATCTTTAACGATTTTAAACAGGCTTTCTTTTTCAGGAGCAATCTGCTCCAGGTAGGGGCGGCCCACATCAATAAAACTGATGCCCGGATACAGCTTCATACATATACCGTATAGAGTGCCCAGGGCTCTGCCTAAAAATGTAAAATTGGCGGGCACCTGGAAAGGCTGCTCATAGAGCAAAACTTCAAGATCTTTTAGAATAACATTTAGATCAGCCTGCGAAAGTTCTTTGGTTTTACCCAGGGTTTGCTCTAAAAAGAGGCTCATGGCTCGAATAAGAACCTGTTGATTGGCCTGGGGCCGTATAAAGCCGATTATGGTCAAGTACTCCACTACCCTGCCAAATTCACGGTTGACCAGGGCGAATACCATTTCGACAAGAGTGTCCCGGACATCCGGGGGTATACTGCCCATCATCCCAAAGTCGATCATGACCAGTTTATTTCCGGGACGGACAAAGAGGTTGCCGGGATGGGGGTCGGCGTGGAAGAAACCGTCGATCAAGATCTGTTTTACATAAACCTGGAGCAGCTTGGCGGCGATCTGCTGGCGGTCGATGCCCTGGGCATCCATCTGTGCAAAATCAGTCACCTTAATGCCATCCAGGAACTCCATGGTTAAGACCCGGCGGGTGGTGTATTCCCAATAGATTTCGGGGACTATCAGATCGGGGTCGTCTTTGCTGTTTTCGGCAATTCGTTCAGCGTTGTGCCCTTCCTGGATATAATTCAGCTCGGCCCACAGGGTATCGGAAAACTCTCGATAAATGGCATCGAGGTCGACAAAGCGCTCCCAGTCGGTAAACCTTTTTATCATGCCGACCACCCGGCCGACCGCTTTAAGGTCAATAGCCACCAGTTCTCCAATACCTGGCCGCTGGATCTTTATAGCGACGGTTTCGCCGCTGTGCAGCTGCCCCCGGTGCACCTGACCCAGGGAGGCTGAGGCCTGGGGTATATTGTCGATCCCCAAAAAGACTTCGGGTAATGGCTTTGCAAACTCGAGCCGGGCGACTTCGAGCAATTGATCAAAAGGCACCGGTTTAACTTCGTCCTGCAGAGATGAAAGCTCATTGATGCTGGAAGGCGGCAGGATGTCAACCCGGGTGCTGAAAAACTGGCCCAGTTTTATCAACAGCCCGCCCAGGTCAACGGCGGTTTCCCTAAAAAGGCGGGCCTGAGATATATATAATTCGGCCTTTTTTGATTCCAGCCATTCGCTCCCATGCCACACTTTCTTGAAGCGCAGTGAGTAAAAAGACCAGAAGATCTTTACAAAGAGGAACACAACGGTCCAGAATCTTTTAAAACCACGCCAGGATTGGTTCTTCATAAGAACGTCCCCTCAATTAGAATTGGATATATTATACCAGAGATATACCGGCTGGCCTAACAAACACCAATAGGATACTAGGTTGGCTTTTGATAATCGTGAGAAAACCCCGCTGAGTGAGGCGTGTATTAAAACACACCAACCAACCGGGGTTTTTTGTATATCGCAGATATTCACATTGTTAAACGGCCGACTGTCTATTTGGGGTTGACTATGCCTGACACGTGGTTGTAATCTCCATACCCTTCAAAGGCGAGTTCAAACGAATTAGGCTGGGCGGTGGCCGGAGTAAAGCGGTCATAGTATTCTTTGGTGACCTCAGTCATAACCTTTTTACCGCCGGCATCCATAAGGAAGAAATAGCGTCCATCCAGGGAATGAATACGCTGATACAAACTGGCATTGGTAGTAAAGGAAACAATATTGTTTTCCTTAAGGGCCTGATCAAAGCTTGGATATAAAGACAGTCCTTCCCAGGTGCTGGAGGAATATTTGATACTTAACTGTTTTTTGTCACTGCTGGTCTTTACTTTATAATTGTCGACGCTTCCAATAACGATACCTACGGTTTGACCTGTGGTTGAGGAATTGTAAAATTCGGGAGTAGTAGAAATATAATAGGGAGAATCCGGTGATCCGGGGACATCCACCCCAAGATAGTAATTGCTGTTTTCAATCTCTTTACTAATAACGGAACCAGTTACAACTCGTACTTCGGTGGTGTTGTACATGTCTTTTTCTCCTGATGACGATGCAACCCATACCAAGATGCCAATAACAGCGGCCAAGCCCACCAGGATTCCGCCCACAATAAAATACTTCTTTTTACTCGCCTCATTACTCATGCTTCTCACTCCTCAACAAATGTAGGTCCGACTACGGCATAGCGGTCGGTTATTCGAGCTCCCAATCTGGTGTACAGACCGGCAAACTGATCGGCAACCAGAAAGGCTCCCAAAATCGGATAGACTACCTGGTAACTCCGGTTGTAACTGGTATAGGACTCTATACCAAGAGCTTTGATGTCAACCAGTTCCTGGTATACCATATTTTTATCATTAAGAACTTTAAGCTCTTCCCTACTCATACCCTTTGAGAACAGCACCCCCTGCCCTTCCCTTTCCAGGTAAGGTTTAATTATACAGGGGCGGCCCGGCCAGGAAAGGTAGGTAGGGACTAAATACCTTTCAATCAATTCTTTCTCACCCGGGGTATAAAAATCCTCCTGCAGCAGCTGCCAAACCAGGGCTAAAAAAGCCTTGCTCTGTGATATCAGCGCGCAGGGCGGGTTTAAGCCGGAAATTTTGGACAAGCCGGCCAGTAAAGGCTGGCCGTGCCTGTCTTCGGCCAGCCAATCCAGCGGATAGTAGCGAAAAAGGCCGTCCAGCTTGTTACCGTCAAGCATAAGGGCCCCGCCCTGACCGTGCAGGCCACTAATATCGCCATAGACCAGCCTTTCAACCCGAGGTTCCAGAATGGTACCCATCTGGCGCAGAATTGACCAGTCTTCCTCATCCCCGGCGCAGGCTACCATGCCCAGGGTCCTTACCGGGCGAGTAAGAGTATTATTATATTCAGAGAACTTGCCGGCTATGAGCCCCGCCAATCCCTGGTTGGGGTCTTTTAAACCGGGGCAATAAGGAGCTGTCAAACGGTTCAGGCCGATCGCCTCAAGGCCCCCGGGGGTGTCGGTATTCAATTCCAGCAGACACAGGCGGCCTTCGCGGTCAACAGCCCAATCCAGACGGCCGAAAAAGGTCAGCCAGGGAAAAGAATCGTTTTGCATCATTGGGCCCAGCCGCTCCGGTATACCCAGTAAAGGTCCCAATATATTAAAGTTTTGCTGGACCACAATTCTGGTTTTTAAAAACACCCGGGCCAGCGCTTCGGTAGCCCCGGCCAGCTCATTATAGAGCGATGAAGTCAATACGACCGGGTCTATGGCAAAAGACTCCCATTCTCCGGTATAGACCCGGGTATAATCGTATTGAAACGCGGCCTTAAGAGCGGTTTCCCGCCACCGGTTGCGGTGCTCCAATTCACCCGGCGTAAGAGTTTGGATTTTAATAGGTTCGGGAGCGGCTGGCCGCACCCCGACCGGGGTAAACCAGACCGTGTCATCATGGCTCAAATAATCGGTCGACCAGCGCACACAGGTCCCGGAAAACTCGCCGCAGGTGAAATATATACCATAATTGCCGAACCCCACTGCGTTTTCGAACTCCCTCCCATTGTAGCAGGGCACCACCCGGCGTTTTATGGGAACGAATTCCTGCATGATATGGGGAACGTCCGACAAGGTTACGTAGTTTACGGTTTCCTGCCATTCGCGGTCGTTCATCATGGCTCCTATGTAAACCGATTCGCTGTACCGTCCGAACACTGATTTTACAACCCACTGCTCCCGGTTGGCCAGAAGTTCTCCGGCATCCCCGGGCGTAAACATCCGGGTGTAGGGTATGGTCTCCCTTATGGCCGCCTTTTCCTCATCACTCAACACCTGAGGGTGCTTATGTAAAAGATCCCACAGGTAAGCGAAGAAGCTTTTGGCCTGGGGAATAATGGCCCGCGGGTCGTTAAGTATTAGAATCAACCCATGCTCGTATAGTTTCAAAAGATCGGGGTAGTTGTTTATTTCGTGGCTGAATTCGGTTGGGTACTGGTGTAGAACCAGGTCCAAAGGCTCCCCGAAAGCGGTCAGATTTTGCCCCGTTAAACGAAGATTACGGCCGCCAACAAACCTGCAGGGGTATCCCAGGGGGGTTAAAAGATCGGCAAATAAATAGGCCAGGTGGGCTTCATCATAGTGGTTGGGATCAAACAGCATTCCAACCTTCGGCTGTTTTGCTCCATTGCCGTATTTGGCCCATAAATCGCTTATCCCCTGCCTGAACTGGTCGGCAAACCCGCGATTGGGATTGCCCTCCGGATTAAATAGATCAGATATGATGATTTCCCTCTGCAGGGAAGGTTTATCGTAGTTGAACTCGGAAAAGAAGACGCCGCCTCCCGCTCTTTCGAAGGCGTCATAGCGGACCCAAAAGAAGGGCCGCAGTTTACAGTCCAGCCCTAATACATGCTCCTTAAACGGAAAATCGGGCAGTATCAGGGCAGGATGAAGACCGGGGTTCTCAAGGTACTCATGAACCAGGCGCTCGACCAGGCGGTAGAGTACGGCGCCAGAATCTACCATTTTATGAAAAACCACAGGCTCCAGGTAGGAAGCCTGGGGGGCGAATAATTCCAGATCCCGTGGCGAACTGGGCAGATAATAATTAAAATTGAAAGAAGCGATCAAATCTTCCTGTTTCATCAGGCCTGCTCCACTCTTTAACCTGTTGCTCCGCCTTTGGAGATGGAATAGCCTCCCACCGAAGATTTTTTAGTTGCGGTGCTGGACCCCCAGGTGGCCCGACGCGAATTATAGGAAGAGCCGGTGTATATCCACGGGCGGTAGTAATATCCGGAGCCCGTATTGTAATAGCTGTAGCCCTGTTCTTCGTCCTGTTCCCATTCGCGTTCAGCTTCTTTGGCCTCTTTTTCCTTTTCTTTTTCCAGGACCAGGTTTTGCTTGGACATGTTCTTGGGATCGGCAGCCAGAGTGGTAGTAGTATCGGCTACATTGGCAAACACCAGAGCAACAGCAAAACTTAAGGCCAGCGCCTTGTTGGCTGGATGGTGTTTTATTAATTCTAAAATTTCCTTTTCCTTATGGTTTTCTTTTTTCCCGGCCATACAAAACCTCCCTATTTAAACCTGAAAGTGCTCAGATTCCCCAACCATTTTACCTTATTGCAGGTCAGTTTTAGGTATTATTAATTCATCAAGCTCAATATTGTTCTGTCTGAGATGATGGACATAAGCTGCCGCATCCTCCATGGCTGGTTCCAGGTGATAAAAGCTCACCCGTGAAATGGCCAGTGCATTCAACATATCAACACCGGGTAAATTGTCAGGTCCCAGTTCGTACTGGTTGTTAAACCGGTCTTTAAGAGTCCTCTGACTGACCCGGGTGCGATAGCGCCGGCTGTCCAAAATAAAGGCGAATCCCTTTGCTTCAACCGGTTTCAGTGCCAGTCCATATACAGCCAGGTCATTGACATAGTCGTTGCCGCCGACCAGCCCGTGAGGATGGAGGGGGCATAAAAAGGTCAAAATCGGCTTTATCTGCAAACGGTTTTGCAGTAAACAGGCCAACCGGATTCCGGCCCGGGCAGGAATATCAATAATAGCCAGGTGCGCTGGCCCGGCGTTCTGCAATGAGGGCCCAACCAGGCGAAACAAACGGCTGGTTTGCAGTTTGGGCTGCCTTAAAGAAAAGTCCGGATAGTGTTTTAATGATACGAAATTGGATTTGCTGAAAAAACAGGTAAAAGGACCGGACCCTTCAGCCCAGCGCTCATAAAGACTGCGAAAGTTTATTTCATGCAATGTGCCAGGCTGACCGGCCTCGTTATTCATTGGCCTCTACCAGGCAGAAAACCCGGTTGAGATTGATATACTGCTGGTTGCCCTCCTCATCCCTGATAATGACGACACCGTTATCATAACGCATTATATTGCCGCTGAATACATAATCGGTTTCCGAGCGGTTCCAGTCGTCAATGGTGGCATATATATAAATCTTCAAGAGTTATCCTCTCCTAACTGATGCTTGCTCCCACAATATATGAAATAGCCATAAAAGCAGCGAACACTATTACGCCTACAGCGCGGTTGTCCTTTTTTATTTCATCAGAGGTTTTAAATTGGGGGGTGCCTATATCGAAAAGGAACCATCCTACCAGCATGCCTGCTATGCCTACCCCGCCCCAGATCAACACTCCGGTCAGGGAGCTGTTGGCTAAAATAGCAAAGCGCAGGATATTGGCGAGTCCCAGAATAAGACCTCCACTGGCGAGAGCTGCAGCAACATTGCCCTTTTGAATTTCCTGCAGGTCATTGTAATTGGTGATTACGGAGAAAATCAGAACACCGACCAGCACAACTGCCAGTCCGGCCAGGTAGCACACACCCGTGGCAAGGTAGGAATTCATACCCGAAAAGCTAGTAACCATTCCAATAATGTTCAATACGCTCAACCCCTCCTAGTAAATACTACCCTTATTATACTTGTTAACCTATCCAGTAATAAAGTGGCAGTTGGGTACAATAGATCCATAGATGTGTTAAAAGGATGTCCACTGCAGGTTGCTGGCGATTCCAGCCAGGGGGATAGCCAGGGCCATGCTACTTGGCCCTGAGTCGGTCATGGCAAAGACCACTCCTACTACCTGGCCCTTAAAATCCAGCACCGGACTGCCGCTGTTGCCGGGAGCTATGTTGGCTCGAATCACCATCACTCCAGAACTGCCGCCCTCTCCGGTTGTGTAACCGGCCAGGCTGCCCTGAACCGGTATTCCCTGATACCCTTTAGGATCTCCGACAATGGTTAAAAGCTCCCCGGCTGCAGGCAGGCGTGAATAATCAGCAGCAAGGATCGGTAGATCCCTGGTGTTTAAACGAACCAGGGCTAAATCCCGGTCGCCCACGAACTTGAATTGATTGCTGGGATAGGAGCTTCCATCGGAAAAAACGACGCGCACCTCCTGGCAGTTTTCCAGTACATGTCGGTTGGTAATTATCAAGCCCCGAGGATCGATATTGAAGCCGGTGCCCTGACGGGGAGATGCGGCAACGCTCCCCGGTAAGGCGTTAAAGGCCAGAACCTTTACCACTGCTGGACGAGACTTCTTCACAATTTCCTCTGAACTCAAAGAGTGGAACTGCTGCAAGTAAGGAGGAAGATCTCCCAGCAGGGTATTTAGATTGGCCAGGATCAAGCCCAAAAAAGCAAACAGGCAAATGAGGGCCATAAAGCGCCGCACCAGCGAACGGCGTTTCTCATCTTGAACAGTGGCTAAAGAGTCGTCGTCAGGCAGCTGGTTTTCTACGGCAGAATTCCTTTCTCGGTTCAGGTCCCAATCTTCTGGCGGCATTTCAGGTTCCCTTCTTTGCTTCCCTGGGGCGCAAGCCGTTAAGGATGCGACCTGGCAGCGGGACATAGAGCGATATGGCGCCTTCCGGACACATCTCCTGGCAGCAATAACAGCGCAGGCAGCGTTGGTAATCATAGGTGGGCAGCGAATCGGGCCCCTGCCAGTTCAATGCGGATGGCTTGACCGGGCAGCATGAAGCACATATCCCGCAGTACTGGCAGCGGTTCTTGTCAATCACCGGCCGGGGAACAATACTCTGCCGCAAGCGGCCGGCCTGGGCGGTCAGGCTGCCTGGCGGGTGGGCGGTTGCAAAATGAAGCCTTTGTCCGGGCCATCGAAAATCGCCCAATATCTCAATCTCTTCCGGTGAGCTTTTACCCAAACCGGCCTCATCGCCAATAACTATGGTGGGAATACTCCGGGGCTCCAGGCCCAGCAGGCGGCAGACGGTTGCGTCCAGGGCAACCGGATCAGTGGAAATGGCTAAGATCCCCACCTGGCGGGGCTGTCCGCCGCGCGGTCCGTTGCCCTCCATGGCCACAATGCCATCCAAAATATAAAGACGCGGCTTCAAAGCCAGGTTCAAATCGACCAGCATGCGGGCAAAGTCGCCTTGATCGGGCAGCTTAAGGTGAAATTCCCCTTTCAAGAGACCTGGTATACAGCCGAACTGGTTTTTTACCGCTCCGGTCATACGCATTAATCCATGGGTTTTTAGCTTGGGCAGACTGACCAGGCCATCACAGGCCAAAACTCCGGCGGCTACCAAGAAATTGCGATTTTGGGTGGCTTCCGATGAGTGCAGAGGTACGGTCGATGTGAAATCGGCCATTTCTATGCCCAGTTCCCGGGCTGCGTCCAAAAGACCGGCCTTCCTGGCCACCCGGGGCAGGCTTCCTATACCGGGCGAATCCCCAAAAACAAGCTTTACCCCGCAATCCTGAAGAACTTGCGCCACCGCCCGGAACACCTCAGGATGAGTGGTTACAGCCCGTTCCGGTGGATCCGCGGCCAATAGATTAGGCTTTAAGAGGATTTTTTCTCCGGGGCGAAACAACTCCCGGCCCCCAACCAGATTCAGCCCCTTTTCAAGGACTTCGCGCAGCAGGTCGGTTTTATATTCATCACAGGACATCAGTGCCACCCGCGACTTCGTCGTTAATCACTCCCAGTTACAAAAGTCAGGTTTTAGTAACCTGTCAATCCTAATTATTAGATTGTCCATATTATACCCTATTGTTTAATCCAGGCCCAAAATTGCGCCTTAAGCATGGGGACCAGCATTTCGCCATAATTTATAAGGAAAAGGGTGAAAATGGTTGACAAATAGGTAGGGGGGGTACACTATATTTATATAATATACAAGGCGGTGATAAGATGGACGAATTCAACGATTCCTGCCCTTCCTGCCAGGAGACATCGGACGGCCAGCGCTTAAGCCATCACAGTGAAAAAACCGTCCATGAACTGGTCAGCCGTATGAACCGGATTGAAGGTCAGATTCGTGGCATAAAAGGAATGATCGAAAGGCATGTGTACTGCGACGATATCTTGAACCAGATTGCCTCCGCCCAGTCGGCTCTGTACGGGGTGGCCAAGCTGCTTCTCGAGAATCATATGAAATCCTGTGTTGTAGAGCAGCTTGAGGCCGGGGACCGGGAAGTAATTGACGAAGTTGTAAAGACTATATTTAAGCTTATGAAATAATACACCGTTCACCCTTTTAGGAGGTGATAATATGAATGCCACCGAATTAGACGGTTCTATTAAACAAATGGAGATCCCGGTCTATGGGATGACCTGTGAGCACTGCGTGCGCCGGGTAAAAAAAGCTCTGGAAGAGGTTGCGGGGGTTAAAAGCGTAGAGGTTTCTCTGGAAGATGCGAATGCCCGGATAGATTACGACCCGAATCAAATAAAATTATCCTCGGTATACGAAGCTGTCGAGGAAGCCGGATATGAAACCGGGCCTGCTGATGGTTCGCCCGAACCTGAGGGGCTGAGCTGTCCTGCAGCGTCTCCCATCTCCGACGAGAAACAACAGTATAAGATCAGCGGAATGAGCTGTGCCAATTGCGCCTTGACCATAGAAAAGGGACTGGGTAAGATGGACGGGGTCAAATCAGCGGCGGTTAATTTTGCATCGGAGAAATTGACTGTTGATTTTGACAGCTCGGTAGTGAGCCAGGACGAAATTCTGGCCCGGATAAAAGACCTGGGATATGAGGCCCAAAGCGAAGCTCAGGGCGCGGGTAAGCTGCGGTTTAAAGTAAGCGGCATGACCTGTAGCAACTGCGCATTGGCAGTTGAAAAGAAGCTCGGCTCCGCAGATGGAATAAAATCGGCTATTGTAAACCTGGCCATTGAAACAGCCGCGGTTGAATACGATCCGGAAAAAATAACGGTTGCAGAAATCTTTGAACTGGTTAGAGACGCCGGCTATATACCAATAGATGATACGGGACTGGATGAAGAAGATCGCAATGCGGTAAGACAGCGCAACTGGCTGATATTTAGCGCTATTCTTTCCCTGCCCATAATGCCGCTAATGTATCTTCCCATGTCCAGGCCATTGATGTACACGATATTTATCCTGGCCAGTGTCGTTCAGTTTTCGGCCGGTCTTATTTTCTACCGGGGGGCTTATCACGCCCTACGAAACCGGTCAGCTAATATGGACGTTCTGGTAGCCATGGGGATTACTGCGGCTTATGGCTATAGCGTGATGACAACTCTTAACATGTGGTTCCCCGGGCTCTTTTTTGCCGGACCCACCTTCTTTGATACCTCGGCTTTGTTGATAACCTTTGTGCGCTTTGGAAAATACCTTGAAGCTAAAGCCAAGGGTCGGGCCGGTCAGGCCTTGAAGCGATTGCTGGAACTGCAGGCCGATAAAGCGCGCCTGCTGGTGGATGGTGAGGAAAAAGATGTATCCATCGGGGAGCTGAAGCCGGGTGATGTACTGATCGTCAAACCAGGCGAGAGAATCCCCATGGACGGTGAGATCATCGAAGGACAGGCCAGCATTGATGAATCCATGCTGACCGGTGAATCCATCCCGGTTGACAAGGGTACGGGCAAGCCGGTAATTGGGGCTACCATCAACCGTTCAGGCAGTATAAAGGTGAAAGTCACTGCCACCGGCAAGGATACGGTACTCTCCGGAATAATAAAAATGGTGGAAGAGGCCCAGGGAGTCAAGCCGCCCATTCAGCGCCTGGCCGATTTTATTGCCAGCTGGTTTGTGCCGGTTGTTGTCGCTCTGGCCCTGCTGACCTTCTTTATTTGGTATGGGCTTCTAAACAGCAGCTTTGTCTTTGCCCTGACCGCCGCTATAGCCGTGCTGGTAATCGCCTGCCCCTGCGCGCTCGGTTTGGCCACCCCTACAGCGATAATGGTCGGAAGCGGGGTGGGACTTAATCGAGGCCTATTATTCAAGTCGGCAGCGGTTTTAGAGGCAATATCAAATATTCAGGCTATAGGCTTCGATAAGACTGGCACCCTTACCCAGGGTGCTCCGGAAGTAACGGATATCATAGCGGCGCCTCCCTACAGTAAAAAAGAATTGCTCAAAATAGCCGCTTCTGGCGAGAATCCCTCTATACATCCCCTGGCCCAGGCCATAGCAGCGCGGGCCAGAGGAGAAAACCTTGAGATAGATGAAGTCAAGGATTATTTAGAAGAGAGTGGGCACGGGGTATCCTGTCTCTATCAAGGTAAAAGGCTGCTCCTGGGTAATATAAGGCATATGCAGAAACATGGTATAGATATAGCCCCGGTTGAAACGTTCTTTCAGCAACTGGCAGGTGCGGGGAAAACCACTATGTTCGTATCGCTTGATGGAAGCATTGCTGGTTTGATTGCCCTGGCCGACGTTCTTAAAAAGAACAGTAATGAAGCCGTAAAACGTTTACAGAGATTGGGCGTTAAAACTTTTATGATAACCGGGGACAATAAAAAGGTGGCCCAGGTGGTGGGACAGGATCTGGGAATTGACGAGGTAAACGCCGAAGTGCTTCCCCAGGACAAGATCAGCATTATCAAACAATACCAGGAAAAAGGCTTAAAAGTCGCAATGGTCGGCGACGGCATCAACGACGCCCCGGCTCTGGCCCAGGCGGATATAGGCATAGCCATCGGTTCGGGAACTGATGTGGCCAAGGAAACCGGCGATGTTATTTTAGTGCGCAACGATCTTCTTGATGTAGAACGGGCCATCCGGCTGGGCAGGATGACCCTGCGCAAAATTAAGCAAAATCTATTTTGGGCCTTAATCTACAATGTCATTGGGATTCCGGTAGCGGCTGGAGTCCTCTACCCTATCACCGGGGCCTTGCTGCCGCCGGAATGGGCCGGGCTGGCCATGGCTTTTTCTTCGGTTTCGGTGGTAAGTAATTCCCTGCTTCTTACAACCTATGGCAAGAAGCTCATTGACTGAAGAACACCTGTTGATAGCGACGAAATAATAATGTTTAAAATTGGTGCGGGGAGGTGAAAAGTGATGAGTGATACGATTCTCAAAATAGAAGGCATGAGCTGCAACCACTGCAAAATGGCTGTGGAGAAGGCCCTCAAAAAGGTGGCCGGGGTCGAAAAGGCCGAGGTTGATCTGGAGAAGAAACAAGCCGTGGTTGGAGGTTCAGCTGATCGGGCTAAGCTGGTCAAGGCGGTTGATGATGCCGGGTATAAGGTAGTGGATTAAAAACAGTGGCAGATATGAATTGGGGATGGTTCTCCAAATTGAAGAACCGTCCCCGAACTCGTTTTCTATAATTTGGGTATCTTCAGGTTGCTTACCATCAGGAGGGAAAGGGCAAACACGATGACCAGAATAATGGTCGGATTTATATTCGCGTAGCTGACCAGCAGTGATAAAAGGGCCAGGGTCAGACCGGTAATGGTTATCGGTATGCCCAGGAAGTATTCATGAATATTTAAAATGTTAAAACGGGCCAGGCGCAACGCACCGCAGACTACAAATAAAAGGCATACCATTAAACCCAGGGTATGGTAACTGGGCTGGAGCACCTGTGAATACAAAAGAATAGCCGGAGCCACCCCGAAGGATACCAGATCGCAAAGTGAATCGAGTTCTTTGCCCAGTTCGGAAGTGGAATCCAAGCGGCGGGCTATTCTTCCGTCGGCCCCGTCCATTATAACCGCCACTAAAACCAGCAAGGCCGCAGTTCGATACTCCTGGGCCAGAATATAGGTAATAGCCAGAGTACCAAATATAATGTTTAATATCGTAACCACATTGGCAAACATCTTACTCAGTGAATCGCGCAACTACCGTCTCCCCTCCCTTAACTTTATCACCCGGCTTAACCATTGGTTCAGCCGAAAGCGGCAAATACAATTCGGTGCAGGAGCCAAAGCGGATAAGGCCAAAGCGCTCACCGGTTTCGAAGGTCTGCCCGGGTTTAGCCCAGCAGACAATGCGCCGGGCGACCAGTCCGGTAATTTGAATAACCAGTACTTTCCCATATTCGCTCATCATGCCCAGGTAATTGCAGGCATTTTTTTCACTGGCTTCCGGTTTATAAGCTGAGATAAAAAGGCCCTCTCTTTTTTCTATCCATTCTACCTTACCGGTCAATGGCACTCTGTTTATATGAACGTTAAAAAGGCTTAAGAATATTCTGATAAGGAGGGCTTCACCCTGCATATACCTGTTCTCTTCAACCCGCCGGACCTCGAGAACCCTACCATCGGCGGGTGCAAATACCAGGTTTTTATTGCCTGTGGCCACCCGCCTGGGGTTGCGAAAAAAGAAGACGCAAAATAGAGCAAGAAACCAGAAGAGTGAGGACCATAAATAGTAGTCGGTAAAACAGAGAATTATTGCGATAAGTCCGGGAATAGCAATAAATATCCAACCCTCCCGGGCGATCAAGCTGTCGTGTTTCATCAAACTCTCCCTTAATTACTTTTTCTCCCTAGCTATATCTATGTCTTTTAGCACAATATTAGATCTTGCTTAGCCAATTGTACCATGTACTTCAGGAAGTAAAAATAACTTTATTTTACCCGAAATAGATTAAATATTCGGAAAATAGTGCATATCTTAGCTGAGTCCGCCGGTAGCCTCCAACAGCATTGTATTTACCAGAAAACAGTCTTTGGCCCTGGGGCTGCCAGGTGGATACACGAAAAGGACCGCATGAGCACAAGGAGCGGCGGCGCCTGTCAACGGGCTGACCGAAAAGATTTCCAGGTGTATGCGGCGGCGTCTATCGCCAATGCTGGCCTTCTTGAGGTGCGGTATGAACTTCATTACCAATTCCTCGTTTTTTACCAGGTTGTAAGCCAGTTCGTTAGAGCTTGCCGCGTCCCCATCCTGCAGGACCGATGGCATATGCCGGGGCCCCTGGTTCTGAAGGTAATCAAATTTCAAATACTCTTTAACGGTTTGGATATTGGGTGGGTTGATCAGATTGGCAAATTCATACAATAGAGAATATTCTTCATCCCGCTTGTGCCCCTTGAGATAACAGTCCTTTTCGCGCCAGAAATGAGCTATATCTTGAAAAAGCCTGAAGGCATCCCCTCGATACCAGTTTTCTATAAGATAGCCAATGGTATGGTAAAAAACCTGGCTGTTATAATACCTTTCCAACACTTCTTCTATATCCTGCAATAAAACCAGTTCTTGATAACTTAGATAATTATTCTTGAGAATCTGGTAAGGGGGCTGCTCTTGAAAGGCATACCCGTGCCGATCAGCATCTATTGCGAGCGGTGAACCCTTTAAAAGCTTTAAGAATCCCAATTGTAATACGTGAGGAGCGAGGCCTAGGACCTGGTTGAACGATTCTTTAAAGCGATTCAGATCCTCCCGGGGCAGCCCGGCAATGAGATCCAGGTGCAGGTGAACGGCCGTTTCTAAGCGCAATTGGGTTATGATTGATCGGGACTTATCCCAGGAAGCGGGACGGTTGACAGCCTGCAGGGCCTCGGGGCAGGTGGATTGAATGCCTATTTCAAAATAGAAGCGCCCGGGCGGCACTGATTTTAAAAAATTGATAAAACTATCCGACAGGAGCTCGGCCCTTATCTCGAAATGGAATTTGCTTGAGCTGTCCTGTCCCAGGATGAATTCCATAATATGAATGGCCCGCCGTTCGTCGGCGTTAAAGGTTCGGTCAACGAATTTTATCTGCCGGGCTCCAATGGAAAGGAGATATTTAAGGTCCTCCTGAACCCGGGCCAGCGGTAGGAAGCGAACCCCGGGAACCGTTGATGAAAGGCAATAGGTGCAGTTGAATGGACAGCCCCGGGATGATTCATAGTAGATGATCCGATCCTTCAAAGAAGCCAGCTGCTCATAAGCCGGGCGGGGCAGTTCGCTAAAGTTCTTTACCAGGGCCAGGTTTTCTGACGTATATATATTGTCACCGTCGCGCCAGCACAGGCCTTCTACTTGGGAAAACTCATCCGTATCCGTAAGACGGCTAATAATATAATTCAGTACCGCTTCTCCCTCACCTTTCACTATAAAGTCGATTTCCGGGTGGTGTTTCATGATGGTTTTAGTCTCGAAGGATACTTCAGGTCCGCCCAGTATGATGCGCAAATCCGGAGAGACTATTTTAAGGTCGTAGCAGAGGGCGAGGGTTTTCTCAATATTCCATATGTAACACGAAAAACAGATGATATCTGGATGCAGTAAAAAGAGATCGGCCAGTATTTCTGGATGAGCCTGATTTATGGTGTATTCATGAATGGTAATAGCACCCAGGCCTCGGCAGGATGCGGCCAGACTGGCCAATGAGAGGGAAGAATGGCTGAACCTGGCATTTAATGTACTAAATACTATATTCATATGCCTTACCTGCTAAGAGGCTACTCCTCCCCCACCACTTTTATTTCCGGGCGCAATTCAACTCCCAATTGGCTGGCCTGCTTCTGGATATAGGCGATCAGAGCCAGAACGTCGTCAGCGGTAGCTCCTCCCCGGTTGACCACAAAGCCGGCGTGCTTGAGTGATACCTGGGCGCCTCCGATGGAGTATCCCTTTAAACCCAGCTGCTCAATTAACGGACCTACATAGAAGCCTTCCGGCCGGCGGAAGGTGCTGCCGGCGCTGGGCATATCCAGGGGCTGTTTGGCCTGCCGCTGCCCGGCCAGGGCTGCCATACGGGCTAAGATGTCCTCCTTCTCACCCTTGACCAGCCGCAGGTGGGCTTCAATGATAGTAACACAGCGCTGCTGAAAGATGCTGGAGCGGTAGCCCAGATTCATATCCTCCCGATTGAATATCAGGGTTTGCCCTGTTTCATCAAGGGCGGTGCAGGAAACGAGAATATCCTTCATTTCCCCCCCATAGGCTCCGGCGTTCATGGCGACCGCCCCGCCCAGGCTCCCCGGTATGCCTTCGGCAAATTCAAGGCCGGAGAGGGAATGCTCGGCGGCCAGGTAGGCCAGGCGGCTTAAGCTGATTCCTGCCTGGGCCATAATGTCAGTGCCCATTATGTCCGCAGCTGTAAGACAGTCTCCAATTTTTATAGCCACTCCCCTGATCCCTTTGTCCCTGACCAGCAGGTTGCTGCCTAAGCCAAAAACCGTACAGGGCAGGTTTTCGCGGCTACAATAGGCAAGAACTGATTTGATCTCCTCTATACTACGTGGATTAACCAGCACATCGACCGGGCCGCCAATAGCAAAGGTGGTGTGGCGGCTCATAGGCTCGTTAAAAAGGAGGCACTCGGATCCAACAATGTTCTTCAAGTTTGAATACATTATTAACTACTCCTGAATTTTATTCTTCCTGCTATTCTATGAAAAAGTATTATCGTTATACCGGATAAGGCATTTTTATTACCCCTTATTATAGTATAAGGTTTAACATATTGCTAAATTGCACCAGAAAAAAGCGGAACCCCCTGGGGTCCCGCTCATTCTTTATTTAAAAAGTTTTTTAATTAAATGATCTTGTTGGTCTTTCTCCAGATGCCCTGTGCTTCAGCATCTTTAATCAGAGCGTCCCTCAGATCCGGATGAGCTATACCGATAAGGCCTTCCGCCCTCTGCCACACGCTCATTCCCTTCATTTTATACTTACCATACTCGGTAACGATGCAATCGGCTACGGAACGCGGGTCAGTTACAATTCCTCCGGGAGGCAGATAAGGTACAATTCTGGATTTGAGTGTGCCATCAGGATTCTGGTTGGCCGCAGGCAGGCACAGGAAGGATTGTCCGCCCTTGGAAAGCCAGCCGGCGATGTGGAAATCGAGCTGCCCACCGGTACCGCTGATCTGACGGAAACCGTCTGACTCTGCGCAGCACTGTCCATACAGGTCAACCTCAATAACGTTATTTATAGTTATCAATTTGTCCAAACGCGATGCAATATAAGGCTCGTTGGTATAATTAACCGGATAGGAGGCGCACTTGGGATTATCATCGATAAAATCATAGAGGATCTGGGTTCCCAGGGCAAAAGTGAAGACAATTTTGCCCGGATCCAGGTTTTTATATTTGCCGGTCAATTTACCGGCTTCGTCCATATAAACATAGGCGTCAACCAGCATCTCGGTATGACAGGCCAGGTCTTTTAGATCAGATGCCGCGATCATCATTCCAACCGCGTTGGGCATACCGCCGATACCCAATTGGATGCAGGCCCCGTCGGTAATTTCTTCCACAATAAGCTCGGCTACTTTTTTGTCTACATCGGTAGGCGCCGGAGAACCAAGCTGGGGCATGGGGTTGCTGGCTTCTACGATGTAATCTACCTCCGAGATGTGGATAGCCTCTTCATAACCACCCAGGCAGCGAGGCTGCTTGTCATTGACCTCGACGATTATAACTTTGGCCCGATCACAGACCGCTCTAGTAAAACTGCATTGAGGTCCGAAGTTAAACCACCCGTGTTTGTCCATGGGAGTAACCTGCATCATGGCAACATCGATGGGCTCTATCCTTTCACGAACATAGCGCGGCACTTCTGAATATTTGATCGAGGAATAATATACCGGCTTCCCTGTCTTGACAACTTTGCGGTCTCCGCCGGAACAATGCCAGCTATGCCACACGAAGGACTCCCCGGTTGTATCTACGGCGTTAACTTCAGTTGGGTAGGGGTTTACGACAGTCCAAATTTTGACGTCCTTAAGCTCATCTTTTCTTCTAGCCAGTGCCTTGTCAAGTTCTCTAACCTGTCCGGCAAACTCCCCGTAATCTACCCAATCCCCTGATTTAATCACTTTCACCGCTTCATCTGCTGATACCAGTTTTTGCCTGTATTGATCTGCCAAACTCATTAATTAATTCCTCCTCTTCCTCAATAATATGAGTCCCCCACTTCCCGGTCGCCCGGATACAATACAACCCTCCTTTCCCCCACTTGTTAAAAAATCAATTACCGCTTGCCCCTGTTTCTCTATAACTTCTAAAGCAGCGGTATCATATAACCCTGGTTCTGGTAAGGTGTAAACAGCCAGGAGGAGTACTGGCCAAATACAGATCAAAATATATTTAGTTGGCTTTAACAGAATATGAAACAGACAAAGGTTTGTAGTGGTTTGACCACCGATTCACTAAAGCTGCGACGATGGGCGTCTTAAGATCCTTAATGAATGATACAGGGTGTTCTCGTTCATTATTCGCATTGACGGATTTAATGATGGGATGTACTGCATATGTTGCAGGGTGCTAATGAGCTTGCAGAATAAGTCAAGATTGATAGTGAATCTTGTATGTTATTATACATGTTTTTTGTCGCCCCGTCTTTATTTTATCTATGTTATAATAGGCAATGTCTTGAAGCCTTATGCTGGATTAGGAGGAACGTAACTATGGATATAGCGGCAATTAAAAAAGAGCTGCTCGGTATGTTGGGAAAAGAAAAGGTTCTGTTGGAAGATCTTGACCTGATGTATTATTCGTACGACAGCAGTTTCTTGACCAAATTGGAACCTAAAAACCCTTACGCGGTTGTGTTCCCCAAATCAACCGACGATGTTCAAAAGGTGATGCGTTTTGCCTACGAAAACGACATCCCCATAATTCCAAGGGGGGCTGGAACCGGTGAAACCGGCGGCTGTGTCGCGATGGACGGTGGAATTGTATTCGATCTCTCCAACTGGGACGAAATCGTAGAAATAGATGCACCAAATATGCAGGTCATAGTGCGCCCCGGAATCATACATGCCAGGCTCAATGAACAACTGGCCAAACAAAATCTGTTTTTCCCCCCCGATCCGGGCAGCAGCCAGATGTGCACGGTAGGAGGCATGGTGGCCAACAACGCCAGTGGGTTGCGGGCGGTCAAATACGGGTGCACTGAGCAGTATATTCTGGGGCTGGAAGTGGTTCTGCCCAACGGTGATGTGATAATGACCGGCGGCATGAAAGCCAAGTGTATAAAGAACGTTTCTGGACTAAACCTGACCAAGTTGATGGTAGGTTCAGAAGGTGTTCTGGGTATCGTCACCCAGATACGCCTGCGGGTCTGGCCCAAACCCAAGGCCAGAGGCATCGCCATGGCGGTTTTTGATCAACTGGATGACGCACCGGCCGCGGTTCTGGACACCTACCAGGCCGGGGTTCTGCCTTCTGGAATTGAAATACTGGACAGCTCCGCTATAGAAGCTGTAAACGGTTTTAAACCAGAGATCAACCTGCCCAATGCCGAAGCCATCCTCCTCTTTGAAGTTGACGGCAACCCTCCCAGCGTTGAGTATGAGGGCCAGGTAATAAAGGAAGTTGTCGGCAAAAGAGCCAGGACTATAGAGTGGTCTACCGAGCCCAAACGCATGGCTCAACTGTGGGAAGGCCGCAGTATCACGGCTACTGCGGCGGCTCGGGTACGTAAAGACGGCAGCCGTATTTTTGCCGGTGAAGATATCAGCGTTCCCCTGTCCCGGGTAGCCGACACTCTGCGCGCCATTCGCGCCCTGGGTGAAAAATACGGTATTAAAGTTGTCAATTACGGGCATATTGGCGATGGCAACGTGCATACCGCCCCGGTAATCAACCCCGAAATCCCTGAAGAAGTGGAAAGGGTTATGAAGCTAGTTGATGAAATCCACCTGCTAGCCATCGAACTGCAGGGTTCTACCACCGGCGAACACGGGGTGGGAGCGGTTAGACGTCCCTATGCTCCGCTGGAGCACGGCAAAGCAGTCGAATATATGCAGGGTATAAAAAAGGTTTTTGACGATAAGGGCATTATGAACCCGGGCAAGCTGTTTTAACCGGGAAGGAGACACAAAAATGGATTTCAAACAATTACCTCCGGTAAAAGAACAGATCATGAAATGCGTGCGCTGCGGCAAATGTAGAAGTGTATGCCCCATTTTTGCCGAGGTTGGCAATGAGACAGTGGCTCCCCGCGGCCATGTCTTTATGGTGGGAATGCTGCGCGACGGCAAGGTTGAACCTTCTTTGGAGGTTGCCGAGCGCCTGACCAACTGCCTGATGTGCGAAACCTGCAGCATAAACTGCCCTTCCGGCATCGATATTCATGAATTGAACGCCGCCGCACGGTCCTATATATATGGTAAAAATCCCAGCCTGAGCAGGGGGTTCGTCTTTGACACCCTGTGGACCAAGCCAGGTATGCTAAAAGCCTCCACCCGGATGATGCACACTGCCCAGAAACTGGGTCTGCAGTCATTGGCCCGCAACCTGGGTATGATGCGCATCCTGCCCGGAGATTTATCCAAGGCAGAAGGCATTTTGGATTCACTGCCGCGCCGCACCGCCCGGAGCGTGCTTTCCGAAGTCAACCCGGCCAGAGGGGCTAAAAAGTATACTATAGGCTATTTTTTAGGCTGCGCCACCGATCTTATCAATCCATCGGTAGCCATAGCGGCGGTTGATGTTTTAACCAGAAACGGCTGTGAAGTAGTTATTCCGTCCGCCGCCAAGTGCTGCGGTCTTCCCCATATAGCCAATGGCAAGATGGAAACCGCCCGGGAACTGGCGGCGCAAAACGTGAAGCTGTTTAATAAGTATAATTTTGACTATATTATTACTGACTGCGCCTCCTGTTCATCGGCCTTGAGTCTTAAGAACATGGAGTTTTTAGCGGGCGGGCCTTTGCATATGGAGGAAGCCCGTACCTTTGCCGATAAGGTTATGGATCTCACCCAGTTCATGGCGGAAAAGCTGGATTTGACCCTGCCGCCGATAAGTGTTGAGCCGATTAGAGTAACCTATCATGACCCCTGCCACCTGGCCAATGCCCAGGGCATCAAGCAGGCTCCCCGGGATCTGTTAAAACTAATACCGGGGCTGGAATTGGTGGAGATGGATCTGGCCAACCGTTGCTGTGGAGGTTCGGGAACCTTTGCCCTGACCCATTATGACCTTTCCATGAAGGTTTTAGATAAAAAGATGGCCAGCGCGATGGCTACCGGCGCCCGGTATATAGCAACCTGCTGTCCGAGCTGCACCATGCAGCTTCGCTATGGAGTAAGACGCCATAATTGGGATGCTCAAGTTATCCACCCGGTGGAACTGCTGAGCCTGTATTACCGGAAGATGGCCAAGAGCGCTTGATGAGGGTATCTCCTGACGGGGGTGCAATATGGGTAAACGTCTAAACAAGTTGATTTTTCGCAAGGTTAGGGATGCCAACCTCAAGTATCGTCTGGTGGAGGATGGCGATAGAATAGCGGCTGCTATGTCTGGCGGAAAAGACAGCCTGACCATGCTCTATTTTCTCGACCTGTTGAAGCGCTTTACCCCTTTAAAATTTGATATAGTACCGGTATATATAGATTTGGGGTGGCATAACGAAACTGCTCCCCTTTTTGACTTTTGCCGGCAGTTGGGCTTTAACCTCGTAACTGAGAGTACCAATATTGGCCGGGTGGTTTTTGATCTGCGGCAGGAGAAAAATCCCTGCGCGCTTTGCTCCAACCTGCGCCGGGGTTGTATGAGCCGGGTGGTCATAGCCCAGCGATGCAACAAGGTTGCCCTGGGGCATCACCTGGATGATGTGGTTCACACCCTTTTTATGTCCATCCTCTATGAAAGCCGTTACAAGGTCTTCAAGCCCAGCACCTATTTAGATCGCAGCGACATCACCTTGATCAGGCCTTTGATATATGTAAAAGAGTCAGAGATCATTAACTTTGTAGATAGCATGGGCTTGAAACCGGTTTTTAACCGTTGTCCGGCTGACGGCAGCAGCAAGCGCAGCGAAGTACAGCAAACCCTGGACCTTATTGAACAGCACCATCCGGGAGCCAGGCAGAGTTTTCTGTCAGCATTGGAGAATGTTGACCGGGAGAGCTTGTGGGTTGATTAAAGAACATGTGTTTTGCCATGCGATTTCGTGCTATAATAAGCCAAAGATGTTTAAGGAGGGTGCCAAATGGGCAATGAAACGGACCTCAACCAGCGCCAGAGCCAGATCCTTGACTATATAAAAGAAAAGATAAAAACCAGCGGCTATCCACCGTCGGTTCGAGAGATCGGGCAGGCGGTCGGTTTGAAATCAAGCTCCACTGTGCACGCCTACCTGTTACAGCTCGAAGAAAAGGGCTTTTTGCGGAGAGACCCCACCAAACCCCGGGCTATCATTCCCACCGGAGAAGCCCAGGAGCCGGCCGAGGCCCTGGCCCTGCCGGTAGTCGGCAAGGTGGCTGCCGGCACCCCGATACTGGCGGAACAAAACATAGACGCTTATTTACCGGTGCCGATCGATTTCTTAGGCAAAGGTCATCATTTTGTGTTAAAGGTTCAAGGCGACAGCATGATCGAGGCCGGGATTTTTGACGGCGACTACCTCATTGTCAAAGAGCAGGCCGATGCTTCCAATGGTGAAATAGTTGTGGCCTTATTGGATGACGAAGCAACGGTTAAGCGTTTTTATAAACGGGAGGGTTATGTGGAACTTAAACCCGAAAATCAGGCCATGGAACCTATTATTGCGGATAATGTTAAGATAGCCGGTAAAGTGGCCGGTCTTTTGAGAAGAATGTGATCAAGACGTTAAACAAATAACTTGGCTATAAATAAAGCCCGTTCAGTCTGAACGGGCTTCAGACCGTCGACAAAAGCGAATATCTGCGTCATTGTAAAAAGCCCGCTCAATCAACGTACTCTTGTACGCCTCAATCGCGGGCTTTTTTCATTCCTTGATCTTCGCTTCCGTCGCTCGCTCTGGCAGCTTGTTGACTTAAAATTTGTCCAGGTACTGCTGAAGTTCCCAATCATAAACCCGGGAGCTGTAGGATTCCCATTCCTTGGTCTTGGCCAGAATAAAACGGGAGTAGATATGCTCACCCAACGCATCTTGAATGAGCTTGTCGTTTCTGAGTTCGTCAAGTGCTTCGTACAGGTTTTCCGGCAGGGATTCAATTTTATTCTGTTTTCTCTCCGCCAGATCCATCTCATAAATATTCTGATCAACGCTAGGCGGTGGAGTCAGCTGGTTTTTGATGCCGTCCAGGCCCGCTTTCAAGATAACCGCCAGACCGAGGTAAGGGTTGCAGCTGGGATCGGGATTGCGCACTTCGATCCTGGTGCTGATACCTCTTTTGGCCGGGATGCGAATGAGCGGGCTACGGTTGCGGTGCGACCAGGCAATATAAACCGGCGCTTCATAGCCGGGAACCAGTCTTTTATAGGAGTTTACGGTTGGATTGGTGATGGCCGCAATAGCCCGGGCGTGCTTCATCACTCCGGCAATAAAATGTTTGCAGGTTTTGCTCAATCCATCCGTTTGGGAGGGATCGAAGAAAATATTCTGCCCGTCTTTGAAAAGAGAGCAGTGCATATGCATCCCGGAACCATTTATTCCGAAAACCGGCTTGGGCATAAAAGTGGCATGCAGTCCGTGGCGCTGAGCGGCAATTCGCACTGCTATACGGAATGTCACTATATTGTCCGCCGTTTTTAAAGCATCAGTGTATTTAAAATCAATTTCATGCTGTCCTGGAGCTACTTCATGATGGGCCGCTTCGATCTCAAAGCCCAGGCTCTGCAGGATTTCCACCATATCCCGGCGCGCCTCTTCACCTTTATCCACCGGGGGCAGGTCGAAGTAGCTGGCCTTGTCGTGGGTGACAGTAGTGGGCATGCCGTTTTCGTCAACATGGAACAGGAAAAATTCCGGTTCAGGGCCTACCTGCATGGAAAATCCCATATCGGCTGCTTCTCGGAGCACCTTTTTCAAAGCGTAGCGTGGGCACCCGATAAACGGCTCCCCGTTTGGCTCATAAATATCACATATGATTCGGGCGGTCTTGGCCGTGGATACCGGGCTGTTCCAGGGCAGAACCATAAAAGTGTTCAGGTCGGGACGCAGATACATGTCGGATTCTTCAATGCGTACGAACCCTTCAATTGAGGAGCCGTCAAACATCAGCTCTCCATCCAGTGCTTTTTGCAGCTGGTCATCGGTGATGGAGATGGCTTTTAACACCCCCAGGATATCTGTAAACTGAAGTCTGATAAATTTTACATTCTGTTCTTTCATTACTTTCCAAATATATTCGGCGTCCATCTTTGCACCCCCGTTAAAATTGGGATTTTAACCCTGATCAGATTACCACAACAATTGGATCCAAGCAAATTGTATAATTGTATACTAGAATACTAGAATACTCGGTACAGAAAAGTACCAACCATAATTAATGCTATGATGAGGTGGATCAGCATTCCGGAAAAGAGTCCCAGAACCGCTCCCACACCTGCCAACAAGGCTTTTTTGGCATCTTTGTTGGCTATAAACTCGCCGATAAAGGCGCCTATCCATGGCCCCAAAACCATTCCCGCGGGAGGCAGGATAAAAAGCCCCACCAGAAGCCCCAGTAAAGCTCCCCAGGTCCCGGCTTTACCGGCACCGGTATATTTGGCACCCCAGACTGTGGACAGGTATGATAGGGTCATAGCCAGCACTGTAAGGGCACCCATTACCACCAGGTACTTGCCGGTAATTACTTGAAACCCTTCATACCAGCCATAGGCGGCAATGGCAATGAATATGAGCCCTGACCCGGGCAAAACCGGAAATATTATCCCCGCAATCCCGACAAGCATCAAGATAATGACTATTATCAAGACCAGGGTATTGGTTGTGATCATTAATAAACTCCCCTATCGCGTTTTACTATATTATAAACTCGCGCACCAATTGTTCAATTACATAGCGGCAATGCTGGTAGCTCAAGCCGCCCTGGAGAAAGGCGCAGTACGGTTCGCGCAGAGGTGCGTCACAGGATAATTCAATTGACGAACCTTGTATGAAAGTACCGGCTGCCATTACCACTCCATCAGAATACCCGGGAAGGGGCGCGTATTCCAGGGTTACATCGCTGTCTATCGGTGAGTAGCGTTGGACGATTTGGCAGAAGCGCTGCACCTGACCGGCGTCTTTGAGGTGGATGGCTTGAACAATATCACTTCTTGATTCATCCCAGCCCGGAGAGACACTAAAACCGTTTTCGGCAAAAACCAGGGCTAACAGCATGGCCCCTTTTATGGCCTGCAGTACAATGTGGGGGGCCTGAAACAGGCCCATGAACAAATAGCGTTTATCAAAAGGGATGGAGCCCAGTTCTTTACCCAGGCCGGGAGCGGTTATGTGCCAGGCGACCTCCTCAACTAGTTCGGCTGATCCGCATATGTATCCCCCATTGACGGCCAGCCCGCCGCCGGGATTTTTTATCAGGGAACCAGCAGTAAGATCAGCTCCCAGGCTGGGAGGTTCATAACCGGCTACGAACTCACCATAGCAATTGTCGACCAGAACAATAGTATTTGGATTTTTCCCCTTAATCGCTTCAATAATCAACTTTATATCTTCAAGGGGAATTGCCGGCCGAAGCTGGTAGCCTCGAGAGCGCTGTACCAGAACCATGCGTGTTTTTACTCCTACCGCCCGGGCTACACCATCAATATCGACTTTGTCCCGGTCGGTCAAAGCAATGCCGGCATAGTGGATTCCCCGGGCAACCAGAGATTTATGGCTTTTCCCCTTAATTACGTTAGCCAGCGTGTCATAGGGATCAGCGGCTGCCGACAGAAGTTCATCGCCGGGCTGCAAGAGGGCGGACATACAACTGGCAATGGCGTGGGTTCCGGAAACCAACTGCGGCCTCACCAGGGCGTCCGGGGATGCAAAAATGCTTGCGTACAGGTTTTCCAACACCTCCCGCCCCGCATCCGAGTACCCGTAGCCGGACGAGGGGTGGAAGTGAAATTCGCGCACCCGCATTTCGCGGAAGGCTTCCAATACCCTGGCCTGGTTGATATAAGCCGTCTCTTCGGCTTCTTGGAAGCGATAGGCAAGGTTCCTCTCGGCATTTCGTATGATCTGTGCAGCGTTCATTGCATCACCAATCCCAGCTTTAAATTAACCGATAATCCCAACGTATGTTTTGACAGGGGTTTAGAACTGGCAATATTATATCTTTTTCTAGCAGGGTCAACAAGAAAAGCATCGGCAATGGGGGGGATTAAAATAATAAATCAATTAAGGAACACCGGGAGGACGGTGCCCACCAAACACATGAAAGATGCTGGTGCCGGAAATCATTTTACCGGAGTGACGGGTATTGGCGGGAATGAAAAATTCATCTCCGGTATTAAGGAGGATTTCTTTACCGTCTATATTTATAATGTATTGTCCCTTTAAGATGGCAAAATATTCATCGAAATCATGGCTGTGTTCTTCCGATATTATGTCCTTTAGACATATCCAGTGAGCGAGCTGGTTTCCTTCGCAGCTGTTGAAAATATGGCCGATAATATCTTCATTTTTCAGGGTTGAATCGGAATTTTCTACGACTTCGATAACGTTTAGGACTGGTTGTGATACTGAATCCATGCTATACCCCTTAGTAGTGGCGTCCTGCCTGAATATAAGCTCTTAGTAGACTGTTAACTCTAATACACAGTATTAAGGTTAACAGTCTTACTAGGCCTTTGCCGTTTCGGCCAAGGCGGGAGATTCATCCCGGAAAACCAGGTTTTTGAGCCTGGAACGCAGCAAGTCGAGTTCCTGGTTGTTTAACCTTCGAACGATATTCAACTCATGGTTTTTGTTCAGGTCCAACTCCAGGGCCTGGTTTAGCAGATTCCCCTTTGAGTCGCTTATTATATGTACTATTGGACGCGTAGAATTGGTTTTGGTTACTGAAGTAACCAGGGCAAGATTACCCGAATCCAGCAGCAGAATACTGCCCAACGGGTAAATAGCGACATTACTGGTAAAAGCATCTAAAATAAAAGGATCAAAATAGGCATTGGAGAGTTTTCCCATAATAGTAACCGCTTCTGTACTGGTATAACCGTTTCGGTATGGACGATCGGATATTAACGCGGCAAAGGTATCAGCAACCGCCACTATTCGTGCATACTCCAGAATCTGTCGGCCGTCCAACTGGCGTGGATATCCACTTCCATCTACTCTTTCATGATGCTGGTAGGCAATGTGGGCCGTAGTTACGGAAACCTCCCGGTAAGTTTTGAGTATGTTAAAACCGATTTCGCAGTGGTTCCTGATGACGCCTATTTCTGCCTGGCTCAAGGGCGATTTCTTTTTTCCTATACGCGGATCAAGCATAATCATGCCAATATCATGAAGCAGCGCACCCAATCCCAGGTCCATAAGTTTGCTTTCCGGATAGCCCATAGTCAACCCGGTCATTATCGAGAAAATTGCCACATTGATAGAATGGAAGTATAGATAATCATCATAGCTGCGGATGTCTTCCAACTGAATAAGCAGGTGTTGGTTGCTCAAGATGTCTTCTACCAGTAGTGACACACTGCGCTTCAGGCTGGCCATATCCAAAAGATTCCGCCGGTCGATGTCCTTGATTGATTCCTCCAGGGTGTGCGAAACCGCGGCCAGGGCCTGATCGGAGACTATTTCCGGAATATCTATATCACTCAGACCGTCCTTGATATACACCGAGCGAATGCCAAGCTTGTCCAGCCGTTCAATATAGGATGGAGTAAGCCTGGTGTTCTCATTGAGCAAGGCCCGGCCATCCAACCCAACAACCGTTCTGGCTATTACCATTCCGGATTCAAGGTCTTCCCAGTAAACCCTCTTCACGGAAGTCCCCCTTATAAGTTTGGTTTGTCATAACAAACCCGGTAGGTTTGCTCCGGTAATTTATCAGGCGTTTGGACTATTATTTATTTGCACCGTTCCCTTCCCGGGAGCCGGTAAAAGCCACATGGATACCAAGCAACAGCATTATGAACCAGACCAAAAGGTCACGGACCAATATATGACGAATATATGTCGAGCTTACATGTAAGATAAGATTAACTCATTACCAGAAAACTGGCATCCAACGAAGGTCCCTTTTTGGGTAGGCGTATAGCACCATTATCTAAACAACTTGGTTAAAGTGACAGAAAATCACACCCTTTTTCATGACCACCAGCAACTCTTCAAACATCGGGCGTAATTTTACATCTGTATATTGTCAGGGTCTGGAAGATCGTTTTCCTGAATAGTAACAAGTTCTTTGCGCATTAGACCTTCTCTGTCAACCAGCCGCAGGGCCTGCAGGCGTATCGATTTTTCGACCAGGTTGCGTACAAATCTGGCGTTGCCGCTGTAGGGATGCTTATTGCGGCAAAATTCCATAAGAACCTGCTGCAGCCTCCAGCGGCTGCGCCCGGTAAGTTCATAATCCCGGTCCTGGTAGAGCTGCAAGGCTATTTGGAAAAGTTCTTCGCAGCTGTAATCATCAAAGGTGATTTGGATGGGAAAACGTGATCGTAAACCGGGATTGGAGCGCAGGAAACGGTCCATTTCCACAGAATAGCCAGCCAGCACCACAATCAGGTTGTCGCGATGGTCTTCCATGGCTTTGACCATGGTGGCAATTGCTTCCTGGCCAAAATCCTTCTCTCCTCCCTGGGACAGGGTGTAGGCTTCATCTACGAACATGATCCCACCCAGAGATTTTTTGATCATCTCCCTGGTCTTTTGTGCGGTGTGGCCGATGTATTCACCTACCAGATCGGCCCGCTCAACCTCCACCAGATGGCCCCGGCCTAAAAGGCCGATGTCAAAAAATATTTTGGCTAAAATACGGGCCACGGTTGTCTTTCCAGTGCCGGGGTTGCCTTTAAAAACCATGTGCAGGGCATTGGGAACCGTTTTCAAACGCATCTGGGTGCGCTGGCCCTGGATCAGGGAAAAGGCAGTCATTTCAGCTATGGTTCGTTTAACTTCCCGCAGGCCTACCAGATTCTCCAGGTCCTTAAAAGATTCGGTGCGGGGCACCACTCCGGAAGCAACGGGAAGCGAATAGGGCTGGGCTTCCGGACGGGGAAATCGCATTGATATCTCCATAGTCACCACTCCAAGTTAATGTGTATTAATGTATGCACAATTAACAAAAGTAGTGCTACTAGTTCTGTGACTGCAGCAAATATGTTTTTAAGAATAAAACCAAAAGAGCTGCCCTTTTTTAGGCAGCTCTTACAATTAATTATTGAACGTCTATTTTCTTCTTATCTTCTCCCGGCTGTTCCTTGGGCAGTACTACCTTCAGGACACCGTCTGCAAAGCTGGCTTCGATCGCGGTTTTCTTTATATTATCGATGTAGAAGCTGCGTCTAAACTCGCCCCAGGAGCGCTCTCTTCTTAGGTAGTTTTCTTTTTCCTCATCCTTGCTTTCCTCTTTGCGTGCACCAATAGTCAAATAATTATTGTCGTATTCGACTTCAATGGCTTCTTTGCTGAATCCGGGTAAATCGGCCTCAATGGTATAAGCGGCTTCGCTCTCCTTGATGTCAACTCGAAATGGTTTGACTTTAGCTTCTGGTGATGCCGGCATCATATCCTGGAAGAAGGAATCAAAGATATGATCGAAATAGTCCCGGCGGCGGGCAGGACCCAAAGTCCTTCTAAAGGGCATCATTTCAAACATAATAACACCTCCGAAATGTTTTTATTTACATTTATATATTAATAATAAGGTCAATAATAGTCAAAGTCAAATATAGACAAAAAAGGAGCGTGAATCGCTTTGTACCAGGATTTTATGCAATTATTTTTAGCTTAAAGAGGATTACATGGATTTATTCGAAATTATTCTGACATGCACAAAAAGAAATAAGCTTAAGAAGAGGCAATTATAAACTTTGGGAAATCAATTGAATCATTCCCCACGGAACCGGAGATGACGATGGTTTTAGATAATCAATCCCTTGTACTTACACCTGCAGCCAGCGGCCGGGGGTTAAAAAGTACAGGTAGCTTTCTTTCACCTTGAGCTGCAGGAGGCTCTCCAGTGCCGCCCGGTACAGTTCAAGTTGAATGCGATATCTGTCAGTTGCCCCGGCCAGTTCTTCAGGGGTAAAGATCTGATCTGTTTTGTAATCAAGCAATACCAGTTCTTCTCCCTCAACAAAACAGAGATCAATTACTCCCTGTACGAGCAGGTTGTCATCGCAATATTCACAGTTTTGGAGTATCAGGCGGGCCGGGCGCTGAAGGTTAAAGGGAAGTTCACGGTATACCCGGTCGGCTTTTAAAACCCGCTGCCCGAGATCACTGGAAAAGAAACCTGCAATCTGTGAGCAATTAATATAAGAAGCTTCCTCCTCGCTCAGCAATTCTCCTTGCACCATTGCAGTTATTAAGGATTCGATAGGTACACCTTCCGCCACCTGGTTTAAATCCAGGTGCTGCATTACCAGATGGGTCAGGGTTCCTCTAAGCATACCCGAAATGACGGGCGGCTTCTGGTCTCCTTCGTAAAAAAGAGGAATACGTCGCAATGTTGGTATATCGGGTTCCAACCGGCCTGCTTGCCCCGGTTTTAGATTTATTCTCCACAGGTGAGAGGCGGCTATCTTGGAGGGTATGCGGGCCGCCTGTTCATGGGGATAGTTCCAATTCAAGCGCTCCAGGATGACCGGTTCGGTCAGGTCAGGAGCTGTATTCTGGGCGGCAAGCCCCGGCGGTGGATCCGGTGATACTGAACCGCTGCACAGGGAAATGACATCCGCCGAAGAACATACGCTGATTTTTATTTTCGATTGGTCCGGTAAAAGGCCCTCATTCATATATGAATCAGGAATAAGCTGACGCAGTGCTTCGCCGTCCCGGTGGCGGAGTAAAACCGGCCCCAACCAATCCAAAAAGCATCCTCCATGTGAAAGGGTGAACGGGTCAAGTGGTCCGGCCCATTTGGCCGCGCAGCGGGGCAGATTATCCAGACTCCCCGCCAGGATAAGGCGGTTTTTGGCCCGGGTCATGGCTACATATAATATGCGCATTTCCTCGGCCAGCCCTTCCCTGCTAATCCGGGCGGCTATTACCTGGCGAGCCAGAGTGTCCCGGTAGGTACGCTTTTCCAGATCAACAAAGCGGGGCCCCAAACCCAGGCGGCGATGGAGAAGGAACGTGGCGGTGCTGTCCTGGCGGTTAAACTGCCTGCCCAGGCCGGGGATGATAACTACTGGAAATTCAAGTCCCTTGCTTTTGTGTATGCTCATTATCCGCACCAGGTTTTCATTTTCATTTAAGGTCCGGGCCACCCCCAGGTCGCCGCTTCCCTGTTCGATCTGATCCAGGTAGCCCAGGAAGTGAAACAGCCCGCTGAAAGAGGTCTGTTGAAACTGGCGGGCGCGATCGATAAGAAGGCGCAGGTTGCCCTGGCGCTGTTCCCCGCCCGGCAGAGCCCCCAGGTAATAGTAATAGGCGGTTTCGTGAATGAGCTCCCAGATAAGCTGGTCAACCGCCAGGTAGTTGGCCTTTTCCTGCCATTTTTCCAGGCGGCTGAAAAATTCCGCCAGTTTAACCCCCAGCCGGTCATCCTGAAGGGCGTACTGCATTACCGCTTCATGGTAAGGGAGCCCGGGAAAGGACGCTTTTATCAAGGCCAGCTCTTCCATGCTAAAGCCCCCTATGGGGGAGCGCATGACGCTGAGCAGGGGGATGTCCTGCCTGCGGTTGTCAATAAGGCGCAAGAGATTCAAAACAACCTGTATTTCTATGGCTTCAAAATAGCCGGTATTCATATCCGCAAAAGCGGGGATGCCCTGTTCGGTAAGGGTCTGCCACATTACCGGACCCCAGCTCCGGGTGGCCCGAAGCAGTATGACTATGTCTTTGTATTGCAGGTCTTTAAGCAGGTTGCCGCGGCTGTCATAATAAGGCTGCCGTATCAGTTCGCGAATACGCCCGGCTACAGCCCGGGCTTCAATCTCAGCCCTCTCCAGTTCCTCCCATTCGTCCGGGGTGTTATTGTCCAGTTGCTTTTCAAGAATAAGTGCTTCCACGGACGCTTCTTCGCCACATTCTTGAGCTTGATAGTCGGCGCCGGGATACAGAAAGGCATCGGCGTTGTAGTCCAGTTCCCCCAGTGACTCACTCATAATGCAGCGGAAAATGGTGTTGATTGAATCTAAAATGATGGGGGTGCTTCGATAATTAAGGGACAGATCAATCCGGTGATGCCTGGGACTCTCTTGCTCATTGGCATATTCACGATACTTTTGCAGGAAAAGGGTGGGATCAGCCAGTCTAAATCGGTAGATGCTCTGCTTTACGTCGCCGACTAAAAACAGGTTGTCTTCATCCCATATGCTTTGTATGATTTCCTCCTGCACCAGGTTGCTGTCCTGATATTCATCCACAAAAATATAGCGGTATTTCTTGCGAAGCTCCCCGGCCACTGCCGGGTTCTGCAGAGTTTGCAGGCAGAAGTGTTCGAGATCGTTGAAGTCGAGCAGGTTTTTGACACGCTTGCGGGCTGAATAGATCGCTTCGAAGGAACGCACCAGGGTGTACAGGTACTCCATGTAAGGATGCAGTCTTTTCAAGTCCGTATGCCAGTCGCTTATGGAGCGGGTTTCACCGGCTTTTTTCAATTTGACCAGGTGGTTTTTGCCCTGGTCGCGCAAGGCTTTAACCTGTTCTCGAGTGGCTGGATCGGCATCCTTGCCCGCTCTTCCAAGACGGGGAATCACTGTGCTGTTCAAAGCCAGGAAAAAAGCGGGCAGGCCTCTTTCCATGGCCTCCTCCAGGCAGGACAGATTGGCCAAATCCATTTCCAGGGTAGCCTGATAGCCTTTTAGAGCCCCATCCCCTTCCGCCAACCCGAGAGCGGCAGTTAAAAGGCTGCGAATACCAATTAATGGTTCATTCAGCTGCCGGCTCAGTTCCCGCATCCAGTTCCCGGCTAAAAAATCCTCAAAACTTGAATCAAAGGCCCCAACCTGTTCTCCCAGCCATTCCCAGGGGCGGGGAAGACTGTGGATAAAACTGTGTAGTATCTTAATTACTTCGGCCAGACCTAGATCGTTTTTGTTGGAGGAAAACATTTCGACCAGGGCATGGAACAGAGGATGGGCGGCCTGATATTCCTTTTCCAGCAATTCCTCGAGAGCTTCATCTTTTATCAACCGGGCCTCATTTTCGTCACTGACCCGAAAATGGGGATCCAGTTCGAGCACGTGGAAGTAGCGCCTTAAAACATCTCCACAAAAGGCGTGAATAGTGCTGATTGATGCGCTCCCCAAAAGATGCAGCTGGCGGCGCAGGTGTTCCTGGCTGCCCTGGCCGCTGGCAATCCTGCCCAGCAAAGCGTCACTGATGCGCTCCCTCATTTCAGCCGCGGCTGCCTGGGTAAAGGTAACCACCAGGAGCTTGTCCAAATCTACCAGGTCTTCGCTTAAAATCTGAATGATACGCTCAACCAGAACAGCGGTTTTTCCAGAACCGGCTCCGGCCGATACCAGAAGGTTGCGCCCCCGATCGTTTATGGCTTCATGCTGTCCCCGGTTCCAATTCCTCATAAAGGCTCTCCCTCGTTCAAAATCTTTTCCAGGGCCGCTTCCCTGCTCAGGGGAGTGAGCACCTTATAGCGGTTGCCGGGAAGCCGCCGGTCAAACTGGCAGACCGACTGGTACTGGCATATCTGACAGGCCGTGCGGTTCCCGCTTTTGACCGGCGCAATATCTATTTTCCCGTTTTTTAATTCCCGTCCAATGTTTTGCAAAAGCCGGTCCAGGTAATTAAAGAGACCATTAAAGCTTTCCCGGTCCAGGGTTGATGACAGGCGCGAGACAGTGGTGTCTTTGTTCAGATTGACCGGCAGGTAGCCGGGGCTTGACTCCAGCTCTTTGTCCATATTGCGGAGTAGTTCCACGTCCTCGAGCACCATTCCCCGAAAGCGCATTTCCCGGGCCATGAGATTACCCAATTCAGCCTGGTCATTATCAGCTTTTAAAAGAGGATCGTCTATAGGGACGTACAAGACTCCGGCAGCTTGAACAGGATGCCGGGTATGTAGACCACCGCCGTCCAGCAGGGCCTTTAGATACACCAGCAGCTGCAGGCTCAAGCCATGATAAACATCTGAAAGATTGAGATCCTTGCGCCCGCTTTTATAGTCAATAATTCGTATGAACGATTCTTTATCGTTCTCAAAAAGGTCGATTCGATCGATACGGCCTTCGATGTACATGTTTTCACCATCATCGAGGTTTATCGTAAGGGGCGGCAGCGAACTGCCCCGTCCGAACCGGATCTCATAACCGCCGGGCTGAAAATTGCTCCTTAGCAGTTCGTTGGAGAGGGTTTGAATGGTTTTAAGGCCCACCCGGCCTAAGCGCTGCGCCAGGTAGTGATTGCGGAAGCTGCTCTCCAAAATGCCTTCTCCAAATTCCGGGACCAAATCCTTTAAAACCTCGTCAACCAGCCGGCCGGTGATGTTCTGGCTCAAGTCAGACCAGCCCAGATCGTATTTGCTCAGTCGAACCGAGAACTCAAACAAGAGCCGGTGGTAAAAATCTCCCAGGTCAGGTGCTTCAACGGAGTACATCTTGCGTTCACGGGCCTGTAAACCGTAATTTAGAAAATGGGAAAAGGGGCACAGGACGAAACGCTCCAGGCGCGACACGCTGGTATAGAGGGGGATGGGCAATATCTGCCGGGCAATTTCGGATGGTAAGGCCTGGTCCTGGGTTTGATAATAAAGACCCTTATCAACCATGGCTAGCCTGGCTGTCCACTCGGGACTGGCCTTATACCACCGGTAAACCGCCTGCCATTCGCCGGGAACACCAGAATTATCATAATTGTCCCGCAGGACTTTAACCAGATATTTGAAAGTGCCCCCTGGAGTGCTGGTCAGCTCAGGGGCTTTCTCCTCTTCTCTCCCTAATTCGCTTACCATGGCCAGTTGGGGGAATATGCGCTGCATCTGCCTGAGCAAGAGGGATGGTCGCAAAGCCCGCCCTTCGATGTCAGCCACCGGCCAGCTCAGATATAGCCGGTCGCGAGGCTGGCTCAAGGCGTGGTAAATGAGGAAATTCTCTTCACTGATGCGGCTGGAGGCGTTCCAGCCCAGTTCAAGTCCTTGCTGAGACAGCTTACCACGTTCATCGTTGTTTAACAGGCTGGACGGATTCGAATAGGCGGGCAAAACACCGTCATTGGTCCCTACTACAAACAAGACCCTCAGTTTTTGGCTTTTACTGCGGGCTACGCTGCCCACCAGCACCTGGTCGACGGTGGGCGGAATAATAGCCAGTTCATAGGAACTAAGGCCGGTTTCCAACAGCTGGCGAAACTCGGATAGATTTATATCCAGCTCCCCGGTGAGGACTGCCAGCTGCTCCAAAATTTGAGAAACTATATTCCAGATCTGCGCACTCTCCAGGGCCTGCTCCCATAACTCCCGCTGCATCAGCGAATCGATCTGCGCTTCGAGGTGCTCTTTAATACCGGCATTATGCATGAAACTGAACAGGCTGGCGATGCGGGTGCGGCAGTTGGGTTTAAGATTCCAGTCCGCTTCCAGAGTCTGAAGCGGTCCAACTATTTTTTGGCGCAGACCCTCCACCTGCGCCAGTTCCGGCTCGGTGCCCCTGGTGAAAGGCTTTTTCCAGCGGCGCCCTTTTATGCCCAGCCGCAGTACATAGTTTTCCAGGGCTTCGCAGTCGCTCCGTTTTAAGCCGGTGAGTCCGGTCTTAAGCCCGGACATGATGTCCAGGGGGAGATAGCCGTTTTGAATAGTGTCTATCAGGGAGAGAATAAAGCGCACCAGGGGGTTGTTCATTACACTGCGCTTGCTGTCAATAAAGCAGGGTATGCCGTATTCCTCAAAGGTCCTATGAAGCAAGGGCCCGTAGGTCTCTATATCGCCGCAAACCACGGCCATATCCCGCCAGCGCAGTCCCCTGTCGCGTGCCTGGGCTATAATTTCCCTGGCCAACCGGTCTATTTCGTCATAAATATTGGGACAGGCCCGGATGGATATGGAGTCTACTTCCCGGTCAAAAGGATGGGCCGGGAAGGCATACAATTCGCTTTCCAGGTGGCCTAGTTCGGGGCGGCGTCGGGCCAAATGAGGCTCGGAAAAAAGTGCTGCTACATCTTGCTGTAAGGACGACTTCCTGGCAAATTCCTGCAGGCGAGTAAGGGCGCGGCGGGAAGGCTCAAAGAGATCTGCGTCCCGGGGAGACGCCTGGGGATCCAGGGTCAGGGTTATGGAAATATCACTGCTTAAAAGCATTAGTTCCTGGATAATGCGTAAAGATAAGGGGGAAAAGGTTACGAAGCTGTCAACCCAGATATAAGCACCCTGAAGAGAAGCCGCCTGGTGCATTCTATCGACCAGGGCCAGCAGGTAGTCGTCATTGTCTATATACTGTTTATCTTGAAGGAACCGGGTTAGACCTTGGTAAATGAGGGCGGCGTCGTGCAGCTTGTCCCACAAAAGCTGGTCCTGGCCGAAAACCTCCTGCAGCCTGGCCAGGTCCTCAATATCGACCATATTTTGCTTGAATTCTGACATCAGATCGGCGCATTGTTCAATAAATCCCGGCTGCCGCGCGGCCCGGGAATACAAGGCCAGATCAGGGCTCAGTTCTTCGATGACTTTGCGCAGGGACATTTGCCGGCCCTGTTCGTTTATAAGGACGCTTTTTATTCCCCCGGTTTCCTCAAACACCCTTTCCGCCAGCCGGCTTATGCTCAAGACCTCAAGATGAATCAGGCCGGGCAGTCTCAGGTGTTCGATCAGATCTCTCTCAGCCTGCAACGTGTACTGCTCGGGAACCAGCAATATCATTTTTCTATCTGGATTAGAAACCAGACAGCGGGCTATTTCATCAAATATGTAGCGGGTTTTTCCCTTCCCGGCCCTTCCCAGAACAAATCGAACCACTTTGTTGTTCTCCCCTGCCATTCTATATCAACGTGCATAATCACTACCTATGATTATATTGGTTTTTTATAACAGATGATAGAGCAGGTGGGATGCCGACGTTGAGGCTGAAAAGAAGGTGTCCTTAAGCTTCACGGGCGAATTTAACAAAAATAGTTGAACCAAAAACGCTGGATTCGATTTCAATGCGGGCTTTATGCCGGTTGGCGATACTGTAGCAGACAGCCAGGCCCAAACCGCTGCCGCTGTCCTTGGTTGAGAAGAAGGGGGTCCCGGCTTTGTTCATAGCTTCAAGGCTGAAGCCGCTTCCCTGGTCTTTTATATAAAGACTGTTCTCCTTATCCCCAACCCGGGTACCGATGGTAAGAACACCCACCGTACTCATGGCTTCCAGGCCATTTCGGGACAGATTCAGGATCATCTGGCGAATCTCGGATTGATCGAGGAGCAGTTCAACGTCGGGCCCCAGGTCCAGGATAACCTGTTTGTCGCGCATCAAGGCTTCGGCTTGAATTATGGGTGCGATAGCCCTGATAATGCCGTTTAAACTTTGCCGTTCCAGTTGAACCCGCTTATCCCGGGCCATGGTGAGGAATTCGGAGATGATCCGATTGGCGCGGTCTAATTCTTCCATCATTAGCTGGTAATAACTGCGATTTTCCGGGTTATCTTCCCGGGAGTTGAGGAGCTGCAGAAACCCGCGCACCGCTGTCATCGGGTTGCGCACCTCGTGTCCTATGGAAGCGGCCATCTCGCCGATCAAATTCAGGCGATCGAATCGGGCCAAATCGGCTTCCATCTGGCGTTCTTTACTTACATCCTTACTAACCAGCAGAATGCAAATAGTGCCGTTTAAATAAACATACTCCAAAGTGCTAATGCTCTTTATCAACCTGCCGGAACGAGTCAGAACATCCAGCTCATAATTAAGTATTTTGCCCTCTCTTCTTAACCGGGTTAATATCGATACGTACTGGCTCTTGTTTACCAGGCCCAGGCGTATGGGATCACTCCCGATAACTTCTTCCCGGCTCAACCCCAGGGTGTCCAATACCCTCTGATTGACTTCAATTACAGAATATTTCCTGTCATCATAGAGCACCATCAAATCCGGGCTGTTGTGAAACACCTTGAAAAAACGTTCTTCTGACTGGCGCAGCTGTTCTTCAGCCTGTTTGCGGTCACTGATGTCCCGCATGGATTCGATAGCTCCTACCACATTTCCGTCTGCATCATATAACGGAGAAGCCTTTGCATAGACATAAGCCCCGCTTTCCCCCAAAGCGGGGCAGAAGTTTTCACCTTCGATAGTGGCTTGTTGAGAACGAATGGATAAGTAATCATTGGTATGCTCCCTGTTAAAGTTCCCCACCAGGTCAATCAAAACCGGACGGGGAAAGCCATAGAAAGGAATGCCGTAGGAGTATTCCCCGCAGCCCAGTATGTCCGCAGCCTGAACCCCAGTCATATCCTCAATCGCTTTATTCCAGGCAATTACCCTACCCTGCTTGTCTATAACAAAGGTGGCATCAGGTAGAAAATTGATAATATCCATCAGCTTCTGTTCTGAAGCCCTGAGGGCTTTTTCATATTGTTTTAAGCGGGCGAGGTCATCTCTGCGCAGCGATATTTCTTTTTCATGATCGAGATTGAGGGATTGGAGGTGAAGGGTCATAGTTACTTTTTCACTAACATCATCAACCATACAGATTGTCCCATTGAGGTGGGGAAAAGATCTTACTTCCAGCCATTTTCCAAAAGGGGGAGCATAGGCCAGTATCTTACGGGGCTTTTGCTCCTTAATACTTTCCGCTATTTTACTTAAAACTTCGCGTGATGCAGTGGGGAAAACGCCCACAACCGGCTTGCCGATTAGATACTCCCTTGAGCAACCCGCCATGACCTCTCCGGCTTGGTTGGTAAAAATTATCCGCAGTTCAGAATCAAGTCCAAATATGGGGTCATCTATCGTATCCAGGATATGATCAGATGTATGTTTCCATTGCACCGGTTTTGGCTGGCGCTCTAATTCGGCTGGAGCACCTTCCTTATTAAACGACTGGTTTCGTTTAAGGGGATTTATTAAACCCCCAAAATAATCATCTTCCCCTTGAACATTTTTACTCAACCAATGAACCCCCTTGAATAAGGGAAACCTTCTAATAAATCAATTTAGCATAGAACAATTGTGTAAATTGTCGAAGCATAATTAATGAAATGACAATATACAACATACGAAATGGTGCACTACCATTTAATGCAAATGAAAATACGATGATCGCGCAGAAATAACTTGTTTCCGAATATAATATGACGTATATTCGCATTTTTAAACGAAAAACCGAAGAATTAATTGCAGGTTCAACTGAAATAGCAGGTCTTATTTTAAAAGGAGTATTCTACTGCCAATAGCCAGAAGAGCAATGCCCAAAAGGTCCAGGTACTGAAACTCATATTTTTTCATGCCGAATGCTCCCAGGCTGTCGATTACGACAGCGGTAAGGATCTGGGCCACAATTATGGCGGTGGTGGCATTCCCGACCCCGACCTGGGGGATGGTTTTCACAACTCCATAGATTATGAGCACGTTTAGTATTCCGCCTAAAAAGGCATACCAGGGAACCTGTGAGAGTTGGTACAGGTTGAACCAATTGCTGCGGCAAAAGAGCATGATAAGGAGGGCGGTGGCAGTTCCGATAATGTGAACCAAAAGGGTTGAAGACCAGACTCCGACGCTTTTTCCCAAAGCGGCGTTAAAAGTCCCTTGCAGAGCCATAGCGGCTCCAGCCAGGGCCGCGATGCCAAGGTATAACCAGTTCATATTGCGGTCTCCTCTGAGTACTCTGTGAACCCTAATTCTATATATTATCGTCGGTTAAATTTTTGTATTACTGCGTTGTCGTCAATCGAAATACGTCCGGTATTACTCCTTCCTTGACGCCCACGGACGGGCTAATGCAGCGGTGCCAGGACGGCAAGGAGCTGCCCGTCTTGTCCTACAAAAATTTTCCTCGACGAGTAATACACAGAATTAGGATTAACAGAGTACTAGTTTTATTTGTAGTGTCCTATCATCGCGACCTTTTTATTCGATTGTTAAAGCCATTCTCATATAAAGGTGGCCAGACCGATAACAACCATGCCCAGGGTCAGGCCTTTCCAGGAGGTGGCCGGATCACGCTGATGAGCCTGGGGCCATAATTGAAAAAGTACTATATAGGACATTATTCCCGAAGCCAGACCTAAAAGCCCGGGTAGTACTCCCGGAAGCAGGCTGATGGTAACTTTGCCCAGGTAAGTCCCCAAAGGCGTGACCATGGCTACCAGAAGCGTTTGGTATAGAACCTTTAAACGCCTCACCCGCCCTACCAGCAAGGGGGCGGCTATAGCCATTCCTTCCGGAATATTGTGGAGTGAAATGCCAAGGGCAATTACCATGGCGGTGCGAGCCTTCATCTGGGCCCCCAGGGCAATAGCCATTCCCTCGGGTAGATCGTGCAGGGCGATGCCCAGCATGATCATATAGCCCAGTCCTTTTAAGCTGGAGTCGCTGGAAAAAAGACGAACCATTCCCTTTTGATTGAGAGACATCAATAGGAAACCGGCTGCCAGTCCGCCCAGAGTGCCCCCATAATGGGGATAAGCCAGGGCCGAAGGCAGCATGTCAAACAGTATTACCGCAGTCATTACTCCAGCGGCTAAACCCAGAAAAAGTGCCAGATTACGGTCAGTCCAGGAACGCCGGGCAAACATCAGAAGCGCGCCCAGCAGGGTGCAAAATCCCGCTCCAGTGCTTATCCACAAGAGAGTTGAAAATTGCATTGCTCCCCCCGTGTAGTACTCTGCTCCAACTTATATACACGTCGTATATAAGGTTAACAGTATACTAGAGTTTGTTTTCATTTGTATGACGGGAAGATGGTTTTTAGTTTATAATTCATTTAATCTTTTTAGGGGGTGCCGGTTTTGTTTTACTTTTCCGTTAAAACCAGGGCGCAGCAGGAACTCATAGATATAACGCCGCAGATTCGCAGCCTGGCTGAAGAACACGGTAGTCAAAAGAAGCTCTGCGTGGTCTATATACCCCATACCACGGCAGCCGTAACTGTCAATGAAAACGCCGATCCAGATGTGAAACGGGATATTATATATGGATTAAACCAGATGGTTCCCGATAATCTTGACTACCGACACGGGGAGGGAAATTCTCCGGCGCATATCAAGGCTTCTCTGATGGGCTCATCCCAAACTCTTTTAATAGAAAACGGCAAAATAAAGCTGGGCACCTGGCAGGGAGTGTTCCTGGCCGAGTTTGACGGTCCCCGCAACCGTTGTGTCATGATTGCTTTTGTATGATCTTAACGATATAGACCCGGTGTTGCTTGCGTTATTGCGGCCTGTAATAATTAGATGAGCCGGTAATAAAAACACCTCCCCTGACATAATTTTCATCAAGGAGGTGTTGAAATGAGATTAGCTCTTTCGGTTGAATTGAAAGCGCTTGGTAAAGCAATGCTGCTTTCGCTATTGCTATGTGTTATATCAGCTGCCCTGGTGTACTATACCAGGATCAGTGAAATGATATTCCCTACCCTGGGCCGGATTATCCTGGCCATAACCGCATTTTACGCTGCATGTGCTACGTCCCGGGTTCGCGGCTCCAAGGGGTTGTTGCGGGGGTTTAATATGGGTGCCGCTGTATTTATTCTGGTCTTTATTGCCACCCTGGCCTTGCAACCGGCAGCGGTGGGCATCAAGACATTTGCCTATTCATTCCTGATCTGTTTGGTGGCCGGAGCCACGGGCGGAATTGTGGGCGTTGGTTTATACAAATAATCCCCCCGACAAAACTACCGGTGTCAAGGTATGGCCAGCCCGGGATAGACCCGGTCTGCCTGACCGCGAATATCAATAACAGCATTCCAACAACGATAAATAGCAACGCTATTATAAATCGAACGAGAGCCAGCCTGGCCAAAACAATCCGACCTGCCTTTCTGCAGGGAAGCCGCATAAAAGAAAAGGAGTAGACTGCTACTCCAGATGATTAACCCCAGATCTTCATAAGTATGTTTCTCAAGAATACAGGAATTCTCACGTAAATTACCCGCACTCCACAGACCCCCTCTGACTCGTTTTGTTTCATTGTATGAAAAGCTGTTAAAAAAAGTGACAGTGATGTTGCCCGGCGTTTTAACGCCCGGTCAGACCGTCGACAAAAGTACCACAGGCACCACACATGTTCGCTTCGCTCACAATTAATGTTGCGAGTGGCTGCGTTGCTCGACAGTCCTGTTCAATCAACGTACTAGTGTACGCCTCAATCGCAGGACTATCTCGCGCCTTGCCCTTCGAAACCTAAATTGCGACCATCGCGAGCATGTGTAGTGCCTGTGGTACTTCCGTCGCTCGCTCTGACGTTTTGCAGCCAGTCTTTGAGGGCGGGATAGAGTTGGGTATAGGAAAGAGGACGGATGTTGCCAATGGGAATGCTGCCGGTAAATGACCGACCATAGGGTTTGGAGAGCAAGCGGTGATCAAGGACCACAACCGCGCCGTGATCTTGTTCGCTCCGAATAAGGCGGCCTACCCCCTGTTTGAAACGAACTATGGCATCAGGCAGGCTGAAATGATTGAAGCTGTTTTTGCCTTTGTAAAGGCAGTCTTTGATGCAGGCGCTCGAGTACGGCTCGTTGGGGGGCCTGAAAGGGAGTTTGACAATAACCAGGCAGCGCAGCAGGTCGCCTTTGAGGTCGATGCCCTCCCAAAAGGTGTCCAACCCCATCAGGACTGATTTATCAACGGTTTTAAACTGGCTTATAAGGGTGTTAAAATCGCCGTCTTCATTTTGCACCAGGAGCTTGTAGCCCTTTTTCTCCAATATGGGGCGGATCATTTCTGATAAATCAGCCAGTTGCTGCCTGGACGTAAACAAGACCATGGTCGCCCCTCCGGCTGCTTCTACCGCCGAAAGTACGGCGGCAGCCGCCGAGGTAGTGAAGTCGCGGCTTTCCGGATCGGGCATATCCTCAACTACCATGAGACAAGCCTGTCGTTCATACGGAAAGGGGGAATCCTCCAGCAGGGTATGCAGCCTTTCCTGGGCTGCTATGGGCTCCAGTCCCAGACGCTCTATGGGATAGGCAAAGCTCTGTTTCACGGCTATCGTGGCAGAAACCATAAGCACGCTAGCCATCCTGTCAAATAGGCGCTGATACAGTAGTTCGCTCATACCCACCTGGGAAGCTGAAAAGCTTACTGCCTGTTCATCCTGGTATTCAATCCAGTGCAGATAAGCTTCCTGGCTCAAGTATTCTTCCATAATATTAAAAGCTGCATCGCATATGCTCTGAAGGCTTGATACGGCATTGGCCAGTTCCAGTTCTTCCTCCTGCCCAGACAGGGTGTCGCGCAGCTCTTTTAATGAACCCAGTAAAAGCTGGGCCTGGTCTTGCCAATCACGGTAGGCAGAATACACCCCGGTAAATTCGGGAGACTCAAGAATTTGGCTGTCCAGCACCAGGGCATAGTTGGTACGCTTATCCCTACCCTTCAAACCGCCCAGTTGCTGAAAAAAGCGATAGGAGAGCTCGCGCAGCCGGTCGCATATATTGGCGGCATCGGTAAGCTCTGGCCCCAGTTCCGGAAATACGTTTTTAATGCGGGGCAGAAGCGAATCGCGCTTTCCTGCCCCGCTGTTAAAAAAGCCGATTAAATCCATGATGTCGTACCAGTTAAAAACGGTGGAACATTTGTCAAAAGCCTCCCGATCAAAGTTGTGAGCTTCATCTATTACCAGGCACTTGTAATCGGGCAGGATCTGATTATCGATCATCAAATCAGACAGGAGCAAAGCGTGATTGGCGACAATGATATCTGACTGTTCCAGTGTCTTGAGCATTTTCAATCGAAAGCATTTTTCTCTAAATGAACATCTTTCACGCAGACATAAACGCCTTTGAGCGTTGACCAGGTCCCAATGCTGGATAAGCCGGCTATTAAGGTTTAATTCCTTGCGATCCCCGCTCGCGGTGCTCTCCGCCCAGTTCAAGATGGCGGTTATAAACTCGCTTTCCTCCTGACTCAAGGTTCGCCGGCCGCTCAATATGCCAATATACCTGTTCCAGCAGAGCAGATTTTCCCTTCCCTTGGCCTGGGCCCAGGCAAAATTGAAAGGCAGTATTTTCTGCAAAGCAGGAATGTCTTTTTCGGCCACCTGCTCCTGCAGGGCTTTGGTACGGGTAGCTATAACTATCTTTTCGCCGGAATAATTGGCCCATAATAGGGCTGGAATCAGATAGGCATAGGTCTTGCCAACTCCAGTGCCAACTTCGGCCAGGAGGAACTCTTGATTGGCAAAGGCGTCTATGGCCGCTTCGGCCATACGAAGCTGCTGCTCCCTCAGGCTATATCCCTCAATAACGCTGGCCAGGCCGTCTGAAGAGCGAAAATACTCCAGAATATTTTTAGTATGGTAGTCATCTATACGCATATGTTACCTTGCCTAAAATAATATACAGGCAGCCATGGAGGCTGCCTAAGGTGGGTTGTAGGCTTTTCAGGCCTGAATGAGGTTAGGGACGGTTATTGAACTCATTTTGCCAAAAAATAAGTTGAAGAATCGTAACCATACTCATTAATTGATGGTAAGCTTCTGCACCAGATTGCGCCCGTTCTCTTTTTCCACATGATAAAGGCCGTCATAATGAAGTTGCTCGTTGGTAAATATCTGGTCCAACTGAGCTTGATCCTCCAGGCGGAATTTAATGGATAACCCGCAACTGGCCGATATCTCACGCAAAGTAGGTATAAGAATAAACCTGGCCTGGCTCTTTTTAAGAACCTTTTCAGCCTTTAGCGCGTGGGAGGTTGTGTCAAAGGTATAAAGTCCATAGCTTGTAAGTCTAGTAATATCGCTGTTCATTGAAGTCCACCTATTTGCGCCGCCTGGGTGAATTCTGGGCTGGTCTTTACCCGGGAGCTTCGATTTTAATATGGGTACTATTATAACATGCTAAAATGGCTGCATCACGTTCTTGTTTATGCTTTTTCTGTAATTGAGGATATAATTTGACCGAAAAAGACAAAAAGTAAAGCCAAAGGGGGTGAAATAATGAATCGTCGATCCTGTCAGGCGATTTTGGTAGCTCTATCTATTATTTTGTTACTGGGAGGAGTTTTCTATGGCCGTTACCGCCAGCAGCGCAATGTTCCACAAAAACCGCTCCCCTCTCAACCGGAAATAACGCCTCAACCGGAGTGGTATATTCAGTTTACCGTTAAAAATCAAAAGATAACTGCCTACACTGAAAGCAGTATGGCACGCCGGGCGAGCAGCGGCCAACATTATTCTCAAGATGGAATTGCCGTGCATCCCATCTATCCCGGAGTCGATCCCAGAATACCATTAATACCTTTTGATACTATAGTCTGGTTAAATGAGCCCATTGAAATCCATGGCCAGACCTATGACAGCTTCCGGGTAATTGACACCGGTGACATATACTACGGGCTCTGGGGAAACAAGCCGTACTGGTTCGATATATACTATGGAACCGCCAATTATTATAACAATAAAGGGGCCCGAGAATTCGGAGTCAAAGAGCGCGATTACAATTGGGTGGAAAAATGGCGCTAGTACTCTGTTAACCCTGATTCTATGTATTACTCATCGAGGGGAATTTTTGTAGGACAAGGCAGGCAGCTCCTTGCCGTCCTGGCACTGCTGCATTAGCCCGTCCAAGGGCGTCAAATGAGTAATACTGGACGTATTGCGATTGACGACAACGCAGTAATATGAAAATTTACCCGATGATAATAATTAGAATTAGGAATGAACAGAGTACTACTGCACAAAACGCCTTAAATATGACTCGATATATTCCTTTACCCGGGCTGCCGGAGAATATATGCCGAAGTGCCCTTCACATAATATGTCGGCTTCCAGGGAAATCAGTTTTACCATGGAATTCTTCCAGGCTTTTAAATCGGAACCCCAGTTTTTGTCAAATGGCCCGTGGATATCCTGACCGAACAGGACCCTGTGGTCATCTACGTCCAGGAACAATGACATACTTCCTCTGGTATGCCCGGGAGTGTGCAGGCAGTTAAGAGTCAACCCTCCCAACGGCAGGGTTTGTTCAGCATCAATGACCAGATCTACTTTAACCGGTCTATAGCTCACTCCGTACCAATCAGCCGCAGTCAGTTCCGGGCGGCCATCCTCTATAGCCGGAAGTTCCAGGCGGTGGGCCACTATTTGAGCCTGGGGCAGTGCCCGTCGCATTTCCGGCAGTCCGCCAATGTGATCAATATGGCCGTGAGTGGCTATCAAATATATTATAGATTCCAGTGTAAATCCTGCGCTCTGAATGTTATCAAATATCTGGCCCACGCTGGCCCCGGCTCCCATATCTATCAGCGCGCATTGCCCCTGGTCCTCAACCAGAAACACCAGGCAGTCGTCTCCCCTGGAAAACCGTCCGCCCCCTACCTGGTAGACTCCGGTGCAGATCCTCTGAAACTTACCCATCATCATACCTCCAGTTTATGATTTGGCATAACACCTGGCGCAACGTGCTTCGTAGCGTTCCATATCGCCAATTAAAATAAGGTTGCCTTTTTCCCAGTTGACATCCCCTTTAAGCCAGGTATAAGGAGCATCCGCCCCGCACTTACAGACTGCGGTAAGCTTGTGAACCGTATCGGCAATGGCCATCAACTGGCCCATGGAACCAAAGGGCTGACGCCGGGCGTCCATGTCCAGACCACATATTATGATTATCTTACCTTGGTCCTTTAGAGACTGGCAGTAGTCCACCACCCAGGGGGGAAAAAACTGCCCTTCATCAATAGCAACCACGTCAGCATCAGTGCCAACCGGTTTGTACAGGGTCAATACTTCAATAGCGTACTCCTGCCTGGCTGATGCTATACGAACATATTGGTTGGTGCGCTCGTCAATACCCGGTTTAAACAGGACCACCTTTCGGCCGGCCAGGGAGTACCTTTCCAAACGGCGCATAAGCTCGGTTGTTTTGCCGGAAAACATCGGACCGCTGATTAGCTCAATCCTTCCCATAATTTCCCCCTTAACTGCTTGTACGAAGCAGCACCCGTACAGTCTCTGATCGCATTTGGATTTACCAGCATATTTCTCCAGGAAGTGCAAATTTCCCTTTCTTGCATTTCTTTTCACTCGGGCCGGATTATAAAGATGGGGTTTCATATTATTAGCAAGAAAAATATCCTAAATAGTACCAAAAGAGCATTTTCTGATATACTATGGTTAATTGAGTTTACCTATGGAGTTTCATGATCTCAAATTGGGAGTGAGGGCTTTGTCGTCCAATTGTTTTACCAAAGGACAGGACATCAGGATTGAGCTTTTATCCAATCAAAAAAGAGAAAAAAGCTTGGGAACAATAAACGGAACGGTAGGCCGTACTTATTTCAACAGTTTCCTGGTTAAAATACCCGGCCCACATAAAAATTTTCCACCTTTTAAAGTGGAAAGCCCGGTCAATATTTTTCTCGGACGCAGCGGCAGCCTCTATACCAGCCATTCTAAAGTTGTGGACATGGAATTGGGACCTTACTCTTGGATGCAATTGGCCTTGCCCGATAAATTGCGCCGCATTGAGATGAGGCATTGGGTAAGGGTTAAAGCCGATCTCAATTTACGCTATCGTCTGGCCCGTTACAACTGGCCTTATTATGAAGCCAGCACGCTCGATATAAGCGGAGGCGGACTACTTTTTACCGCTCCCCATATAGTTGATGAAAAACTGGAACTGGAACTCGGCATTCATATGCCCGATCAGCGCTTGGTGGACAGTGTTGTGGTGGTTAAGCGCTGTGAGGGCTATTCCACTCGTTGGGGAAATCGTTATAAAATAGGCTGCTCCTTCAAGGAGATCGGAAATGGGTCGAGGGAATCATTGATAAAATATGTTTTTAACAAGCAAAGGGAAATGCTGAAAAAAGGCCGTATTTAGTTATTTATGCCGGATGTCTTGAACCACCTGGTAACTTTATACCGGGTGGTTTTTTATTTTTAAAGAATGCTTTCTAAAGCCCGGCTAATCCGCTTATAATAAATTAGTATATTACAATCGGGTTTTTAGGAGGTAATCATGCCAAATACGACATTAAAGAGTTCGATTATCCGCGATCGGCAGTTGGCACCATCCGGGCATCACAAGCTGGAATGGGTGCGCAAATACATGCCGGTGATGAATATCCTCAAAGCGGAATTTGAAGCCTCCCGACCTTTTAACGGGTTGACCATTGCCTGCTGCCTGCACCTGGAAGCCAAAACTGGATACCTCTTGCAGACCCTGCAGGCCGGAGGAGCGCGGGTGATTGCCTGCGCCAGCAATCCACTTTCCACTCAGGATGATGTGGTTGCAGCCCTGGTTGATTCAGGTATTACCGTTTTTGCCATTCACGGTGAAAGTGCCGAAGAGTATCAGCGCTTCCTGGAAATGGCTCTGGACTGCGAACCGGATGCCATAATAGACGATGGGGCCGATATGGTCAGCCTGCTGGTCAAAGAACGTCCCGAGCAGGCCTCTAAAATTATGGGGGGCTGCGAAGAGACCACTACCGGAATCATCAGACTGCGTTCCATGGATCGGGAACAGGTGCTTCCTTTTCCAATGATGGCCGTCAATGACGCCTATATGAAATACCTCTTTGACAATAGATATGGAACCGGGCAATCGGTTTGGGACGGTATAAACCGGACTACCAACCTGGTGGTGGCCGGAAAAACAGTCGTAGTGGCCGGTTATGGCTGGTGCGGCAAAGGCGTATCCATGCGCGCCCTGGGCATGGGGGCTAAAATCATCGTCACTGAAATTGACCCAATCAAAGCCAACGAAGCCATTATGGACGGATTCCAGGTCATGACTATGGAAGACGCGGCAGCGCTGGGCGATGTTTTTATAACGGTAACCGGCAATATCAATGTTATCCGCAAAGAGCACATGCGGCTCATGAAAGACAATGCCATTATGGCCAATGCCGGACATTTTGACGTGGAAATATCCAAACCGGATCTGCTGAGCCTGGCCCAGAGCCACCGTACTTTGAAGAATAATATTGAAGAATACCTCTTGCCTGATGGAAGGCGTCTGCATCTTCTGGCAGAAGGCCGGCTGGTCAATCTGGCGGCCGGGGATGGTCATCCGGCCGAGGTTATGGACCTAAGTTTTTCGCTGCAGGCTTTATCCCTCTTATATGTGATTAAAAACCGGGCGGATCTGAACCCTCAAGTCTATAAAGTACCGGAAGAAATCGATAAAAGAGTTGCCCTTTTGAGACTGCAATCACAGGGTGTAACCATCGACAGCTTAAGCAGCGAGCAAGAGCTTTATCTTAAAAGCTGGGATCCGGAAGGCGAATAAGCATTAACAATAAGTCCTGAATAGTAAGACCGCCCTTCTCACATAATAGTAGTACTTTGTTAATGATGAAAAGGGCGGTTTTATATGGAGTTAAAAGGCAGAAATTACGTTTGGCTTTTCTTCTCGATTTTAATAGCACTCATGATCGCAGCCTACCTGCTCAACGTGGTATTTAATAATGTACCGGCCAAACCGCGCAGCATTCAAGCCAATGACAACACCATTTCTTCATCCTACGTTAGCATTAGAAATCCCCAGGGGGCCGTAATTCTACAGACCGGAGTACCCGTATATATTGATGACGAGTTTATCAGCCAGGACAACACTCGCTACATAGTGACCAGTGTTGACGGTCAGGATGCGGTGGCAACTCCTAAAACCGCAGTTGAACCGGCCGCTCCTTCAGGTGGACTAAAGGAAGGCCCAGGCACTGCTGTCCCGGTGGTCGCCTCCAACAAACCCCGTCATGTAGTTTTATACAACACCCATACCGATGAATCATATGTCCCCAATTCCGGTGCCGAGAGCCAACCCGGAGCCGGCGACGTTTACCAGGTGGCGGCAACCCTGGGTGGAGCCCTGGAAAAATCGGGGGTGTCTGTCTCTCAAAGTATAAATGCCCACGACCCCCATGATATAAATGCCTACAGCCGGTCGAGACGCACGGTCGTGCAGCTCCTTAAACAGCAGCCGGATGCCGCCTTCGATGTCCACCGCGATTCTGCACCAGGCGAGTCGTATGTGACCTCGGTCAACGGAATTGAAGTGGGCAGGATCATGATTGTGGTGGGACGCTCCAACCCCAACTTTGAAACTAACCTCGATTTTGCGTCTCAGATAAAAGACGCGACCGACAGCCTTTATCCTGGACTATTGCGGGGAATATTTATTGGGAAGGGTGATTACAACCAGGATCTGTACCCCACTGCCCTCTTGTTCGAAGTAGGCAGCCAGGATACCCCGCTTGACAATGCCGACAAAGCAGTAAACTGCCTGACTGACGGAATATTAACCGTTCTAAACCAGAGATAATTCTCCTCCCGCACTCGCATGCGATAATCTCCCCATAACCGGTCAATCCTCCCCTACCTGACCTTTGCGAATTGATACTAAGTTGGGTAGATTAATGATAATATGTATTATGAATGGGCTTAAGAAATCAGGCTTTATGCTTCATTTGAGGTATTAATATGAAAATAGCATTGAAGTGGCAAACCCTGATAATAATATGTGCGGGCATTTTTATGTCCACCCTGGACGGCAGCATTCTCAATATTGCCAATCCTACTATAGCTGAATTTTACGGCGTTTCCATGCAGAATGTGCAATGGGTTGTCACCTCATATATGCTGGTCATCACTTCCACCCTATTGCTGTTGGGCAAACTGGGCGATCGGTTGGGAAACCACCACATTTACCGGTGGGGGTTCCTGGTGTTTGCAGTAGGTTCCCTGCTCTGCGCTATTGCCCCCAGTCTATACACACTGGTTGCCGCCCGCTGCTTCCAGGCTATTGGTGCCAGCATGTTGATGGCCACCGGAGTGGGAATCGTATCAAATACCTTCCCTTTTGAAGAAAGGGGCAAGGCTCTGGGCATCACCGGCGGCGTAGTCGGATTGGGCAATATGGTAGGCCCCAGCCTGGGAGGATTTCTGGTAAGCAGTTTTTCCTGGCCGGTTATATTTCTCATCAACATCCCCATAGGTCTTCTGGCCTTTGCCTGCTCCTACCGCTGCCTGGCCCCCCAGGAAACGGAAACCGGTGATTCCGGCCATGATAAAGCCGGCAATACAATCTTTGCCCTGGGAATATTCACTTTGATATTGTCCCTTTCCCTGGCCGATGGCATAAAGACCCCGGTCTTACTGACCGGGGTCGTGCTGCTCGTATTGTTCTATTTATATGAGCGACGGGCGGCCAATCCCATGCTCGACTTCAGCCTCTTTTACAATCAACTCTTTGTTATTGGCAATTCGATGGCCTTTGCCACCTATATGACCCAAACTGCGGTTTTTTTCATCCTCCCCTTTTACCTGGAAAACGTAACGAATTTCACCCCCGCCTGGACCGGGTTGCTCCTTACCATACCACCTGTGGTTCAGGTGGTGGCAGCTCCCCTGGCCGGAAGTCTCTCCGACCGTTTAGGGCCGTCCCGCTTGACATCCATAGCCTTTGCCCTGATGAGCAGCGGTTTTTTGCTGCTCTCCACCCTGGGCACGACCTTGAATCTGACCCGGATCATCCTCGGGTTGATTATCTATGGCGTGGGGGTGGCCAGCTTTGGCTCACCCAACAGCAGTTCCGTGATGGGCTCCATCCCCCGGCAAAAAGCCGGATATACAGGGGGATTTATGGCAACAGTGCGCAACCTGGGATTTGCCATGGGTATAGCGATTTGGGTAAGCCTGTTTTCATTTACCCTGAACCAGTCGCAGTTCTATCTCCCCTTTGCCGAATCATACGCCCGGGCAACCCACCGGGTTTTTCTATGCGCGGGCTTTATTGCCCTTGCCGGTCTCCTGGTCTCCATATTGACCGGCAGCATTCGGCAAAACCACAACAACCATTTAGAAACTTAGTTTCCTACGCCTTTGACCTGTATAAAGGATTCTGTTATAATCAGTAATGCAGTGCGCGCCCGTAGCTCAGTGGATAGAGCACCGGCCTCCGGAGCCGGGTGCGGAGGTTCGATTCCTCTCGGGCGTACCAAATCAAATACCATCTATTGATAAAAGGAATTTTGTCAGCAGGTGGTTTTTTGTTGTCAAAAAGTGCTTGATTTAAGCCGCTTTCGGGCTTTGTGCTTTTCGCCTTGTAGCAATAGTTGGTGTATTAGAGTTGCCGTTTTCGGAGGATACTTGACACGAACTTGTGGCTGCCAAGTGCTTATTTATAACGATTAGACCTCTGGGGGTGTGCATCTTTTAACGATTTACCTTGTAATCGTTAAAAGATACTGTTAAGGCAAAAAAAACAGCCCGCCGATTGGCGAGCCGTAAATAGTTGAATGTTAAGCTGTGACTTCCGAGCCGTTTTTGAATCTGAATGTCATTGCGCCATCTTGGTTGACCGTCACTTGGTCGATTACAGCAAGCCACAGTTTTTCGTCAAACTCAGCTATGGCAAGCGGTCGGCTCTCAATGTCTTTGATGAAGCCTTCGATGATTTTGCCCTTGCCAAGGCGCTCTCGCTTGATCGCTTCCAACTCATCGACTTGCTTTGAAGCTTTATGGTGGCGTTCGAGATAGGCGTTGTTACGCGCCGTCCATTCCTTCTGGTCTACTGCCGATCGCGCATTTTCATAAATTGCCTTTCTGGATAGTTCGGTAACAACCTCAATCTCACGGAACAATTCGGCAAGTTCTGTATCAATTGCCGTGGTGTCACAAAGGACATTTTGAGCAAGTCGGCAGTCTTCAATCAGCTCATCGCGGTTATGCATTAGTTGATTGAATGCGGCTAAAAACCTTTCCTTGATCGCTTCCTCGGTGATATGTGGCGTCTGGCATCCCTTTCCGGGTTTACCGAGCCGTTTGTATTTATCATTACACTGCCAGACCTCTTTGCGGTAGGTCTTATCGCCCTTATAACTACCCCAGACCTTCTTACCGAAGCGACCGCCACAATCCGCACAGATAAACCTTGATGCAAATATACTCGTGCTGCTTGTAGGTCTGCCGAGGTTCTTGCGTCGTTCTATTTCAAGCTGAACGGCATCAAACTCATCAGGTTCGATACTGGCGGGGTGGCTGTTTTCCACATAATACTGTTGAACCTGCCCGGTGTTCTTCACCATCTTCTTGGTCAGAAAATCAGTGCAGTAGGTTTTTTGTAAAAGGGCGTGGCCTTTATACTTTTCATTTGTCAGGATGGACTGAACCACCGCCGTTTGCCACGTTTTCTTACCTGCAGGTGACGGAATGCTCTGCCGTTCAAGATGCTTAGCGATTGCCGAGAATGTCTTGCCCTCCATGTAGAGCCGAAAGATGAGCCGAACAATTTTTGCTTCGGCAGGAACTATTTGCGGCAGGCCGTCCTCACCTTTCTCGTAGCCGAGGAATTGTTTGTACGGAAGGCTGACCTTGCCGTCCGCCATTCGCTTGCGCTGACCCCAAGTCACATTCTCTGAAATGGAGCGGCTTTCTTCCTGCGCTAAACTGCTCATAATTGTAATAAGTAACTCGCCTTTGGAATCCAGCGTATAGATGTTCTCTTTCTCGAACCAGACTTCCACGCCTTTTTCCTTGAGCTTGCGGACTGTTGTGAGGCTGTCCACTGTGTTTCGGGCAAAGCGACTGACTGATTTTGTGACGATGAGGTCTATGCCGCCCTCCAGAGCATCAGCTACCATCTGATTGAAGCCATCGCGTTTCTTGGTGGTAACCGCAGAAATTCCTTCGTCCGTGTAGACGGTCACAAATTCCCAGTCTTCTCGGCTCTGGATGAATTTTGTGTAGTAGTCAACCTGTGCTTCATAGCTTGTAAGCTGCTCGTCGCTGTCGGTGGAAACCCTTGCGTAAGCCGCCACGCGACG
>JBEHWI010000008.1:0-100562 GCA_040217815.1 Syntrophomonadaceae bacterium | reverse complement strand
AAAGAACGTCCCCCTGTCACACCTCCGTCCCCATGTTGCACGACTCATTTATACTTAAAATAGAGGAGATTAAATACATAAAAGCGAAAAATTCCTTTTCAGGTAATTTAACCGGGCTTGGAGAGACTAATAACAGTCAATTGATATATTGGGGGAAAAACCATGCTTGACCGGAGTTTATTGAACCGGATTTTGGAAGAAGCTTTGCGCCACGGCGGGGACTGGGCGGAAGTCTATGTGGAAGAAAAGCACAACAGCAGTGTGTTCTGCGAGGACAGCCGTATAGAGAAGATCAATCAGGGATTTGAACAAGGGGTTGGCATCCGGGTTGTGCAGGGGGAAAGAACCGCTTACGTATCAAGCAACCAGCTGGATGAAAGCGACCTGCTGAAGGCCGCCTGTCTGGCGGGGCTAAGTGTGAAAGGAAGCGGGAAGCGGGAAAAAAGCATTCAATTTGACCAGGCCGCCCGCAAAAACATGGTCGACCAGGCCCGGTACCCAGAAGCAATTGATATTGATAAAAAAGTTGAACTGGTTATGTCTGCTGACCGGGTTGCCCGGGGGTGCGGGGCGGAAATTAGGCAGGTCAGCATTGGAATGGCCGACTTGAGTAAATCGGTACAGATAGCCAACAGCTGGGGAGAAGTCATTGAGGAACAGGTCAACCGGGTTAGATGGATGATAAATGCCATTGCTGCCCGGGATTCATTAATCCAGACCGGTTCGGCGTCAAGCGGCGGCACCTGTGGCTGGGATCTGCTTAATCGGGCTTCAATTACCGAGCAGGCTTCCCAGGCAGCCTGGCTGGCTTTGAAAATGCTGGATGCCGAGCCGGCACCAGCTGGCCGTATGCCGGTGGTTATGGCCGCCGAAGCGGGAGGAACCATGGTCCATGAGGCCTGTGGGCACGGGTTGGAAGCCGATCTGGTGCAAAAGGGCTTGTCGGTCTACTCCAGGAAAGGAGCAGTAGTGGCTGCCCCCGGGGTCAGTGTGGTTGATGACCCCACCCTGGATGGTCGCTATGGCAGCTATAGATTTGATGATGAAGGGCAGCCTGCCCACCCCACCTATTTGATTAAGGATGGTATTCTCGAGGACTACCTGTACGACCGGGTGTGTGCGGGGCGCGAAGGGCGTCGGAACAGCTGCAACGGACGAAGGGAATCCTACCAGGATAAACCGATTCCCCGGATGAGCAATACGATGATCATGCCCGGGGAGGATGATCCTGGGGAGATAATCCGAGCAACCAGGAGCGGCCTATTGGTTAAAAAAATGGGCGGCGGTCAGGTTAACACTATAAATGGTGATTTTGTATTTGACGTTCAAGAAGGCTATTTGATTCAGAATGGTCAAATTGGCCCCCTGGTTCGAGGAGCCACCCTGACCGGAAACGGACCTCAGGTGTTGATGAGTATTGACCGGATCGGGAGCGATTTAGGTTTTGGTATCGGCGTATGCGGCAAAGATGGGCAGGGAGTTCCGGTGGCTGACGCCCAGCCAACCATTCGGATCAAGGAATTGGTAGTGGGCGGTACAGCCGGCCGGGGTCCGAAGAAGTTGTACGCTTTTAGCGGCCAGCACAGGTTTTAAGCGATAAGCCTTTAAGGAAGTAGGTAGAAATAATGGAGTCGTTTTTCAGCCAGGTGGGGGAGAGGGCTTTGCAGGCGGCCCGAAGCAGGGGCTTGACCGGCGAGGTTTTTATTATGAAAGGCCGGGAGCTATCCCTCGAGGTTCGCAATGGAGAGGTGGAGACGCTAAAACAGGCCGAAGAGACCGGCATGGGGATAAGGATCATCGATCAGGGGCGGCTGGGATTTACCTTTACCACCGACCTGTCTGTGCAAGCTGCCGAACAGGCGGTATTTGACGCAGCCCGCCAGGCCGGGTATAGCGCCGGCGATAAGCCCTACGAAATACCCAGCGGCAAGGGGATAAATTATGCTGTGCTTCCCCTTTTCGACGCGGCGATAGGCCGGGCTTCCCTGGAGGATAAAATAGGCCTGGCCAGGGACCTGGAAATAAAAGCCCGGGAGCTCGATAAAAGGATTGTACGGCTGGATAGTTCCTCCTACCAGGAAACCGAATACAGTGTCTTGTTGATGAACACCCGGGAGGTATACGCCTACAAGAAAGCCAACCTCTGCGGCATCAATGTATCCCTGGCCGCCGAGGAAGGGGACGATGTACAGAGCGGATTCGCTTTTATGGTCAGACGCCGCTTTGATGAACTGGATACTTTGAGCGTTGCCCGCGAGGCTGTTGAAGGAGCGGTAGGTTTACTAGGTGGGAAGCCCCTGACCACCGGGCATATGCCTTGCGTGATGGACCCCTATGTTGTTACCAGGTTTTTAGCGATATTAGCCCAGATGCTCGACGCCGATGCGGTTTTCAAGGGGCGGTCTCTGCTAAAAGGCTGCTTGGGTGAGGAGGTTTTCAGCCCCCTGCTTACGATAGTCGACGACTCCCTGCTTGACAACGGAATTGGAAGCACGCCGTTTGATTCCGAAGGGGTGCCCGGCCAAAAGACAGCCCTGGTGGAGAAGGGAGTGTTGGTCAGCTACCTGTCGGATTATCTGACCGCGGTTCGTGAAAAATGCCCGGCTACCGGCAGCGCCCGCCGTGCCTCCTTCCGCGGACTGCCATCGGTGGGCAGCAGCAATTTCATTCTACAGCCGGGGCGGATGGAGCCTGGTGAGATGCTAAAGACGGTGGGGCGAGGTTTTTACATTACCGATGTCATGGGAATGCATATGGTAAATCCGGTTTCCGGCCAATTTTCGGTCGGGGCTTCCGGCCGGCTCATTGAGGGTGGAGAACTGACCCGGGCGGTTCGCGGAGTGACCGTTGCCGGCAACATTAAGGAACTATTCCGCAGTGTTGAAGCGGTCGGAAGCGATTTGAAGTTTTATGGAGGGCGCGCGGCCCCCAGCCTGCTTTCCAATCTGAGCGTAGCAGGTCAATAGAGGAGGACGGTTATATGGCAGCACGGATACTGGTGATAAACGGCCCCAATTTAAATCTTTTAGGCAGCAGGGAAAAAGACATATACGGCAGCCGGACCTGGAGTGAATTGGAGACGGAATTGAAGGAGGCAGCCGGAAATATGGGTCTGGAAGTGTCTTTCTTTCAATCCAATCACGAGGGTGAGTTGATCGACCGCATTCACCAGGCACATAAAGAAAATTATCAAATGCTTATATTAAATGCCGGAGCCCTCACCCATTATAGCATAGCACTGCATGACGCATTAAAAGCGATCAGCCTTCCGGCTATCGAAGTGCATATGTCCAATATCTATCAGCGGGAAGAATTCCGCCACAAATCATACCTATCACCGGCGGTGGTCGGTGGAATATTTGGATTCGGGGCTATGAGTTATCACCTGGCCCTGGCTGCCGCCGCTCAATTATTAAAGGAAGAATAAATTACGCCAGGGTTAATAGTCTTCTGGCAAGGTGGTGAAAAGCATTAAACAGCGAATGAAATCATTGCGCAGGGTGATGCAGGAAAAGGAATTGGATGCCTTTCTGGTCACCAAGGCTGAGAATATATTTTACCTGTCAGGATTTACCGGAGGAAGCGACGCCCGTTTGCTTATTGACGACCAGGAAGCGATAATTCTCACCGATGGGCGCTATCTGGAACAGGCTGAACACGAATGCCCGGGATGGACTATTATCGAAGAAAAACCCCCCGGATGGGGAGAATTGAGCAGACTTTCCCGACGCATAGAAAAATTGGGATTTGAAGCACACGATATAAGCTACCAATTTTACAGCCAGTTGGAGCAAACCCTGCCCAGTGAATTGATAGCCCAGGAAAATATGGTGGAAATGCTAAGGGCCTATAAAGAACCCGGGGAGTTGGGCCGCCTGAGGCAGAGCGCCCGTATAGGAGACGAAGTGTTCCGGGAACTGCTGGGGTATATCCGGGCGGGAGTAAGTGAATCCCAGCTGGCTAGGCAAATATCTTTTCTTTTGCGGGAAAAGGGTTGCAGTAAGGAATCTTTTGATACAATTGTATTGGCAGGAGAGCACGCCGCGCTGCCCCATGGCCACCCGGGAAGCCGTTTGCTGGCTGAGGGGGATATGCTTACTATGGACTTCGGCGGATTTTTTGAATACTATGCCGGGGATATGACCAGGACGGTTGCGGTGGGAAAGGCTTCGGAGCGTTTTAAGACTCTTTACCAGGTGCTGCTCGATGCCCAGATGGCTGCTCTGGATCAGGTTAAACACGGGGTAGGGGCACGCGAGGTGGACAAGGCCGCCCGCGACGTCCTGCAAAAGGCTGATTTGGAATCCTATTTTAAACATTCGACCGGCCACGGCCTGGGGCTGGAAATTCATGAGTACCCCTCCCTGTCCCAGCGCAGCGGTGCCGTATTGTATGAGAACATGGTGGTCACTGTTGAACCGGGAATATACATCCCCGGGTGGGGAGGAATAAGAATCGAAGACACGGTTGTGGTACAATCAAATGGATGCGAAATTATTACCCGATCAGATAAGGGTTTATTAATAGTTTAATGGAGGGATAGGATGATTTCAGTAAACGATTTTAAAACGGGAGTTACAGTTGAGCTTGACGGACAGGCCTACCAGGTGGTGGATTTCCAGCATGTTAAACCGGGCAAGGGCGCGGCTTTCGTCAGGGCCAAATTAAAAAATGTAAAGACCGGAGGAGTTGTAGAAAAGACCTTCCGAGCCGGTGAAAAACTGCCCAAAGCCCATTTAGATCGCCGGGAAATGCAATATTTATATAAAGATGGAGAAGATTTTGTCTGTATGGACAACGAAAATTATGAGCAGATGAACATCAGTGCCGATTCCATCGGAGACGGGGTTAAATGGCTGCTTGAAAACATGAACATCGGGGTGCTTTTCTTCCAGGGCAATATTATCGGGGTGGATTTACCCAATTTTGTGGAAATGACGGTGGTGGAAACCGAGCCCGGCATAAAAGGCGATACGGCTACCGGTGCCACCAAGAACGCTACTCTCGAAACAGGGGCAGTGGTATCCGTTCCTCTATTTGTCAATACCGGCGACCGTTTGAGAATAGACACCCGCTCCGGGCAGTACATGGAGCGTGTATAATTATTTAATAAAAGCCAAAGGCGTGTCTGATTATTAAAGGCACGTCTTTTTTTATGGGTTAAGTTTCTTTTTTGACGTTGAAAAAGGTTGAAGGATTATGATTTGCACGGAAAAATTTATTGATTGTTTTCCGCGTTTATCATCCTTCATATGGTTGAGATGGTTTTTTTTATTTGAGGCGTATTTATAGTCCCTTGATGAAATAATAACTATACGTGAGAGAATTGTCTTAAAGTAAAGGAGGATATATCATTGAGGGAAATAAGCGAAAAAATCAGCTATCTTCAAGGCTTATGCGAGGGTATGAATATAGGGGAAAATACTTCCCAGGGCAAAATTATACTTGGAATTCTGGCGGTTTTGGATGATCTTGCCACAGAAACCCGGGAGCTGCGTGGTAGTCTGCGTGATTTTCACGACTATTTGCAGACGATTGATGATGATCTCTTCGAACTACAGGAGAGTCTGATTGATGAAGAAGATGAAGATGACGACGATTACATCGAGCTTACCTGCTCCAAGTGCGGTGAGGAATTGTACTTTGACGCCGAAGTCCTGGACGACGAAGATAAAATAGAGATTATCTGTCCCAGCTGTAATGAGGTGGTCTTCATCCACGACGGCGCCTTCGATTTTGAGCCCACTCCGATTGATGAGGAGGGGGAACAAAGAGAAGCCAGTCGCTTGCATTCATAGGATGATGTAAATAAAGCAACGACGGGACGCACCAATTGGGCGTCCTGTTTTTTTGCTCCGCTCATCTTTAGCTCTCAACTCACCTTTTAACGTCCCCCAGAATAAGATGTCAAAAGTCCGTTCATACCTTTGCGGACAGTACACCTTTAACTTTACCAGGGGGGCGGCTATCAGATTATGCGTTTATCCACGCAGCAGGCGCGGCTTTTTTTTACGGCTTTTGGACTTGTACTGGTGAGTGAGATGGGAGATAAAACTCAAATTACGACCCTTTTACTAGCCGGCGCCAAACCGACCCTGGTTTTATGGGTGGGCCTGGGGTCTGCCATGGCTCTAATCTGTGCATCGCTATTGGAAGTGATCATAGCCTCCCAGGTGCTCTCTCGAATCTTCAAACCCGATACCATCCATCTGCTTTCAGCGTTGATATTTACCCTGCTCGGGTTGCTGCTGGTTTTGGGGTTGATCGGAAATACAGAGATCTGAGGAAAAAGGGGAGGAAAGAATTGTGTCAATTAAACTGCTGACCTGGATAAGCACTTACATTATAATAATTTTGTGTGAATTGGGCGACAAAACTCAGCTGGCTGTATTACTTATGACCAGCAAGAATCCCGGCCGGCGTTGGACCATATTTCTGGCTTCAGCCCTGGCCCTCTCCTGCTGCGTACTTGTGGAAGTTACGGTAGGTATGACCCTGGCCGGTTACCTGGGCCCTCATATCATCAACCGCCTGGCGGGGGGCATATTTCTGGTAATGGGTCTCTACGGACTGGCCAGAATTGTTCGAGACAAAATCGTCTCTAAAACCGAAATTAAAAAGGCTGAAATATGAAATAGCCGGGGGTAAAGCAAGGGAGACAGTCCTATTGGCTGAAAAAGCCAAAAGGACTGTCTCTTTTGCTTTGTCCTGCTCTTGCGTCTCCCTACTACATTTAGACTGGAATATTTTACGTACAATGCCATATCTATTGTAGTGCAAGGTGGTGTTGTCAGATGAAGAATTCTCCGGCATCCAAAGGACTGAAGGAAGTGCTTGCCTACCTTCCGCCCGGTTTGGAAAGAATACTGCAATACCTTGATGAACCGGAATGCCGGGAATTGGAAGAAATACGGCTGCGCATCGGGCGGCCCCTGCTGTTACGCATAAATGACCGGGAATGCACCCTGGACAACAAGGGGCGGCTCCATAATGAACTGGACCGGGGATATACGGTAAGCGAGGATGATCTGCGCCGAACTATAGCCTGCATAATGGATAATTCCCTCTATGCTTATGAGGAAGATATCAACCGGGGATTTATAACCATGCCCGGGGGCCACCGGGTGGGGTTGGCGGGACAGGTTCTGGCGCAGGGGGGAGAGGTCAGGCGGGTTAAGGACTTCTCCAGCCTCTGCATACGCCTGGCCAGAGAGGTATTGGGATGTGCCAGGCCTCTTTTTAGCCTGATCTGCCCCCGGCCCAAGGAGATTTTAAACACTTTGATCATATCTCCTCCGCGCTGCGGAAAGACCACCATTTTGAGGGATGTGGCCCGCTTCCTGTCATCGGGCAGCAGTTCGTGGACGGGATGCAATGTGGCTTTAATAGATGAACGATCTGAATTGGCCGGCTGCTACCAGGGGATTCCCCAGTTAAACGTAGGCCCGCGCACTGATGTTCTGGATGGTTGCCCCAAACATCTGGGGATGGGTATGGCCTTGAGGGCATTATCGCCCCGGGTAATAATAACTGACGAATTGGGCAGCCGGCAGGACGTAGAGGCGGTGAGGGAATGTGTTAACGCGGGTGTGCAGGTAATAAGTACGGTGCACGCTTCCAGCCTGGAGGAGCTCCAGAAGAGGCCTATGCTTAATGAACTTCTTAATTTAAAGGTTTTCTCCCTGGCCGTTTTCCTTTCTCGCCGTCAGGGCCCGGGCAGCCTGGAAAGCTTTGTGAGGATGAATGACTATGCTGACTAAGATACTGGGTGCGGCGTTCATAGTGTCCGGCCTGGGCGGTTGGGGCCTTTACGGCGCCCGTCGCCTTAGGGAGAGGGCCCGGCATCTTCATGAACTGAATATGGCCTTTGGCTACCTGGAAAAAGAAATTACCTGCATTTTCAACCCCCTTCCCCTGGCCCTGGCCCATACCGCCCAATTCGCACCGGAGCCTGTTGCCCAGCTCTTTTCGGTGAGCAGTGGTTTGCTGCAGGGACGGTCCGGAATTACCGCACGGGACGCCTGGTTAAAGGGAGTTGAGAAGCTGTCTCTAGTTTCACCGCTTACCGGGGAAGATCTTATGCTAATAAAAAGTGCCGCCGATCAATTGGGGGTTTCTGATGCTCCCGGGCAGCGCAAGTTCTTGAGCTTGATTCAAGAGCATTTGAGCATTGCCGAACAGACGGCCCGCAGTAAGGCCCAGGTTGAACAGCAGCTCTATGCCTATGGAGGTTTCATTGCCGGTCTGGTAGTGGTTCTTCTGCTCATATAAAAAGGGGGACGGTGACTAGAATGAATATTGATATCATTTTCCGTATCGCCGGAATCGGCATTCTGATTTCAGTACTGTCAATTGTTTTAAAGCAGGCGAAAAAGGAGGAACAGGCTGAAATGCTTACCCTGGCCGGGGTAGTGGTTGTTTTGATCATTGTTGTTCAATTGATGAGCCAGCTTTTTACGGTGGTGCGCTCCGTTTTCAGTCTGTGAACCGTTCCATATTGACATGAAGGGGAGAAAGCTGTGGAGATCGCCCAGATCGTAGGACTGGCCTTGGTTACAACCATTATGCTGCTTATATTGAGACAGGAGCGGCCGGTGATGGCAGTGCTTTTGAGTGTTGCTTTCAGTGTGATGATTTTCCTGCTTATGATGGGCAAATTGAGCTCGATCATCAATCTGATGAAAGAATTGAGCCGCCGGGCCGAGGTCAACTACTTCTTCATGGCGACGGTTATTAAAATACTGGGAGTTGCTTATCTGGGTGAATTCGCCGCTTCGATCTGCCAGGATGCCGGGGAAACTGCAGTAGCCAAGAAAGTTGAGTTCGCTGCCAAGATCATAATCGCGGTTCTGGCCCTGCCGATAATGGTTGCCATACTCGAATCGCTGCTTCAACTGCTGCCCAATTAGCACCAGTTCAGCGATATCAAGATAAACCGCTCCGATAAAAGTGGTCAGGCCATCACCAGGGCTATTAAAGGAAAGGGGGTGCCCATTCATGAAAAGTAAGCTGGTCTTTTTATTCGTGCTAGGTATGTTAATAGTTTTGACTCCCAACCTGGCTGCAGCTGATGAAACCCGGGATGCCAGCCAACCCGCGTTTACTTTTCAAGATGCGATGAACAGCATGGATCTGGGTGCCCTGGAAGAGTACAAGCAAAAAGTCGACAGCGAACTGGGGAAATATATCAGCGATAAATCACTTTCCCAGTGGTTTATGGATTTTATAAAAGGGGATTGGAATTTTGATGCCGAAAATACCGGCCAGTTCTTGTTGAAGAAGTTCCTGGGGGAAATAATGGCCAACTTCAGTTTACTGGGCAAGCTGATTCTGCTGTCGGTCCTGGCAGCGCTTCTCATCAACCTGCAGAATTCCTTTTCCGGGGGTGTGGCCAAGATATCCTATTGGGCCTGCTACCTGGCCCTGGCGGTACTGGCCCTGGCCTCTTTTCGAACCGTGCTGCAGATCGGGCATCAGACTATTGACACTATGTCGGACTTCATGATGGCCATGCTGCCGCAAATGCTGGTATTGACCGCCGGACTGGGCAATGTAAACGCTTCAGTTATGCTGTTCCCGATCCTCATAACGGCAGCCACCGCCTTTGCCAGTGCCATCAAGAATATAGTCTTTCCCCTTATCATCATGTCGGCCATATTGAGCATCGTCAACCACCTCTCGGACAGCCTCAAGGTGGAAAAAATGAGTAAGTTTTTCACCCAGATGGCCCAGATTTCACTGGCCTTTTTCCTGACGCTTTTTGTGGGAATTCTGACTTTGCGGGGTCTTTATGCCTCGGTCTTGGACAAAGTAACCCTGCGCACCACCAAGTTTGTCACCGACAACGCCATCCCGGTGGTCGGTAAGATCTTTTCTGATACGGTTGAGGTGGCGGCCGGTTACGTGGTGATGCTCAAACAGGCTCTGGGGGTATTCGGAGTGCTCGTGGTTCTGGGGATAATAATCCTTCCGCTGCTCAAGATCATGGCTATCGGGCTTATCTACCGGGTGTCGGCGGTTCTGGCCGAACCGCTGGGGGATTCCAAAACGGCGACCATACTGGAGAGTATGAGCGCCCATCTTTTTCTCATGCTGGCCGCGGTGGCCGCCGTAGGCCTTATGTTTTTGATCATGATCGCCATTATGGCTGGCATGGCCAACGGCTTCGCCATGCTCCGCAATTAGGAGGCTTAAATGAGCACCCTGGCTGAAATTGTCAAACACGTGATGATCATCATCGTAATAACCAGTTTCCTGGAGTTGATGCTGCCGGAAGGAGGCATAAAGCCGTTTGTGCGCTTTGCCATCGGGCTTTTTGTAATAATTGCGGTTTTAAATCCGGTGCTGGGATATCTTTTCCAGGATCATAATTTTGAAATCAAATGGTGGGATGTAAAGGAGCAGGTTTCCAGTCAGGGTGAAGTGGAACAGAAAGGCCGGGAGCTTAAAGAGCAGATAACCAGTGCGGGCAGTAATAGCCTTAAGCAGAAGCTGGAAGGACAGATCAATTCACTGGCCCAACTGGTGCCGGGAGTGGCCGAGGTAGAGAGCAGGGTTGAGCTTGACCGGGACGGCGCCATCAAAGCCTTGAGCTTAAGTGTAAAAGAGGAGGTAACAGAGTCGGAACAGGAGGAGGCAACCCCGGCCCTGACTGATAAGAAGGCCGAAGATAAGAGCCGGGAACAGATAAAAAACAAGCTGACCAGTCTTCTGCAAAACTTTTATGGACTGGAAGGGGTTAAAGTGGAATTTATTTTTGAAGGGGGTTAAAGGAAATGCTGGAAGAATGGATAAGGGAGTTCAAAGCCGATGCCGGGAAAATGCAGTGGTTAAAGCGCTTTCGGGGCAAACACCTTTTGGTGGTCCTGGTCTGCCTGGGGATGCTGGCTCTGTTGTGGCCGGTTACCTCAACTGAAGAAGCTAAACAGGCAGTCAGCGATTCATACCAATCAGACGCCGGGACTGGCACCATCAAACGCCAGACAACAGCCGCATTGGAAGGAATATTGGCCCAGATCTCCGGAGCGGGAAAGGTACAAGTGAGTATTACCCTGGCTTCCGACGGCAGCAAAAGCTATGCTACCAACACCCGCCAGGAAAAGCGTACCACTGAGGAGAAGGATGCCAAAGGAGTTGTAAAGACGACTGTCGAGGAAAACACCAGCAATGACCTTTCCGTATCGTCAGGCAACCCGTTGTTGCTTGAAACCAAAGGACCAGAAATAATCGGCGTTTTGGTGGTAGCTGACGGAGCCAGGGATGCTTTCGTACGGGAAAAACTAATGCAAGCCACGGCTACCCTGCTGGACGTGCCTCTTTACAAAGTGCAGGTTATGCCCCGGGAAGGAGGAATATGATGATGGTCTTTAATCTTGGCAACCGTCGCCTCTGGGCAGTAGGCGCTGCCGTATTGGTGTTTATCATTATGGTCTGGGCTATAAGCAGCCGCTTTGGCGCTTCCCTAACCCCTAGCAGTTCAGTAGCCGACCAGAATAAGAACCTGGAAAAGAATATTGTCAGCAAACTAGAGGAGAAGCGGGGCCAAAAGGGCTTTTTTGCTGAGTACAGAATAGAAAGGGAAAGCATGCGCGGCAAACTTACCGAAATGTTGACCGGGATCGCAAACGATCCCAAAGCAGAAAAAGCAGCCCGCCAGGCCGCATCCCTGCGGCTGGTCCAGATCAGCGAGGACATGGAAAAGGAAATGAAAACGGAAAACCTGATCAAATCCAAAGGTTATTCGGACTGCGTGGTAATCTTCCAGGAAGATGCCACCAGCATCGTTGTATCCGCCAGCCAATTGAGCAACGAGCAGGAAACTGATATTCGCCAGACCATAGGAAAAACTAAAAATTCGGGTAAACTGCTTTTGACCTTGATTGAACCGTAGTACTACGTTGAGTAGTATATATATGGCAAAGAAGGGCTAAAACAGCCGCTAAAAAGGGCGATCGGGCCATGTATACATCGATCTCGGCCATTGAAAAGATAAACTATTCTCCTTATAATAGTATAGAAGTGCTATTGGTAGCATAGGAAACGGACAGTATTTGCTCAGGCTTTAGCCTGGGCCTATTTATATTATGGAGAATTGCCAACAGAACCGGGTTGGAACGGATTAAAGGTTGGAAGTAGTGGGAGGGACGATATGGGCAAAATCAAGATAACCGATACCAGCTTGAGGGATGGCCACCAGAGCTTGTGGGCAACCCGCATGACTACCGACGATATGCTGCCGGTGCTCTCTGCCCTGGATGACATCGGATACCATTCTCTGGAGATGTGGGGAGGGGCTACCTTTGATGTGTGCATCCGCTATTTAAACGAAGATCCCTGGGAGCGCCTGCGCACTATTAGAGAAATCGTAAAAAAAACCAAACTTCAGATGCTGTTGCGGGGGCAATCCCTGGTGGGTTACACTCATTATCCGGATGATGTTGCCTACAAGTTTGTAGAAAAGGCAGCTGAAAACGGCATAGATATATTCCGGGTTTTTGATGCTTTAAACGATATTCGCAATCTGGAGGTCCCTATCAAAGCGGTTAAGCGAACCGGCAAACACGTCCAGGCCTGTGTGGTTTACACTATCAGCCCGGTTCATTCCAATCAACAGTATTTAGAAACGGCTTTACGGCTCAAGGACATGGGGGCCGATTCGATCTGTATCAAGGATATGGCAGGACTTCTAGCACCCTATGCATCGTTTGAACTGGTCAGCCTGTTTAAAAAGAATCTAGGCCTGCCGGTGCAGTTACATACCCATTATTATGGAGGACTGGCCATAGCTACTCTGATAAAAGCGGCTGAAGCCGGGGTGGACATGATCGATACGGCCAGCGTGCCCATGGCTTTTGGATCTTCTCAACCTCCGGTTGAGACGGTAGTGCGGGTTTTACAGGAATCAGAATGGGACACCGGCCTTGATCTGCATAAATTGTTCGAAATTGCCAATCATTTTGAACAGATAAGAAAACACAAGGGTTTTGAGCGTGGGGTAACCCGTATAACCGACATGCAGGTTTTCGAGCATCAGATTCCCGGCGGAATGATAACCAACCTCTATTCCCAGCTGGAGGAGCAAAAGGCCGCCGACCGTATTGATGAAGTGCTGGCGGAAATACCAAAGGTCAGAGAAGATCTGGGCTATCCGCCCCTGGTTACGCCCACCAGCCAGTTGATCGTTATTCAGGCAGTGGCCAATGTACTGGCAAGGGAACCATATAAACTCTGTTCCCGGGAGGTCAAACAATATGCCCGGGGCTTCTACGGCAAGCCCCCAGCGCTGATCAAAGAAGAAGTTTTGAAAAGGATTGTCGGTGATGAAGAGATCATTACAGTGAGGCCGGCTGATCTAATTGAACCGGGCTGGCCGAAAGCGGTGCGGGAAGCGGCCAGGTGGTCGGAGTCGGAGGAAGACGCCCTCACCTATGCGCTGTTCCCGCAGCCGGCGGTTAAGTATTTTGAATATCGGAAGGACAGGGGGCTTGAAGATATACCCCAGATTCAGACCACTGATGAAGTAGCGGCTGGAATTGCCGTGGAGGAAAAAAAGGCGGCAATCCCGCCTCGCCCAATTCCCAGTAGGGTTAAGAAAAGATTAGCTGTAGAGGGAGATGAGGACATGAACATCGATGATATAAGAGAATTGATGCTGATGCTGGACCAGAGCAGCATAGTAGAAATGGAAGTGGAGAAGGATGGCTTCCGAGTAATGATGAAGAAAACGGGTGCCAATCAGGGTTCACCGGCACCAGCCGTCGCTCCTCGGGAAGCAGCACCGGCTCCGGTCTACGAAGAACAGGCCGCTGTTGACATCCCGGAAAACCTGGTAGAGGTTGTAGCGCCTATGGTGGGCACTTTTTATGCGGCTCCTTCGCCGGAGGCCAGCCCTTATGTGCGGGTGGGAGAACAGGTCAAACCTGGACAAACCCTTTGTATCGTAGAAGCCATGAAGCTAATGAATGAGATAAAGTCGGAAGTATCCGGGATTATCGCAGGTATACTGGTGGATAACGGCGAACCCGTCGAATACGGCCAGGTAATGTTTGTCATTGAAGAAGATTAGAGGTGATAGATTGTTATCCAAGGTCTTGATAGCCAACCGGGGCGAAATCGCGCTTCGGATTATCAGAGCCTGCCGGGAAATGGGAATAAAGACGGTTGCGGTCTATTCTGTGGCAGACCGGGACAGCCTGCATGTAAAAATGGCTGACGAAGCAGTATGTATTGGAGCCGCGCCGGCCCGGGAGAGCTATTTGAACATACCCAACGTGATCCAGGCGGCCTTATCCCGGGGAGCTGACGCCATACATCCCGGCTACGGGTTCCTGGCCGAAAATGCTTATTTTGCATCCTTGTGCGAAACCCACAATCTCACGTTTATCGGTCCCAGCGCCGAGGTTATTGAACTTATGGGTGACAAGGTAAAAGCCCGGGAAGTGGTCAGCCAGGCTAACGTGCCCCTGGTGCCGGGTAGTCCGGGAGCGGTCGGCGATTATCATGAAGCTCTTGAAATTGCTAAACAGATCGGATATCCGGTGATAATTAAAGCTTCCGCCGGTGGGGGAGGACGGGGAATGCGCCTGGCCCATAACGAAGCTTCTTTGCAGGAGGCCCTGGATATGGCCCGCATGGAAGCCGGAGCGGCTTTTGGCAACAATGAAATATATGTGGAAAAATACATAGAGGAGCCCCGCCACATTGAAATTCAGGTTTTGGGAGACAAGTATGGCAACATCGTACATTTGGGCGAACGAGACTGCTCCCTGCAGAGAAGGCATCAAAAGCTGTTGGAGGAATCTCCCTCGTCCTTTGTTGATGAGCCAATGCGCCAGGAGATGGGGCGGGTGGCTGTAGAAGCAGCCCGTTCGGCCGGTTATTTCAGCGCCGGCACGGTCGAATTCCTGGTTGATAAAAACCGCCATTTTTATTTCATTGAAATGAATACCCGTATTCAGGTAGAACACCCGGTCACGGAAATGGTCACCGGTATCGATATAGTGAAAGAACAGCTTAGAATAGCTGCCGGGGAAAGATTGAACCTGAGTCAGGACGATATACGACTCACCGGGTGGGCTATGGAATGCCGAATCAACGCCGAAGATCCGGCCAATGATTTCCGGCCTTGCCCGGGAAGTGTCACTCGCTACCTGCCCCCGGGCGGACCGGGAGTGCGGGTCGACTCGGCCGTATATACCGGCTACAACATACCTCCCTATTACGACTCCATGGTGGCCAAACTCATCGTCTGGGGAGCCAACCGGGAAGAGGTCATAGCCAGAATGTGCCGGGCTTTGAGCGAATTTCAAATAGGTGATATTGAAACCACTATTCCTTTCCATCTACAGGTACTGGGTAACGCGTTTTTCATAAGGGGCGAGGTATACACCAACTTTATCCAGCGGCGCATGTCCGATGGATAGAAATTGTCGGCCCTTATAGTGCTTAATTTGATAATTTTACTAAATCTCTGGTACAATACGGTTAGGTGTACCAGAATAAATTATTATCTGGAGGTGGACTGATCATGGAAATGCAAAAATCTGAACTAAATAGTGAGCTTGGAGTTGTACGCATTGCGGATGAAGTCGTTTCTACGGTCGCCGGTCTAGCAGCCATCGATGTTGATGGAGTGTCATCAATGAGTGGCGGTTGGGGAACCGAGTTGGTGGAGAAGCTCGGTCGCAAAAATTTTGGAAAAGGGATCAAGGTTGAGGTAAGCAACCAGGAGACCAAAATAGACATCTTTGTGGTAATTGACTATGGCTATGAAATACCGAAGGTAGCAGAAATTGTGCAGAAGGAAGTTAAGACAGCCGTTGAAACCATGACCGGGTTGACTGTTACCGCAGTTAACATACACGTTGTAGGCGTGGCGGTCAAGAAAGAAGATAGCGCTGAGATAAATATGGATTAAATAAATATGAGGGAGAGCCTGGAGAGCTGGCTCTGACCCCCTGTTTCGGCAGGGGGTTTAAAAATTATCGCAAGTTGAAGAGGTGATTTGATGTCCAGTTGGTGGCGCTTTGTAATGATATTATACAACCTTCTCCTGCTGGTACTGGCCGCGATAGCAGTGGTGGCCGCCATGGGAAGGCCTGAACCGGTCAATTACATAAACATGGCCCTTTCTACTCCGGAAAACCGTATAATATTTGGCACCTGTGCTGTGGTCCTGGTAGTTGTAGCCCTTACCGCCCTGGTTTCAACTCTAAAATACGAAGATCCGGGGAAAACGGTTACCGTTGACCAGAGCCTGTCCGGCAATGTTTCAATCACCGTTCCCGCCATTAACGTGATAATAATGAAGGCTGTAAAAAAAGTTCCTGGAATTCGCGACATCAAGCCCACGGTAAGTGAAGGCCCGGGCGGTCTCATCGTCAAACTGCACATGATGATCAACCCTGATCACAGTGTTCCGGAGATGTGCCAACAGATCCAGGAAGTTGTGAGGCAATACCTCGAAGAGACCGGGGGGCTAAAAGTGTCCGAAGTCAGAGTCCTGGTGGACGATTTTAATATCTCCAACAGGAATACCGGTGCTTAAGGAGGCTTTTATATGTGGGAAAAATTATTTCAGGATATTCTTGATCAGCACCGGGGCAAGCTTATCGGCATAATAGTGGGTCTGCTAGGGGCCATTTTGATCCTGACCTTTGGCTTCTGGCGCTCACTTTTTGTTATTTTCTGCATCGTTGTCGGGTACTTTATAGGAAAACGAATTGACGACAACAAAAGCTTCAACAGCCTCATCAAGAAATTCATGGGAGACAAAGATTGACAGCGAAAGGGGATATAATTGAGCAGGAGAAAGGCTCGTGAGCTTGCTTTTAAGGTATTGTTTCAGGTGGACCAGGTGAGTGCCGATCCCAAAGAAGCATTCAGCTATCTGCTGGGGGAAAACAGCCTGGCCGATAAGGAAAGGGATTTTTCCTGGAGCCTGGTCGAGGGCTGTTTAACATCGATTGATGAGATAGACGCAGGCCTGGCGCGTTATTCCAGGGATTGGAGCCTGGACCGCATGTCATCGGTGGACAGGAATATTATGCGTATGGCTTCCTTTGAAATTCATAATACGGAGCGCAATCAGGCGGTGGTCGCTATCGACGAAGCAATTGAAATCGCCAAGAAATATGGCGACGAAAGCTCGGCCAGCTTTGTTAATGCCATCCTGGACAAAGTTCTGGGTGAAAGAGAATGACTTATTATCTAGGTATTGATACCAGTGCTTATACGACCTCTCTGGCCTTAGTAGATGAAACAGGCCAGATTTTTTCTGATGAACGGCTTATTCTGCAGGTTGAGCAGGGCAAGCGAGGGTTAAGACAATCAGAAGCATTATTTTTTCATATCAAAAATCTCCCTGATCTGGTTGAAAGACTTGAGCTCGAGGTATTTCCTCGGATTCAGGGTATTGCGGTAAGTGCCTGGCCCCGCCCGGTTGACGGAAGCTACATGCCGGTTTTTTTAGCCGGAGCAGCTGCTGCACGCACCCTGGCAGCCGCTCTCGGGGTTCCCCTGTTCAAAGTGAGCCACCAGGAAGGCCATGTGCGGGCGGGTATGGTGGGCAACTCCGAGCTTAAGCTTGCGGAAGGCCTGCTGGCTGTGCATTTTTCCGGGGGCACTTCGGAAATTTTAAAGGTTAGACCCGGCAACGGCCGGTGCTACGATATAGAGATGACCATGGCCGGAAGCGACATACACGCTGGACAACTGGTTGATCGAGTAGGCGTTGCCCTGGGACTTCCCTTTCCGGCGGGAAGAGAAATGGAGAAACTGGCCCTTCAATCAGACGGAGAACGGACGGTGCACCTGCCCGCCTCGGTAGGTGAGCAGGGCTTCTCTTTTTCCGGAGTGGAAACCCGGGCCATACAGTACATCAGAGAAGGAATACCTCCTGCGGATATAGCCCTGGCCACCCTGCGGGTTATTGCCAATACACTGGAAAAGGCCTTACTTGGGGAATGCCAGCGCTATGACATCGGACAGGTACTGCTGGTGGGAGGGGTAATGGCCAACTCTATCATCAAAAAAAGGCTTAGATCCCGCCTGGAACACCGGGCGGTGGGTATAAAGTTATTTTTCGCCGAACCAACCTTAAGCTCCGACAATGCGGTCGGGGTTGCCTTGCTGGCATCTGATTTGGAGCGGCAAAAAGATTGTTGGGGGTAGATGTGTTGAAAAAATCGAACATTCTTTATGGCAAAGGCATTGCCGACAAGGTTTTAAAACAGGTGGCCAAAGAGGTTCAGGAATTAAAGAGCCGGGATATAGTACCTTTGCTCATGACGGTTGAGGTTGGAGAAAACGCGGCGTCCCGGGTCTATATGACTTCCCAGCGCCGGACCGCCGAGAGCATAGGCATTAATTTTGAGATGATGGAGTATGCGGCAGGCACCTCCCAAAAACGATTGTTTAATATTATTAAAAACATCGACGAGGATTCCTATATCAACGGGGTGATACTGCAGATGCCGCTCCCTTCCCATATCGACTCCAAACTGGCCCAGTGGGCTATTCCCACCCGTAAAGACATTGAAGGGGTAACTCCCTACAATCTGGGCCGCATGTTTTTAGGCGTCCCCGGTTTGATGCCCTGTACGGCCCAGGCCATTGTGGCTATGATCAAATCCACCGGAGTAGATCTTAAGGGAAAAGAGGTTACCATTGTCGGTCACAGCGATATAGTGGGCAAACCCACTGCTATAATGCTTTTACATGAACAGGCCACAGTGACCATGTGTCATGTAGCCACGGCTGAAAGGGGACTCCTGGAGGAGCATGTCAGAAGGGCAGAAATACTGGTAGTGGCAGTAGGCAAACCCAATGTCATAAAAGGGGAATGGGTAAGGCCCGGAGCCATTGTCATTGATGCCGGGATCAACACGGTAGGTGACAAGATTGTCGGTGATGTGGAATTTGAAGCAGCCCGGGAACGGGCCGCCTTTATAACCCCGGTGCCCGGAGGGGTTGGGGCTGTCACGGTAGCTTACCTGATGAAGAACACCGTAGAGGCGGTGCGCTGGCAGACCAGCGAGGACCAGGGGGAAAACTGATGGAGGCCATAAGCGGAGCGCAAATTGCCGGGGAGATTAGAGACCGGCTGCGGAATGAAAACACCCGGTTGGGCCTTATGCCGTGCCTGGCAGTTATTTTAGTGGGCTCTCAGGAAGACAGCGCCATGTATGTCAGGCTAAAAGAAAAGGCCGCTCTGGATATCGGGGGTCGGTTTTGCCTGGAAACCCTTCCTGAAGCTGCCAGCGCCGACGCCTTGCTGGAGTTGATCGAACAGCTCAACCGGGATGATACGGTGGACGGAATTATCTTGCAGCTTCCGTTGCCTGCTCATTTGGAACCACGGCGGGAGATCTTTTTAAAAGCCATTGAGCCTCTAAAGGATGTTGACGGGTTTCACCAGGAAAACCGGGGCAGCCTTCTGGGCGGGGAACCCGCCTTCACTAGCTGCGCCGCCCTGGCCTGCCTGGAAGTTATAGAAAGATACGCTAAGCCGCTGCAGGACAAAAGGGTGCTGCTGGTCGGCGAATCCTTTGACCTGATCATGCCCCTGACCCTGCTTTTAATGAAGGCTCGCTGCCGGGTTTCAGTTGTTCCCGAACCGTCCGGGGAAATTTTGGACAACTGCGATATTGTGGTCGTAGAACAGGGCAGAGCCGGGATTATAAAAAGTCTTGGGGAGGATGGCCCCGAGCTTATATTGGACGCCGGGTTTTATGTGACTCCCCAGGGGCTGCAGGGAAACGTCGACCGGGAACAACTCTCAAGGTATTCCGGCCGCCTGCTTCCGGTTCCCGGAGGCATGGGCCCCATTCTCGTAGCCAAGCTGATGGAAAATGTAACCCTGGCTGCCTTAAGGAGAACTGCATGCAGGAATTCCTGACCGTAACCGCGTTAAATCAATATATAAACCGGCTCCTGGAGAACGACGAGATCCTTCAGGACTGCTGGCTCAAAGGGGAAATATCAGGCTGCAAGCTGTACCAGCAGTCGGGGCATCTCTATTTTACACTTAAAGATGAGGAAAGCGCTGTCAGCTGCGTCATGTTCAAAAGCCGGGTTCGGTCGCTAAAATTTAAGCCCCAGGATGGGCAGGAAGTTTTACTGCGAGGCAGCCTGGCCGTCTTTGGACGCCAGGGAAGATACCAGGTGTATGTGCAGGAAATGCAGCCCTATGGCGTGGGTGGAATCCTGCTGCTCCTGGAACGCCTTAAAAAGGACCTGGAAAGCCGCGGCTACTTTGCCCCGGAAAAAAAGAAACAACTACCGGCCCTGGCCAACCGCATAGGCATAGTTACCTCCCAGGACGGGGCTGCTTTGCGGGATATGGTCCGAATTCTAAAACAGAGGCACCGGCGGGTTGATATCATTCTGGTGCACAGCGCTGTTCAGGGCGCCGAGGCACCCCGGGAACTGGCCCGGGGCATCACTCTTCTAAACCGCTATGGCCAGGTGGATATCATAATAATAGGGCGCGGTGGGGGAGCCCTGGAAGACCTGATGGCTTTCAATACCGAAGAAGTGGTGAAGGCCATTTATGAGTCACAAATACCTGTAATCTCGGCGGTGGGTCATGAAATAGACTTCACCCTGTCTGATCTGGCGGCTGATCTGAGGGCTGCCACCCCCAGTCAGGCCGCTCAACTGGCGGTGCCGGATATGAGCGCTCTGGAACAGGAACTCATTAACCGACAAAAAAGAATGCAGCGGGCTCTGGAACGGCGGCTGGCTTATTGGGACGAATGTCTGGACCGGATAATGAGCAAGAAGCTGTGGCATGAACCGGAAATATTACTTAAGGATAAATGGGATGATTTGCAGGCCAACCGTGAAGCCTTGATAAAACTCGTTCAGGATAAATTAAGGGAAAAGGAGAACCGATTTGCGCTGGCGGCTCGTTCCCTGGATACTTTAAGCCCCCTAAAAGTCATGGACCGGGGATATGCGGTGGTGAAAAGAGAAGGGCATATTGTGAAGAGCGGCAGCGAAACGCAAATCGGCGACCATCTGACCGTGGCTCTAAACGATGCCGATCTCGAGGTTGTAGTTGAAAGTAAGGAGCTGAAACTGCGCTATGGATAAAATGAAATTTGAAGAGGCCTTAAACCGGTTGGAAGAACTGGTGGAAAAGCTGGAGTCCGGTGAGCTGGATTTAGAAGCTTCGATAAAAACCTTCCAGGAAGGTATTACCCTAAGCCTGTTTTGCCAGAAAGAACTGGAGCAGGCCCAGGGGCGCGTTCAGCGGCTGGTTGAAAGCTTGAATGGCGATTTGGAGTTCAGCGATATTGATGTTTAGCATTCTTGCCCCAATTAATTTGGATGAAGGGGCTAAAATATTTTAAGATATGCCCTTGGGAGGGTTAAGGAATGGAATTTGACTGCCAACAATTCAAGCAGGAACTACAAAAACGCAAGAAGTTTGTAGATAGCTGCCTGGAGCAGTATTTAAACGATACCGATGCTTTTCCCCCGGTAATTCACGAAGCAATGCACTATGCGGTATTCAATGGGGGAAAGCGGCTGCGGCCCATTCTGGTCTTTGAAGGGGCGGTCCTGGCTGGAGGAGAACGTTTATCTGTAGTTCCGGCGGCTTGCGCCCTGGAAATGATACATTCCTATTCCCTGGTTCACGACGATCTGCCGGCTATGGACGACGATGACTTCAGGCGGGGAAAACCAACCTGCCACAGGGTTTATGGCGAAGCCAACGCCGTACTAACCGGTGATGCGCTGTTGACCCGGGCCTTTGAACTTCTGGCCCAGAATGCGCAGGTGAAAGAGGTGGAGCCGCTGCGGGTTCTTACCGTCATTGAGGAAGTGAGCCAGGCGGCGGGCAGCCGGGGAATGGTGGGAGGACAGGTTCTGGATCTGGAAAGTGAAGGCAAGGTTTTAGATGAACCGGGCCTGGAAACCATCCACCGCCTCAAGACCGGGGAGCTCTTTAAAGCCGCGCTTAGAGCCGGAGCCCTGCTGGCCGGCATGGAAGAAGAAAAACTGAATTGTCTGGATAGTTATGCCAGGTGTTTTGGTCTGGCTTTTCAGATTACCGATGACATTTTAGATGTAAAAGGCGATGAAGCCCTCATTGGCAAACCGGTGGGAAGCGACGAAAAGAATAATAAGGTAACCTATCCCCGGCTATACGGTCTGGAAGGAGCCTGGGCCCTGGCTCGGGAAAATGTAGAAGCGTGCCTGGCAAGCCTGCAGGGATTCGGCCGGTCCGCCGATTTTCTACGCAATCTGGCCCTTTTTTTGCTGGAAAGGGACAGTTAGGGCTAAAGCATAACGTATATTTATTAAATGGAAGCAAACGGGGGCTACGATTTGTGCCGTAAAAAGGAGCTATTTTGATTAAAATGGCTGACTGGCATGAATTTGAGCCCTGTGCTATAATATCTTATCGACAGCAACCGGTCAGGAGGTTGCAGTATTCTAGTCAATCTTATCAGTCTCGAAGACGGGCCTAAAAATCCGTTCCGGGCACATCGATGAAGATTCTGGTATCGGCTTGTGACGCCCAGTCAGGGGTCGTTGCTGGGAGTTAAGGGTGCTGGGGCACCCCGCAATGGCATGCGGGACTGACCCCTTCATCCGTGGAGGCTCATCAATGAACTTGGTGAGAAAACCTGCATTTGGTAGCTGCTGGGTGCAGTGTAGCCTGCCTTGAGTGGCGGCGGCGGATAGGCATATAAGGGTGGTTGCGACCTTGGCCAGGGTCCTATCGCCCGCTTTGAAACCGGTGTCTGCAAAAGAGGCTAGAACTGATGTGGATTGTCGGGGAAAACTCCTAGACTGAGTGCCAGGCGCACGGTTTGACGAGGATTAAAGTGCGTACTTAGTGGTAATCCAGCCCCGCCAGCGGCAACGCGGCGGAGTGGGCATAAAGGGAAACCGCCCTCTTGGCAACAACTGGGACGCCCGCTGGGAAAACCTGCTGGACCTATGTCGCAGCGTTTACTCGTTGAACAACCTCGGGCCGGTGTTAGTCAACCATAAAGGAAAGTTAGCATTGTTTGGAACCATAAACCGAAAAAACTTGATATCCGGGTTGCTGATTGCGTTCATCACCTTTTTCATTGCCCTGGTGGTAAATCTCGGGTCGCAGGTTTTGGTTGAAGTTGTAAACGACCTTATTTTGTCTTTACTGCTTCTGCTGTTGATTATTTTTCTAGGGATAGTTTTTGATATAATTGGAACTGCCGCCACCGCTGCCGAAATGCCGCCTTTCAATGCCAGGGCGGCCAAAAAAATATCTGGAGCCCGGCAGGCGGTTAAGATAATTAAGAACGCCCACCTGGTGGCCAATTTTTGCAACGATGTGGTGGGAGATATCGCCGGGACTTTGAGCGGGGCCCTGGGGGCCGGGATTGTCATAAGCCTGGCCAGGCAGTTTACCCTCCTCGATCTAACCCTGGCAGGTGCCGTGATGACCAGCCTGATAGCTGCTCTGACTGTGGGCGGCAAGGCGTTTGGAAAGGTTTTAGCTATAAATCATGCCAACCAGATCATATTCCGGGTGGCGTTGATTATAAGCTGGTGGGAAGGCCTCACCAGAATAGAGTTGTTTCGCGGATAGAAGGTGATCCTTTGTATACCATATTGGAGGAACTGGAGCTTCCCCAAGGAATTAGAAAACTTAAACTAGCCGAAAAGCAGAAGCTTGCCCAGGACATTAGAGATATACTTGTCAAGAGCGTGGCCAGTTGCGGCGGGCACCTGGCCTCCAACCTGGGGGTGGTGGAATTGACCATTGCCCTGCACTCGGTTTTTGACACCCATACCGATCGAATTATATGGGATGTAGGACATCAGAGTTATGTGCATAAGATTTTAACAGGCCGCTTTCGAGACATGGATACCCTACGGCAGTTTGGAGGAATGAGCGGTTTCACCAAGTGCCACGAGTCCACTCATGACGCCTTTGACACCGGCCACAGCAGCACCTCGATATCCTCGGCCCTGGGTATGGCCCTGGCCAGGGACCAACTCGGGGAAAGATACTCGGTAATAGCGGTTATCGGAGATGGAGCCCTGACTGGAGGCATGGCCTTTGAAGCGCTCAACCATGCCGGCCATCTGGGAACCGATCTGATGGTGGTTTTAAACGACAACGAGATGTCAATTTCCAAGAATGTTGGGGCCTTATCCAGCTATTTAAACCGTCTGCGCACTGATCCTTCCTATTCTCGTACCAAAGAAGAAATTGAGACGGTTCTTAATCGGATTCCCCGGATCGGAAGCAGCCTGGCCAGTGCCGCCAGCCGATTTAAAGACAAGGTGAAGTATCTTATGGTGCCCGGAATCTTTTTCGAAGAACTGGGCTTTACCTATATTGGTCCGGTGGACGGCCATGACCTGCAGGCCATGACCCTGGTGATGTCCAATGCCCGGCGTATGAAAGGCCCGGTTTTGATACATACCATTACTCAGAAGGGCCGGGGATATGGTCCGGCCCTGGAGAATCCCGATGTATTTCATGGAGTGGGCCCCTTTGACATCGACACCGGCAGTCAGGTAAAAAAACCATGCAAAACCTATACCCAGCTGTTCGGCAACTATATGGTGGGCAAGGCCCAGCAAGAACCTCGCCTGGTAGCTATAACGGCTGCCATGGCTTCCGGTACCGGGCTGTCTGATTTTGCCTCCCAATACCCGGAGCGCTTTTTTGATGTGGGAATATGTGAACAGCACGCGGTAACCATGGCGGCAGGTATGGCCAAAGCAGGGCTTAAGCCTGTGGTGGCTGTTTATTCGACCTTTTTACAAAGGGCTTTTGATCAGGTGGTCCATGATGTGGCCATGCAAAACCTGCCGGTGGTCTTCGCCGTTGATCGGGCCGGATTGGTAGGTGAGGATGGAGCTACCCACCAGGGGGCTTTTGATCTGGCCTACCTCAGAATAGTACCCAACCTAACCGTTATGGCTCCGGCGGATGGCCGCGAGCTTACCGCCATGCTGGATAAGGCTCTGGAAATGAATGGGCCGGTGGCCATTCGCTATCCCCGAGGAGTTGCAGAAAGTGCTGCCACCGAGCCCGGCCCCATAGAAATTGGTCAGGGTAGAATTATTCAAGAGGGCCATGATCTGGCTATTATCGCTATTGGACGGGGGGTCAAAATGGGGCGTGAATTGGCCGAACTGCTTAATCAAAATGGAATATCGGCCATGCTATATGATGCCCGTTTTACCAAACCGCTTGATTTAGAAGGCATTGCCGGTATAGCCCGGCGCTTTACTAATATTGTAACTATTGAAGACAACTGCTTGGCCGGAGGCTTTGCCAGTGCCATACTGGAGCTTCTGGCCGACAAGGGCCTGAATGACTGCCGGTTGATTCGTGTCGGCCTGCCTGACGACTTTGTTGAGCATGGCCGAGTTGAGCAGTTGTTCGAATGCCTGGGTATGGACCCCGCTTCCGTGCTGGCCAGGATAATTGCTCAATGGCCCAAACTGACCCGCAATCGATCCTTGGAGCTGCTTAGAATTGGAGAAAAATAGGCTGGATATGCTGCTAGTTGAACAGGGTTTGGCCCCCAGCCGGGAGAAGGCGCGGGGGATGATTCTGGCCGGGCAGGTGCGGGTAAACGGCAAGGTTTTAGACAAACCGGGTACAACGGTGGCTGTGGACAGTCTTATAGAATTGGAAGGTAAAACCTGTCCTTATGTCAGCCGCGGGGGCTTAAAAATAGAAAAGGCGGGCGAAGTATTCGGGGTGGATTTTAATGGCCGGGTGGTGCTTGACGTGGGTGCCTCCACCGGCGGTTACACTGATTATGCCCTGCAGAAAGGCGCTTCCAAAGTCTATGCGGTTGATGTCGGCTATGGCCAGCTGGATTGGAAGCTCCGCAATGACCCGCGGGTTGTCAACCGGGAACGGACCAACATAAGATACCTGGAAGGACTGGACGAACCGGTTGATATTGTCAGCATAGACGTCTCTTTTATATCAACCTCCAAGGTGTTTCCGGTGATCAGGAATATGCTCAAAGACAACGGCCTGGTAATCAGCTTGATCAAACCGCAGTTTGAGGCAGGCCGAAATCAGGTAGGTAAAAAAGGTGTAGTTCGAGACGCTGGGGTGCACAGGGAGGTCTTATTGAATTGTATAGAGTCGGCTAAAAGCGCCGGGCTATATTGCCGGGATCTCTGCTTTTCACCTATAACCGGGCCGCAGGGCAATATCGAATATTTTCTCCTGCTGTCTCCCCTCCCTGGAGAGGAGCGGGATGTGAGCAGCCAGGTATGTGATGTCGTGCAGGAAGCACATTTACAACTGGGGAGGAAAAAGGATGCGGGTTCTTCTACTTAATAATCGTCTAAAACCTCATACCGTACACATGGCTCAGCTGATGGAGATGAAGCTTAAAGCTATGGGGGTGGAGGTCTTTATAGACAACGGGGTCCAGAAACCGGGCCCGGTAAGTATCGATCTGCTTATTGTTCTGGGCGGGGACGGAACTGTTATTAGAGCGGCTCGTGAATATGCCCAGAGCGGGGTTCCGGTCCTGGGGGTAAATATGGGTCGGGTAGGATTCTTGAGCAATATAGCCAGCAACCAACTGGAGGAAAACCTGGAAAGGCTTCTTAAGGGAGACTATTCTATAGACGAACGCATGGTAATGGAGGTCGAGGTGGTAGACGGCGACCTGCCCATCATGACGGTTGGGGGATTGAATGAAGTTGTGTTTCGATCAACCGCTCCCCGGATAATAGAACTCATGCTTTCCGTAAAGGAGCGATCACAGGGTGTATATCGGGGAGACGGACTCATAGTGGCCACCCCGACCGGTTCTACCGCCTATTCTCTTTCAGCCGGAGGCCCGATCGTTGATCCCTCTCTGCAGGCTTTTATAGTCACTCCCATCGCATCCAGCATTACCCACCGCCGTCCCCTGGTTATCGGAGCCCAGCACCCCCTGGTAATTAAACCACGGGATGCCCGGGATGCAGTTATATGTGTGGATGGACAGGTCCATATGAAATTTGAGCCCCAATACAGCGTGAGGATAAAGCGGGCCGCCAACCCCTTGCGTATGGTCAACCTGACCGGAGCACTCCTGTTTGACAACCTGGAAGGCCGGCTGCGCCGCAATGAGGTCTAATAATCGTGGGCAACTGCAATATATATAAAAATGCCCTGAACATATCACATTGTCTGGCCCGCTGCCGGGTAAAACCGGGGGACAGGGTGATTGACGCCACCTGCGGGCGGGGGCATGACACCGCTTTTTTAGCAGAACTGGTAGGGGATAGGGGCCAGGTATTTGCTTTTGACATTCAAGAAGAAGCGACCCGCTCAACCCGGGCCTTGAACGAGCAGATGGGCTTCGCTAAGAGAGTTGAAGTGATTCACGAAGACCATAGCTTGATGGACCGCTATGTGGGTGAACCGGTCAGTTTTATCATGTTTAATCTGGGGTACCTGCCGGGGAGTGATCACCGGATAACCACCGCTCCCCGGACCACTATAGATGCACTGGAAAAGGCTATCGGTCTTCTCGGCGAAGGAGGCTGCATCACTTTGGTCTGCTACACCGGGCATCCCGGAGGGCTGCAAGAACTGCAGTCACTTAAAGAGTATTTAGCAGGAATTCCCCAGAACTACCTGGAAGTAATTGAAGTAAGCTTCTTGAACCAGTTGAACAATCCTGCGGTACTGCTTTTATTAAACAAGCTGAATGGAGGGATAAGGTGAAATCTGCCCGCCAGTTCGCCATCAGAGAAATTATCAACAGTGAACGGATAGCCACTCAGGAGGAGCTTTGTCAGGCCTTGTCTGACCGGGGGCTGGATGTTACCCAGGCCACCGTATCCCGGGATATCAAAGACCTGCAGTTGATCAAGATTCCTGACGAACACGGCTACCGCTATGCGCTGCCCGATTCCGCTAAGCCGGCTGGAATCCAGGAGAGGACCAAAAGGCTCTTTCGTGATTCGGTCATATACGTTGATCACAGTGAAAACCTGGTGGTCATCAAGACTACTCCCGGAGCTGCCCAGGCGGTGGCCTCGCTAATTGATGCAGTGGGGTGGGATAGTGTGCTGGGGACGGTAGCCGGGGATGACACCATATTTGTGGTAGTAAAGCCCAAAGAGATGGCCCCGGTCCTGGTTGACGAGCTGCTGCAGATGCTGCGCACCTGATCCCAGGAATTCTACACGGGACTTAAAATCCCGCGCGGCACCAATGGAGGGGAAAATGCTTCAGGAGATATACATTAAGAATTTTGTGCTCATTGAAGAACTTCGCCTGGAGTTTTGCTCCGGATTCAACGTTTTGACGGGTGAAACCGGGGCAGGCAAGTCAATAATTATCGATGCCCTGGGCCTGGTAATGGGAGATAGGATAAGCAGCGACCTGGTCAGAAATCCAGCCCAGAGGGCCATAGCCGAAGCAGTGTTTTCCCTTGACGAGGACCAGACGTCCCGCCATTCTCTTTTGGAAGCCGGTCTTATAGATGAAACCGATGATTCGGTTATAATCACCCGAGAAATATCTCCCCAGGGCCGCAGCACGGCCCGGATCAACGGAAAGAATATCAGCGTTTCGGCTCTTCGCGAACTGGCCGCTCGATTGCTCGATCTGCACCTGCAACACGATCACCTGACCTTGCTCCGACCCGAGATGTATACCAGCTATATAGACAGTTTTATAGAGCAGGGACCACTTCTGCTGCAAAACCTGGGACAAGCTTTTAAGATTTGGACGGATCTCAAGGGCCGGCTCCAGGACCTGTGTAGTGAGGAGCAAAACCGCCTGCAGATGCTTGATTTTCTCTCCTACCAGATTAAAGAAATAGAACAGGCCGACCTAAAGCCGGGCGAGGAGGAAGAACATCGCGCCTTAAGGGAGCGCATTCGCAATTCTGGTAAACTGGCTGACGGGGCTTCGCAAATGCTGATGCTGCTTTATGAAGGGGAGCAGCAGGCGAGTGCTCTGGATCAAATAGCTTCAGCGCTGGATGTAGTCCACACCCTGGGGCAGGATCCCTTTTTTGCTTCTTTATTGTCTTCTATGGAAGAAGCTTATTACACCATTCAAGACCTGGCCATCCGTCTGGGCAGCTTTCGGGAAAGCCTGGATTTTGAACCGGGGCTGCTGGATGTGTTGGAGGAACGCCTGCATCATATAGAGCGGCTCAAAGCCCGCTATGGGAAAGACATTCAGGAAGTACTTACATACCTGGCCAAAAGTCGGGAAGAATATGAACGTCTGGGGAACAGCCAGGAAGAAAAGCAAAATATCGAACAGGAGCTTTTGAAAGCCCAGGGAGAATACGAGAACTGGGCCGGACTTATTTCAAGCGCTAGAAGAGAGGCGGCGGCCGTTCTGCAGGAACAGGTCAACCGGGAATTGAAGGAGCTGAATCTTCCCCATACCCAATTTCAGGTTCAAATCGGCCGGCACCCCAAGCCAACAGCTATGGGATGGGATAAGTTTGATTTCATGTTCTGTGCCAATCCCGGTGAAGAGATGCGTCCCCTGGCCAGGGTGGCATCGGGTGGAGAACTCTCCCGGGTAGTCCTGGCTCTAAAAAAAGCCCTGGCCGCGGTCTACAATTTACCCACCCTGATATTTGATGAAATAGACGTAGGTGTAGGGGGAACTTCACTGGCGGCTATGGCACGCAAACTCGGTGAACTGGCCGAGCGTCATCAGGTAATCCTGGTCACCCATTCCCCCCAGGTGGCCGCTTACGCAGGGCGCCATTTTTTGATAGAAAAGCAACAAAAACCAAATTTCACCCTGGTCCATGTGCATATCCTGGACCGTGAAGGTCGCATCCGCGAACTGGCTCGTATGCTGGGCGGTGAAAACTACAGTGAACTCACTCTCCAGCATGCCCGGGAAATGCTGACCGAAACGGAGAGTCAGGCATCTTAAACAAACCTCCCTGAATAACCTCGCCATCAAAAAAACCAGAACTTTAAAACCTCCAACCGCCTGCATAGGCGGTATTTAAAACGGGAAGAATAGTGATATTCTACGTCCCGGGAGGAAAAGCCTTTGAAAAGAATACGGCCTGTTCTGGGAATCATTATTTCTTTATTTTTATTGGCTGTCTGCATTACACCTCAGGCCCGCACTATTTTGAGCCTGCCTGCCAGCCAGAAGGTGGTAGTGGGCCAGACCTGCATAATCCCAGTGAAACTCCCTCCGCAATTGGACGGCAAAATTGAGATGAAGGTTTTGAGGCCTTCGCAAAGCGTATTTGCCGCTCCCCAGGAGTCGCCCATAGCAGTAAGCCACAATGCTGATGGATACCAGATAACCGGAGTAAAACCGGGTGTGGTAGATGTTGAGTTTAAACTGCTGGGGATTATACCTATCAAATCGATATCGGTGGAAGCCCTGCCCACCCGGCGGTTAATTCCCGGAGGCCATTCCATAGGTGTGGTACTCCAATCGAGGGGAATTATGGTGGTGGGGTATGCGCCGGTGCGCGGTGTCGATGGGCAGAAGAGTTATCCGGCCCGGGAGCAGGGAGTAGAGCTGGGCGATCTGATCCTTCAAGCCAACGATAAAGTCGTCAACAGCGAGGAAGACCTGGCCAGGACCATTGATGAGGGAAAAGGCCAGCTTACCACTCTGACGATAAAGAGAAAAGATGAGACCCTCTCCATTCCGGTCCAAGCGAAGTTCTGTCCTGAAACCAATCGCTATCGAATCGGGCTCTATGTACGCGACGGGGTAGTGGGAGTTGGAACCTTAAGTTTCTGGGACCCGGAGAGCAAGGACTTCGGTGCTCTCGGGCACATAATCCTGGATGCTGATACAAAACAGGGAATTGATGTTTTACAGGGAAAAATTGTATCGGCCTCGATACAGAGCATAAAGCCGGGAACCCCGGGACATCCCGGGGAAAAAATCGGTATTTTTAATGCCCAGGGCACTATAGAGGGAAGCATTGCCAAAAACTCCTTTTACGGAATATACGGTCAAACCACCCGTGATATAAAGAATCCACTGGCTGAGAGCAGCATGGAAGTGGCCTATGCCCATCAGGTGAAACTGGGAGCGGCGCAAATTTATACCGTAATCAATGGAGAAGAAATTGAGAAATTCGATATTTATATTGAGAAGCTTTATCCGGTAGGAGACAGCGGCAAGGGAATGGTGATAAGGATAACAGATCCTCGTCTGCTCAACATGACCGGGGGGATTATCCAGGGGATGAGCGGGAGCCCAATTATCCAGGATTCTCGCATTGTTGGGGCTATAACCCACGTATTCTTGAACGATCCCACCAGGGGATACGGAATTTATATGGATCAGATGTTGTCGGAACTTCAATTTTAGTCAATAATGTAATACATTTTCGACAAACTGAATAGGAGTCTGCTATACTTAAAACAGCCCGAGGCGGCTGGACAGTTATAGAAATTATACCAGGTTAACGGTAAATTACCTTTGTATTTCTATGTATCATAATGTTTCTAGTTGCGGTAATATATCCTAATTTCGTAGAAAATAAAAGGAGGAAATGCCTGAAGCCTAGTCGAAACCGTTTGTAAATCAACATAATAACCGGTAAACACGGGTGAGGGGGAATAATGCTGGATGTTCGGTGAAAACAAAATCAAAGTATTAATAGCGGATGACAATCGAGAATTCTGTGGAATCCTAAGGGACTATTTTGCCAATGAGCCTGATTTTGAAATGGCTGGCGTTTGTTCAAACGGCATGGAAGTGCTGGGAACGCTGGAGAAAAAAGAAGTTGAAGTATTAATCCTCGATCTCATTATGCCCTATATGGACGGAATTGGAGTCCTGGAGAAGTTGAATGAATTAAGACCGGATTCCAAACCAAAGGTTATCATTCTGACCGCCTTCGGCCAGGAAAACATAACCCAGAGAGCTGTTGAATTGGGCGCCGACTATTACATATTGAAGCCTTTTAACCTTCAGGTTTTGGGTGAGCGGGTTCGTCAAGTGGCAAGAGACATCAAACCCCGCACTGAAAGCAAAGGAACCATCAGCGCCATCAGCATGCCGGTTCATTCACCTAAAAACCTGGAAGTGGAAGTTACCAAAGTTATCCATGAGATAGGAGTGCCGGCCCATGTCAAGGGCTACCAGTATCTGCGAGACGCTATTATGCTGGTTGTTGAAGAAATAAACTATCTGGGCGCGGTTACCAAAGAATTGTACCCCACTATTGCTCAGAAATATGACACCACACCCAGCCGGGTGGAAAGGGCCATCCGCCATGCCATTGAACTGGCCTGGGACCGTGGGGACATCGACAAGATCAACAAGTTCTTTGGCTACACCATCAGCGGGGAAAAGGGCAAACCCACCAATTCTGAATTTATCGCCATCATCGCCGACCGGCTGAGGCTGGAGAACAAGGTAAGCTAGTAACCGAACTACTAGGATTTGTTTAATCGCTGATACCAACCAATTCTTGAAAAAGGGTGTTACGCAGGCCTACTAACTTTTAAATTATAGACCAACTAGTACCGCCTATTTATTGGTTAAGAAGATCAATAAATAGGCGGTATTGCCATTTAAAAAGACACTGAATAGCTACTAATTAGCTATACGAATGCAATTAATAATATTTATCAAAGGAAATATCTACCTTACTATGGAAAGATTAATTTCAAAACTATAGAATCAGGAACAGTTTTTAAGAAATAATGAGGGAGCCACATTCATGTCTCAAAACAAAGTTTTTAGAGTCTTTGTTAGTTCTACGTTTAGTGATTTTGAAACAGAGAGAAATGCATTACAAGATAAGGTCTTTCCAAAGATTCAAAAATTTTGTGAAATAAAGGGGTTTATATTTCAAGCCATTGATTTAAGATGGGGCGTTAGCGAAGATGCCGCCCTTGACCAGCAGACAATGAAAATATGTTTAAATGAACTCAAACGCTGCCAGGAATTAACTCCCCGCCCTAATTTTATTGTCCTTTTAGGGGATCGTTATGGGTGGCAGCCGTTGCCCTCCAGGATTGAAGCCAGTGAATTTCAAGATCTTATAAAGGTTGTACCTGAAGGGCAAAAAGAAGAATTATATTCGTGGTATATTCGTGATGATAATGCTGTTCCACCTGAGTTTTGTTTGCAGTCTCGAAGAAATTATGCAAATTTACACCCCAATAACTGTGAATTTGATGATGCAAAATGGACTGATGTTATTGAACCACAACTACATTCAATATTGCTAAATGCAGCCAAGCTAATATATTCAGATCCAGAAGATCCAAGGCTAAATAAATATCGGGATTCTGCTACTCATCAGGAAATCCGTTTCGGTGCTTTGTCAACTCCAGATCCCAAAGATCAAGTTTTAGCTTATTTTAGAGAAACTAAGGGATTGTCGAATTCAATAAACATCGAAGATCATACGGATGAAGATACCCCTGAATCACGACTAAAAGCCTTAAAGAATACCTTAAGAAAAGAACTGCCACCCAACCATATCTATGATTATTCTGGTCAATTAGATAATGATCAATTGAATATAAACATCGAGGCTTTTTGTGAACGTGTAGAACTAGACCTACTTGGTATAATTCAAAGTGAAATGGAAAATTATATACAGATTTCAGAGCATGATTTGGAATTGGAGGGCAATAAAGAAAATATTGCCCGATTAACAGATTGTTTTGTTGGTAGAGAAGATGTATTGAGTAAAGTATTCAACTATTTTGAGGGAAATAATAATCACATTTTATTAATTAGTGGAGTATCTGGTACTGGCAAATCTGCATTACTTGCCCAAATAAGCAAATCTTTACTTGAGACAGAAATAACAAATAGTAAAGGCAAAATTGTAATACCCTATTTTGTTGGTGCAACTCCAAGTTCAACTGACATTCGATATCTGCTTGATACTATATGCAAGCAGATCAAATTGGCTTACGGTGATGAAAGCACAGCACCTGAGGATTACTCTCAGCTTGCTAAGTATTTCTCTCAAATCCTGCAACTTGCTTCAGTTAATCATCAGTTAATAATCATAATTGATGGGCTGGATATTTTAGATTCATCCTATGGTGCAAAATTCTTAAATTGGCTTCCAAATGAACTCCCTTCTAATGTAAAGTTAGTTGTTTCTGCAATGGAATCATCAGATGAAGATGGAGAGATCTTACAGAACTTAATGAAAATTGTTCCGGTAAATAACACAATTCAATTAGAAAAACTATCTGTAGATCAAGGAGAAGCTATTATAGATTTTTATTTAAATAAAAACAGTCGTTGTTTGCAAGAAGAGCAGCGCATTGAACTTTTAGAAAAGATGGATACTAACGGACTGCCATTATATATTAGACTTCTGGTCAATGAAGTAATGATGTTGAAGTCCTATCAAACCGTTGAAATAAGTTCGGATGTTACTGGAATAATGAAGGACATATTTGAAAGAATGGAAGATCCAGTTAATCATGGTTTTATATTTGTTTCCCGTGCACTTAGTTACTTGGCGGCTGGGCGCTATGGATTAACAGAAGATGAATTAGTAACAGTACTTTCCCAGGATGAAGTTGTTATAAATGATTTTAGAATACGCTCACCAAAATCGCCAATAGTAAATGGCCTACCGATACTTGTTTGGTCGAGGTTGCATTATGATATTGATACCTACCTTTTACGAAGAAAAGTTGATAATAATGTATTGATTTCTTTTTATCATAAAGAGATAAGGCAGCTGGTAAACACAAGGTACATAAATAAAAGTAATATAGATATCCATAAAAATTTGGCATACTATTTTTATGAGAAAGCTGATCCTGATCATGAGCATACCTGGACAGGAACATCGCGCTCCCTACTTGAATTACCGTATCAACTTTTAAAAACAAATGATCTTGATGCATTGGACATAATGGTCCAAACTGATTTTCTTGAACGTAAGGCAAAACTTTTTGGTTATACTGCTGCATTGGATGACGCTGGTTCTATTGCCGAAGCGATGGAGTATGCTGGTGATGATTATTGGGATCAGTTGGTTAGGGTAGCATCTATCTATGCACAAAATGTTGTTAATCTTCGATGCAATCTAGATAGTATAGAAGGTCTGACCCGAATGGGTGACTTAACAAGGTTAATCAAAATTATTAATTTTGAAACAAATAGTAATCATAAAGATTTATTATTATTGGCAATATCAACTCTATTAAAAGAATCGGGACATATATCCGCTGCAATGCGGATTTTTCAGTCTTTTCCACAATTCAGTATCAATAAAGTAAATGAAAGTCATGACGAATTATTTATTATAGCTAAGGCCTTATTGAGCAATAATAGCCAGACAGATATCTTAATGGATTATAAATTTGAATATGATAATAACTGTTTTTCAGAACTTAAACCCCCGAAAGTTAGAATACCCGCATTTACTTTTCTATTGTCTCAGTTTTCTTCACCTACAATATTTTCTAGTTTATTGGGCAATAGTTCGGTATCCTTTTTACCTCTTTTTATTATTATGGATCAAATAGGTGTTTTAACAAACGGTTGGATTATGATAATGATATGGATATTGAATATTGTGACCATCGCTGGGTTGAAAAAGGTATCAGATTATATTTTAAGAAAACAGCCAGAAAGAATTGAAAAAATATACGATGAATTATTCAAAAGTTTTATTTCCTCCGAACTGCGGGAACAAAAGAGAATATTAAAAACAGGTTTGCGCTTTCCCAATTTGTTACATAGCAAATATAAAAATAAACCCTGGTCCCAAAAACTAGCTTTCATGTTAATCAGTTATATTGACAAGTGCAATGATCCGAAAGAAGTGGGTGAATTAATTGCTCTTTCCACAGGAACTGGCAAAACGGTGTGCGATTTTCTGATAAGTTATTTACGAGAAAGCAATAAGATTGATCCGCATGAATTGGTAAGAATATTGTCCACTGAGACAAAAACTAAAGACAAGTGGCAATTATTTAGAATTATGGTGTATGCATTTAGTGCATATATACCCCCGTCTACTTTGTTAGATTTGATTTCCCAGCCTGATGATTATAGTGAAGCTGATATGGAGCTGGATTATAATTACGCTAAAAAAGCCGCACATAATTTGTACCAGGTTCTTACTAATATACCTAAGCCGATTTTAGCCAGGACTTTAATTTCTGGGGTAAAAAAACAAAATAATAAGAAATCATTTTCATTACAGGATTTTCAATTTGTTACATCGAGAATCAACAGAGTATTACAGCATTGGGAACCTTTCTTTAACCCCATATCCCCATTAGAACCTATTTTTTATTTAGTAATCGTCATACCCCCGCTTGTAATGATATCTATGGTTGTTGGTGCGTGTATTTTAGCAACCATACCTTTGTTATTGGCGGTAGGACTATCATTTGGTTCGTTTCTGGTAACATATATGGAAAGATCAAATCATTCGTACATGAAACAATCATGGCAGTTTTTACAGGGCAAGATGGATATGGATGCAAAAGATAATCATGAGAAGATTATCAAAGTTTTAAAGAAATTAAAAGCTAGCGGTTTGGTTGAGAGTAGGGGTAAGGTTATACTTTCCACAATGTATAGCAAGAAGATTTTAGAAGCTGCCAAGAAAGTATTTGATAAAAAACAGGTTAATACAGTAAGAACTATTACTCCAGATGAGTATACAAAACAAATCGAAAGAAGGATCTCCAGGCCAAAATACTTGATAACATTATTTGTCTCATTAATTATAGGTTTATTTCTATTATATCTTTGTGATGTTAACATTACTCAGAATGAATTTGCGATAATAGTAACCATAGTCTGTTTAAATGCTTTTTTACATTCAAATATATTTTTAAAGCTAAAATATCTTTCATTTTCGAATACAGATGTTAAATCATTATTTCATGATTTACAATTCATTCTAAAGGTATTTTATTATTTTTTAGGAGGCTATTTAATACCGTATTTTTACGACAAGATAGTTCCCGGATCTTTCACTTTCGTATTAGTTATCTGGCTCTGGTCTGTTATTTATTTCAATATACTTATACCGGGGCTCGTAATAAATTGGCAAGGTTTAAGACTTTTATTCCCAACTAAATTTCAATTGTGGAAATACAGGTTTATTTGGAATATTGGCTTACTATCTATTGCGGTATTATTTACTTTTATAATATCTGGATTTATTTAGTAGGAATCTTAGGTGAATTGGGTGCATCGATCCACAAATGAATAAAGATTTATTAAAAATACACTTTACAATCATTACAGTGATAATCGCCGGGTTTGCTTTTGGGCAGCAAGTGAAATCGGGTTGTTGCAATAGCCAATACTAAAGTTTGGCCGATTACTCCTACTTCAACACTGGCGGTATTTTCGGATCCGCATTTAGGGCAGATTGGCAGATCCAAACTATCAAAATAGTAAATAATATCCGATATACCGGGGTAAAATGATTCCATTTGCTCCAGGAATTCAGTTGATACTCTTATCATTTATGGGTCTCTCCAATTGGGTACTAAACTCATTCCTTTGTATTTCAGGGAATGCTTATGTTTTGATTATTATAGAAATCGTTGTTGAAAGACATAGTAAAACCATGATAAACCGCTGATAAATCACTTTCACCATGAAATTATTGCTTTTGAATAAATGGGTTAACGGTGGTAAAGGAGAAAGGAATATACCATTAATAATGACCAATAATGCGTGTGTCATCCGGAAAATGATTGACCTTATCGTGCAAACAGCGGCAGTTGTATGCGTCTAATTCATCATTTCCGCAGGAAGGGATACCGTGCTCACTCCAACCGCTTTTTTTCCGTCCTGGTGGGCAATCAGCAGATTATTTCCTTGGGCTGAAATGAATAGCTGAAAAATCTCTCCTGAGAGGGCGATAGTCTTGTACAGGGTCAAGAATGAAGGCTCGACTCTCCAAATACGTATACACCCGTCTTTTTCTCCACTGATTAAATACCTCCCATTGGGAGTATATAATAGCGATGTAGTTGTAGCACCAATAGGAGCCGATTCAAATACGAGTTGTTGAGAAACGAGGTCAAAGAGTTTGATTTTATCACTGGAATTCTTATCAGCACCGAGCACCAGCGAGCGGCAGTCGGGTGAGAAAACCAGGTCAACCATATTATCGTCTCGGTTATGGCTTTCATAGGTTAAGGTTCCGATATGCTTAAATGAGAGGGAAGGGGAATAGCTCTCAACCTTCCATATAAATATACCGCGCAGTTTTACAGCCGGAATCAGTTTATTCATGTAATGCCCATGATGGGCAATGATGGTGCCATCCGGGGACCAGTTCAGGGATTTAGTTTCAAATAGTTTCCCCGGAGGATTCAAGGTAAAGACTACAGTGGGCTCCTTGGGGCTGGCAAGGTTAAAGATTTTAAGTCGGCTGTTGTTGTATATTGATGAAGCTATGGCCATAAGGGATTCGTCGTGGTTCAGGCAAAACATTTGGGAGCCGCCGCCTATGCTGGCTTTGCCATAATAGCGATCGGCTCGAACAGGTTTAAGATGGTCTTTCTCAATATCATAAATAAAGCCGCTGAATTGAAACTGGGAAAAATAATTGGCTGCCGCCAATAATCGGCCGGAAGAACTAAAATGCATGTGATCTAGACTGGAGACGGCGCCTTTTAACTGGCGATACGGTTGGTTGAGGTTGTTAAGACGATATATCAGCGCCTTTTTATTAAACAGGGCATCATCATATACGGCTAGAAATGAATCCCCATGTTTAGATATGATTGATACTGGAGGGGTTCCACGTACGCTTCCCAGTTTGGTCACAACAAAAGGCTCCGGTTTGTCGTTTGCTGATTTTAACGAATGGTTCGAGTAAGATGATGCATACAATGCCAGACTGCCTCCTTGCCAACAGGTGATAATATGGTTTTTATTTAAGTTTTAGAATCATTACGGGCCTTTAGTATTAACTTCGATAAAATATAACCTGAGCTTCACAGGGAGGTGATTGAAGTGAAAATACCTGAAGTAGGAGAAAAGATATATATTCCGAGCAGTTTATACATGGATCATGGTGAAGACGATGTTCACGGGGGAATGGCGACGATAGCCAAAGTGGAACTCAATCTAGATTGCCCGCAGGAAACCAACCGAATATACGTGTACGTTGAAGAAGTTCCCGGAGTAGTCTACAATTACGCGGTGCTCATTGAAGAACAGGAGAAGTTAAAAGAACGGTATGGCGGCCAGGCCGCCTACCCCGATCCCGATTATGACTAAAGACTGCCCATACTTTTTTTATCTCCAATCTTTCAAAGGCGCCACCTTGCCATAGCGGCCACCGCCACCAGGTTTGATGGGGAGGCGCTCCTGCCGCATGCTTTGGATGATCCTGGCCAGATCACTTCCGCCTACTCTGGCAATTTTCTCGATTTCCGTTCGTTCCAGGAGCTCGATTTCACTGCCAAAGGCCTGCAGCAACGCCTGGTACTTCTTGGCTCCCACACCCGGCAGCTGCCGCAAAGGCACCCGGTAATTATAGATCGGCCGGAAGAGGGGATGATGGGGTTCTTCATAGTTCTTGATCTCGATAATCCGATCATAAACCCCGTTTATCAGGCCGGTGCTTTGGCACTCGGGACAGGCCTGAACCGGGGCCGGCAATTCTATAATAAGGTCGCATGACGGGCAATAGCTGCGGTGGTATTTACCCATGAGCGGGTCCATGCCGTAATTGGCTATGATCTTGCGCCCCTCCCGGTTTTCCAGGCAGAGCTTTAATTCGGCAAAGTTTTTTTCCCGCATGCGCAGTAGATTGTATTCGCGCCCCAGGTTGGCTGGCGAATGGGCATCGGAATTGGAAAGAAAATTGAAATGCCGGCATTCCGACAAAAGGTCGGCCATATCCGAATCAGAGCTTAAACCGAGCTCCAGAACTTTAATACAGGTAAAATCCCGCTCCAGCAGTTGTTCCAGGCTGGCTGTACAGCAGCCGTAGACCCCCTTGTGGGGGGTAAAGGCATGGGCCGGGCAGTATATCCCTTCAAGTAAAATGCTCAGATTGATGAGTTCTCTGATGTTGGTGGCCGCTTTTTGCGTCGACAAGGAGAGGTTTTTGACCCGGCTGCCCAGGTACTTCTGATAGGTGTGTATGCTGTCCAGGGAGGGCATGTAAATAATGGAATGAACCCCTTCAGTGCTTTCAACTTCAGCCGCGGTGATGAGCAAAACCCCATTCCTGGCTAAAAAACCCCCGGCCGCCAGCTCTTGCAAGTCACCCTGTCTGACCAATTCGGTGATTTCCCGTTCTACCGGAGTACAGGCGGCATCGACCACACCTATTATATCCAGGCCCTTCAGAGGGGCATCGCGGTACAGCAGGGTTTTCAACTGCAGATCGCGGGAGGCAGTTATCTTGACCGCCTGGTGTCCAGCTTGCCCGATATGCACATGGAGATCGGCGAAGTATGTCTTCACAGATTCTCGCCTTTAAGAGCTAAAAAGGCGTGTTGAATGCCAATGATGCTTTTGCCGTCCACTATCCTGCCTTCGAATATATATCGGTACGCGGTTGCCAGGGGGAGCTTGACTACTTCCAGGAATTCGTCTTCATCGGCTTCGGCAAAGCTTTCGGATAGATTCCGGGCCAGGTAAAGATGCAGTATTTCATTGCAAAAACCCGGGGCGCTGTAATAATCGAGGATTTTTTCCCAGTGGGCCGCCTTCATTTTTATTTCTTCTTCCAGTTCACGGCGGGCGCAGGCCAGCGGGTCTTCGCAGTCTTCCAGGGTCCCGGCCGGTATTTCCAGGGTGGTTAGTTCCAGGGCCTTGCGATATTGCCGAACTAGTATAATGTCGCCATTCTCATCGAGAGCTACTATAGCCACCGCGCCCCGGTGGTCCACAATTTCCCGGGTGCCTTCCCGTCCGTCTGGCAAAGCTACTCGCTCAACCCGCAGTTTAACTATTTTCCCTTCAAATATGGCGGTCGATTCCAGGGTTTTTTCTGTAAAATCCAAAAGTATAACCTCCTTGTATGGTTTGGGCGAACTATGCATACACTGCTTCAGAGGTGAAAAAAATGCAGATGCAGATATATGCCCATGGCGTATTTATTCAGGGACGATTTCAGGATATCTTGAGCTTTTTACATCAATACCCGCCGGATACAACCTTGCTGGAGCTTATACGCCTGAACCTACATTAATACTTATTGTGCGGCTTCCTGGATTATGGCTACAATCCACCGGGTCACCCGTGACATGTCCTCAATGGCGATCTGCTCCTTACAGGTGTGAACTTCCTGCATTCCGACCGACAAATTGGCACAAGGAATGCCGTGCCCGTTTATAATGCTGGCATCGCTGCCGCCACCGGTGCTTACTTCCTGGCAGGGCAAACCAACCCGGGAGGCTGCTTTTTGAGCGAGCCGGCAAACCTCCTGACTTGCGTCTAGGGTTACCGCCGGGTATAGGAACTTGACATTTACCTGAGCCGAAGCTCCGTAGCGTTCAACTTCCGCAACGAAGATAGACTTGAGCTGTTCGGTTAAGGATTCCAGTTTTCCTTCATTCAAGCTGCGGGCCTCACCGTTAATTTGGCAGTAATCCGCAACGATATTGCGGGCCGTCCCGCCTTGAATGAGACCAAAATTGCAGGTTGTTTCCTCATCTATCCTTCCGCAGGGCATTTTCGCCAGGGCGGCGGCGGCCGCCTGAATGGCGTTAACGCCTTTTTCAGGGTTCATTCCAGCGTGGGCGGCCTGGCCCTTTACTATATATTCCATCCCGTTCTGGCAGGGTGAGCGGACCACTATGGAACCCGGAGGGTGCCCGTCATCTAGGACATAGGCCAGGGTGGCTTTAAGCCCGGAGAAATCGAATTCCTTTGAACCCAAAAGCCCCTGTTCCTCGCTGACTGTAAACAATAATTCCAGGTCTGGATAGGGCAACTGGTTTTCCCGCAGGCAGTCGAAAGCTTCAACCAGTGCGGCTATGGCTACCTTGTCATCCGATCCCAAGATAGTTTCCCCGGCGCTGCGGATATAGCCGTCTCCGTCAAGCCGCGCTTTTATTCCCCGTCCCGGCTCAACTGTGTCCATATGGGCACAAAACAATATTGTCGGACCCGGAGTGGTACCGGGAATCCTGATTAAAATATTACCTGAATCACCACCCAGCCTCTGACCGGTTTCATCTTCCTCTATTGAAAGGCCGCGCTGCTGCCAGATGTTTTTAAGAAAGTCGCGAAGTCGGGCCTCATGCCCGGATGGAGAGTCGATCTCTACCAGTTCAATGAAGAGCTTTTGCAGGCGTTCCTCGTTTATCATTTCCTGATTCCCTCCCCGTAAGTTTGTTGACCTGTATTGATAAGGTTTGTAGTTGGCAAATTGATAGATAAACGAACGGTTGCACAAGTTTAATAGTCTTATTATATCCAATTATAACCGGATCGGGGAAAGAAGAGTCTGGTACTCTGTTAACCCTTAAGCATATTTCATGCTAGAATATGTCAAGACCTTCAGAAGGGGGAGCGCTTGAGGGCTTAAGGAAGCCTTCGTGCCGAACAAGGAGCGATGAAACAAGTTTATATAATCGGGCATAAAAATCCGGATCTGGATTCGGTAGCATCGGCTATCGGGTACCAGGCATACAAGCAGGCCAGTGGCGAAGGTTTATTTCAGGCTGCGGTGGCAGGCGAATTGAATGATGAGGCAATTTACGTTTTAAATGCTCTGGGTTTCGAAAAACCTTTGTGGTTAAAAAGCGTAGCCAATACGGTTGAGGATCTATTGGATGACCAGCAGCTCCCGCATGTGCATCCCGAAACCAGCCTGGTTGAATTGAGCCGGATGATGCGTGAGCAAAAAATCAAGACGGTTCCGGTTCTCAATGAAGCCGGCAAGTTTTTGGGCTTGCTCACGATCGGAGACGTGGCTTTGATCTTTATGGAAAACCTGGGAGACGATGCAGCTGTTGAGCAGAGTCCCCAGATCCTGAGCCGGGTCTTGCAGCAGAAGGTTGGACAAATAATGAAAAGCCGTGATCTGGTAGTATTCGAACCGGAGGACCCGGTTGAGGAAGCGCGCAAACAGATGCTAAAGTCCCGCTTTCGTAATTATCCGGTGGTTGACGAAAAGAACAGCTACCTGGGAATGATATCTCGTTACCACTTGCTGCAGATGAAGAGGAAACGATTAATCCTGGTGGACCACAATGAAAAACAACAGGCGGTGGACGGCGTGGAACAGGCTGAGATCCTGGAGATAATTGACCACCACCGGGTGGGCGATCTGCAGACCATTTCGCCCATTTATTTTCACAATGAACCGGTGGGATCAACTTCGACCCTGGTGGCAGAACGGTTTTTGGACAGTTCGCTAACCCTTGACAAAAATATAGCCGGACTGCTCCTATCAGGCATTTTATCCGACACTCTCATTTTCCGGTCTCCCACCACCAGTCCCAAGGACCAAAAAGTAGCGGCCTACCTGGAAAGGGTTTCAGGGTTAAATCCGATCGAGTGGGGGAAACAGATCTTCTCCCAGGCTATGCAATTGGGCGGTAGGGATGAACGCGAATTATTGGGTTCAGACCTCAAGGAATACAGCAGCGGGGATCTGCTCTTTGCGGTGGCTCAGATTGAGACCATTGACGTATCCGGCCTGGAAGGCAGAAAAGCGGCCTTCTTTGACGTGATGGAGACGCTCTGCCAGGAGCGGGGATATGCCTTTATGTGTCTGATGTTGACCGACATATTGGAAGAGTCCAGCGAGTTGTTGATTGCCGGTCGGGAGCGCTTCCTGCTTGATCAGGCCATGGGAAGCACGTCAGGGCAAAACCGTATCTACCTGCCCGGGGTGATGTCCCGCAAGAAGCAGATCCTGCCTGTCATATATGATGCACTGCGCCGCAAAGAACTGCTCGGCTAATTATTTGAACAATAAAATATAAACTCTTGCACCTCCCGGAGCGGGAGGTTTATTATTTTCTGCTTTGGGCATAAAGTGCATGGACAAGAAATATTATTTCCTAGTAGTGTGTTAAGCCTAATTCTGTGTATTACTCGGCGAGGAAAATTATTGCAGGACAAGGCGGAGGGCGGCTTCTTGCCGTCCTGGCACCGGCGGCTCTTTGGCCTCCTGCCACCGCCGCACTAGTTCGTCCATGAACGTCGCCGCATTAGCCCGTCAATGGGCGTCTCGCGGCTCCATGCCGTCCTGGCATCGCCGCATTAGCCCGTCCATGGGCGTCAAATGAGTAATACTGGACGTATTGCGATTGACGACAACGCAGTCATGCGAAAATTTAGCCGACGATAACATATAGAATTAGGTTTAACTAACTACTTGGGACGCCCGTGTTGAAACGGCTGCTTTAATATTTGTACAGCCTGCTGCTGTAAAATTCGCGATTAATGCCCAGCCAAAGGAGCCGGTTTATTATGAACAGGCATTTAATTAAACGGCACATAAGTGAGAATCGCTGGCAATATTTCTTTCTGGTTGTCGTATTTCTGGCCGGGGCAGTCCTCGGTAATTATAAAGTGCCAGGGGTCGACACAGCGGTAAAGAGCCAGCTTCTATCTCTGGTCGATCAGTATATCCAGGGAGAAATGACCGGAAGTTTTGTGGGGTCCAGTGTTTTAATCCAGGCCTTTATCAACCAGGCTCGTCTGGTCCTGGCCATCTGGTTTCTGGGTTTAACCGTGATCGGTTTGCCATTGATTCTGGGTGTGGTCTTCCTGCGCGGATTCTCCATCGGTTTTACGTTGGGTTTTTTAATAAGCGAGAAAGCCGGAGGAGGGGTCTTAATAAGCCTCCTGGCCATACTTCCGCAAAACCTGGTTTACATACCTCTACTTATTGTCTGGGGAGTTATATCGATAAATTTCTCCCTGCAGGTGCTAAAGGGCGCTCATTCCGGTTTTCCCGGGTTAATGCGCCGAATGGTCGGCTATACGTTGTTGATGCTGGTTTTTCTCCTTCTCTTTTTGCTGGGGGCGGTTATAGAAGCCTATTTATCTCCCTGGCTGCTCAATTTGTTTATGTAAAATGTGGAGGTGTTTTAGATGTTTATTATTATCAGCGATTGGAAGCGTAAAGTCCTGCGTCTGTTAACCGTTGTCTTACTGATTATAGCCCTGGCTGCGGCCTTCCCGACTTTAAGCGGCATTTTCCTGGAGCACGTTCCGGTTTTTAACGGCTGGTTTGAGGATGACCCCCCCAGCGGCAATCCCATGCGGGTAGAACAGGAGCAAAACAGCAGTAAATTCAACCAGATGGTGGATCGATTCGTCTTTAAAATACAGGATTTCTACACCGAGGAATAACTGGCAGCAAACGTTGTATAAGTACTCTGTTAACCCTAATTCTATATATTATCGTCGGTCAAATTTTCGTATGACTGTGTTGTCGTCAATCGCAATACGTCCAGTATTACTCATTTGACGCCCATTGACGGGCTAATGCGGCGATGCCAGGACGGCATGGAGCCGCGAGACGCCCATTGACGGGCTAATGCGGCGACGTTTATGGACGAACTAGTGCGGCGGTGGCAGGAGGCCAAAGAGCCGCCGATGCCAGGACGGCAAGAAGCCGCCCTCCGCCTTGCCCTACAAAAATTTCACTCGACGAGCAATATACAGAATTAGGATTAACAGAGTATTGGGCAGGAGAATAAGCCTTACCTGTCAAAAGAATAATAAAAAAAGCCGGGAGGAAACGCCTTGACCTTGTATCTGTCCGCCTTCCTCGATTACTTAAATTTCGAAAAAGGCTTGTCCGCCAACACCCTGGCTGCCTATAAGCGGGATCTGGAGAAGTTTTTCCAATACCTTGATGAACGGGGGCTGGAGAACAGGCTGGACGAGCTCAATAAGCAGCATATTATGGACTATATGAGCCTGCAGCTGGACAACGGCCTTAATCGTGCCACTGTCGCTCGCTTCCTTTCAGCTCTTAAGACCTATTACAAGTTCTTGTCGCTGGAGGGCCTGACCCAGAAGAATCCCACTGTGGACTTGGAGACGCCCAAGATAAAGAGGCGCCTGCCCCACGTGCTGACTATAGAAGAAGTAGACCTGCTAATGTCTAAGCCCCAGGTTACCCGGGCTTTGGGAATGAGGGACCGGGCTATGTTGGAACTCATGTATGGCACCGGCGTCCGGGTGTCAGAACTTTTGGCCTTGCAGATCGAGGACATAAACACCCTGGCCGGCTTCCTGCGCTGCATGGGCAAGGGACGCAAGGAGAGAATAATCCCTGTCAACCAGACATCCATCGACTGGACCCAGCGTTATCTGGCTCAAGCCCGCAATCACCTGGTGAGAAACCATTTGGAACGCACCCTGTTTGTCAATGCCCACGGCCACCCTCTAAGCCGGCAGGGCTTTTTTAAAATCCTGGCTGCCTATGCCGAGCAGGCCGGGATCAAAAAGGAAGTAACCCCGCACATCATGCGCCATTCTTTTGCCACCCATCTCCTGGAGAATGGGGCGGACCTGCGCGCTGTGCAAGAAATGCTGGGACATGCCGATATCTCAACTACTCAGATATATACCCATCTCACCAAAAGTAGATTGCGGGAAGTGTTTCAAAGGTATCACCCGCGAGCATAGGAGGTAGGGAATAATGAACAACCGGGTTATCCTAATAATTCTTGACAGCTGCGGGATTGGTGCTGCTCCTGACTGCGAGCTCTTTGGCGATCATGACTGCAACACCCTCGGCAATATGGCCCATGCGGTGGGCGGCCTTAGGCTGCCTAATCTACAATCGCTGGGTTTGGGCAACATAGCCCCTATTGAGGGGGTGGAGCCCAGCCTCGCACCTCAAGCATCATTCGGAAAAATGCAGGAGCGCTCGGCGGGCAAAGACACCACCACCGGGCACTGGGAGATGATGGGCATCGTGCTAAGCCGCCCTTTTCCCACCTACCCCCAGGGCTTCCCGGTTGAATTGATTGCCGAGTTTGAAAGGCGCATCGGGCGCAAAACTCTGGGCAACGAAGTGGCTTCTGGCACCGAGATCATCGCCCGTTTAGGGCAGGAACACATGAATACCGGTTTCCCGATAGTTTATACATCGGCTGATAGCGTCTTTCAGATTGCTGCTCACGAGGAAGCCATACCCCTTGCCGAGCTCTATCAGATGTGCAAAATCGCCCGGGAAATGCTGACCGGTGAACATGCTGTGGGCAGGGTTATAGCCCGGCCGTTTATCGGCAGTCCCGGTCATTTTACGCGAACCGCCCATCGCCATGATTTTTCTCTGCTTCCGCCCCCCAGCCTGCTGAATCTCGTTCAGGCAGCGGGGCAGCGGGTAGTTGGGGTAGGTAAGATTTACGATATATTTGCCGGAAGCGGCATCAGCGAAACCCACCCTGTGGAGAGCAACCAGGGCGCGATTGAGCGGGTGTTGGACGAGCTTGCCAACAACTACTCGGGCCTGGTTTTTGCCAACCTGGTGGATTTCGATCAGAGCTTCGGACACCGCCGCGACCCGCAGGGCTACGCTACGGCCCTGGCCGAATTTGATCAGAGCCTGCCCGGTATACTTAAGGGGCTTAAGGAAGATGACCTTCTGATAATCAGCGCTGATCACGGCTGCGATCCTACGGTCAGCTACAGCACCGATCACACCCGGGAGTTGGTTCCGCTTCTGGTCTATGGGCCTCATTTCAAGTCCGGTGTAGACCTGGAAACCAGAAGCAGCTTTGCTGATATTGGGCAGACCATTGCCGAATACCTGGGAGTGCCCGCTAAAGATCTGGCTGGCAACAGCTTTTTACCTGAAGTGGAGAAATAGGCTATGAACATGCAGGAGCTCATTATAAAAAAGAGAAACGGTTTTGAATTGAGCCAGGCCGAAATAGATTGGCTGGTAAGGGGAATAAGCGATCATTCGCTGCCGGATTACCAGATCGCAGCCTGGGCCATGGCGGTCTACTTTCAGGGTATGAGTGAGCGCGAAACCCGGGACCTGACCATGGCCATGGCCTTTTCCGGGGATGTGGTCGACCTCTCCGAGATACCAGGAATTAAGGTTGATAAACACAGTACCGGCGGGGTGGGGGACAAGACCACCCTGATCATCCTGCCCCTGGTGGCGGCAGCTGGAGTGCCGGTTGCTAAAATGTCCGGCCGGGGATTGGGGCATACCGGGGGGACCATTGACAAACTGGAATCGATTCCCGGTTTTCAGGTGGAACAGGACCGGCCTTCATTTATTAAACAGGTGAGAGAAGTCAAAGCGGCGGTTATCGCCCAGAGCGGCAACCTGGTTCCGGCCGACAAAAGTCTCTATGCCATCCGCGACGTGACCGGAACGGTGGAAAGCATACCCCTTATAGCTTCAAGCGTGATGAGCAAAAAGATCGCTGCCGGCGCCGAAGGCATCCTCCTGGACGTCAAGGTGGGGCAGGGGGCGTTCATGAAAGATCTGGAGCAGGCTGTTCAATTGGCCCGGACTATGGTCAAGATAGGAGCCGGAGCGGGCCGCCGGGTGGTGGCGGTTCTTTCGGATATGAATCAACCCCTGGGCCAGGCGGTGGGGAACGCCCTGGAGGTCAAAGAAGCCATACAAACTCTGATGGGACAGGGGCCGGTTGACTTAGAGGAAGCCTGCCTTTATCTGGCCGCCCACATGCTGGTTCTGGGCGGGCGCTTCACTGAACTGGGTGAGGCGCAGAACTGGGTGAAAGAGGCTCTGTGCAAGGGATGGGGCCTTTGCAAGCTTAAGGAGATCATTTCTTCTCAAGGTGGCTGCCTTGATTTTAGCAAACCGGGCTATGGACTGCCCCAGGCGCCTGTAAAATATGCCTGGTCTTCCAGGCAAAGCGGATATATCGGGTCCTGGGACGCCCTGCAGGTTGGCATTACTGCCGCCCGTCTGGGTGCGGGAAGGGAGCGCCTAGGTGATCCGATCGATCCGGCCGTGGGCGTCGAACTCTGTAAAAAGGTTGGAGAAGCGGTGCAAGAAAACGAGGTCCTGGCCATAATCCATGCCCGCCGCGAGGACGACCTGGAGCCGGCCTGCCGCAGCTTGGAGGAGGCATTGCGGATAGACGACATCGCACCTACGCCACGCCCATTGATAATTGAGACAATAAGTTGAATTTAAGGAGTGACAAAATGAACTGGCAATGGTACTGCCCCACCCAAGTAATTTTCGGATGGAAGGCGGTTGCGGATAATCCCGATGCGTTGGCCCTGGGTAGAAAGGCCTTTATAGTCTGCGGGCAGGGCGGTTCGGCAAAGCGAAACGGAGCCCTGGATGATGTCTGCCGGTCCCTGGCGGAGGCCCATATCGAATGGACGGTTTTTGATGAAGTTAAGAGCAATCCGGAAGTAGGAGCCATGCGCGGGGCGGCCTCCATCGCCCGCCGTGAGAAGGCTGACTTTGTAATTGGGATCGGTGGAGGTTCACCCCTGGATGCGGCCAAAGCCATCGCTGTTCTGACCTGCAACAACCTGGGCGATGAAGAGCTTTTTAATGCCCAATTTGCCAGGGCTCTCCCCCTGGCTGCGGTTCCCACTACTGCCGGCACCGGCTCGGAGGTTACCCAATACAGCATCTTGACTTACCCGGCCATCAATAGTAAAAAGAGCATAGCTTCGCCCCTGCTTGTTCCTCGGGTGGCTCTGCTTGATCCGGCCTATACCCGGTCGCTTCCCAGGGAAATAACTGTTGATACAGCCGTCGATGCCTTCTCTCATGTATTTGAATCATATTTGACCGTGCGGCACAGTCCCATGAGCGATGTGCTGGCAAGCGAAGCCATGTTCCTTTTGGGTGGATTGCTCAGGGAACTCGATAAGACGAAAGGGCTGCCCGATGATGCGATGCGCTCTCAGCTGCTCTACGCATCTATGCTGGCAGGCACGGTTATAAGCCAGACCGGCACTTCCATACCGCATGCCCTGGGCTATTCTTTCACCTATTTTAAAGGAACTCCCCATGGCCGGGCCAACGGCTATATAATGCCGGCTTTGGCCTGGTTCCTTAATGGCAAAGGAGAGGCAAGGGCCGGGCAGGCTTTGGAAATAGCAGGCTTCAGGGGACTGCATGATTTCTCCCAGGTAATGTTGGATTTAACCGGTCCGGTGCCGATGTTGAGCGAAGAAGAGAAAAGGACCTTTTTAGTGATCTGTTCTCAGGCCAGGAACCTGAACAACAGCCTGGTAAAACCGTCATTTGAAGAACTGCAAGCCTTGCTTGAGCAGGTAATAAAGCCATCCTTTTAGGTCTCGGTGATGATCTGACCAAGTTCCCGCAGCTCATAGCCACCGATTCCCTCCAGCTCGGCTCTGAATCCCGGGGTGCGGATGATTCCCATCAGCGCCTCGAACCAGGCCTGGTTGGAGTCTTCCTTTTTTACCACCATTTCGAATCGTTCCATTTGTAGAGGAATAAAATCTATATCTTTAACCTGAAGGCTGGCTTTTTCGCTGCCAATTCCGACATCGGCCTGGCCTCTGGCTACGCTGCCTGCCACCGCCAGGTGCGAGGTTGCTTCGTTATCATAGCCTTTTATGCTCCAGGGGGAAATATTGAGAAGCCTCAGGTGCTCATCAAGTAAAACCCGGGTTCCGGCACCCTTTTCCCGGTTTATCATCACCAGGTCTTCTCTCTTGAAATCATTCCAATCCTTTAATCCCTTGGGATTGCCTTTGGCTACGAAGAAGCCCTGCATACGACAGGCCAGGTGAATAATTATGGCCGGGATGCCAGGGAGCATCCTTCGTACATAGTTGATATTGTACTGGTTGGAATCACCGTCCCACAAATGGGTGGTAGCCACTTGAATTTTGCCCAGGTATAGATTATACAGACCGTTGTAGCTGCCGTCATACGAGCGCAGGGCGCTCAGGTTGGGGTAGTGGTTTTGATAGTGCCTTACCAGTATGTCCAGCATGATGTCCTGACCGCTGATGATAATGCTCGGGGCTAATCTCTCGGTGTTCAGAACCGCAGCTGAAGCGTAAGCCGATTGTTCTGCAGAGCTCCTATTATATACATTGGAATCTTTCATGCTGGAGGTCCGACTCTTGTATTCTTCGACATCCTTTAAGTCAAAGCGAATCTTTTTACCGGCCCGGTAGGAGTTCAATTCTCCTCTTTTAACCAGTTCATAAACCGTGTTTTTGGCAATTTTCAAAATGTCGGCCACTTCCTGGGGAGTCAAGGAAACATTATCACTCATGTCGCTTCTCCTTTACACTTGTTTCTATGACAGTCTTCTATTATGGACAACAGTAATAAAAAGGCATTCGGCATGGAGTAACAGGGCATAAACAAACATTAATTACCATGGCAAAGCAATTATTTTTCATAATATCATGTTGGCCTGACTTTCGCTATGGCCTTTTTATTGGATACATTCTTATTGCTCCAAAAGATTGACATTGAACAAGAAGCTTTTGCTTGCCTAACTTGACCCTGCTTATTTATAATAAAAAATAACAAAACAATACAAAACATTACTAATGCACCTGAATAGCGTTTAACTACGACATGTTTAACCGGCCTATGACGAGATTATTCGAGCGGAATTATTGGCTGATAACAGAATGTTTCGATATTTAGCATGCCTTAATAATGTTTTGGGAAAGCAGGAGGTATTGTTAATGAAGAAAGCCAGAATCATTCTTGCCGCACTATTATCGCTTATCCTTTTATGCAGTGTGGCCGCCTGTTCTAAGAAGGATGCAAACACTACCGCGCCGGCTCAAAAAGCGTCTCTGACCGTATCCGCTGCTGCCAGTCTGAAGGATTCCATGGATGAAGTAAAGGCCAATTATGCCAAGGAAAACCCCAACGTAACAGTAACTATTAACTATGGTGCTTCAGGAACCCTGGAACAGCAGATCGAACAGGGAGCGGATGTTGACGTATTCATATCCGCCGCCACCAAGCAGATCGACCAGTTGAAAACTAAAGGCTTGACCATGGATGACACCATTAAAAACCTGCTGGGCAACAAGCTCGTCTTGATCGTTCCCAGTGATTCCAAAGCCAATATAACTGATTTCTCAGGAGTAACCGGGGAGGGCATTAAAAAACTGGCGCTGGGAGAGGCCAAGAGCGTTCCGGCCGGACAGTATGCCGAAGAGGTATTCACCAAACTGAACATCCTCGACCAGGTTAAAGGCAAGGCAGTCTACGGCAAGGACGTAAAAGAGGTGCTGACCTGGGTCGCTACCGGCAATGCTGATGCTGGAGTGGTTTACGCGACAGATGCCAAAACTTCTGATAAAGTAAAGGTTGTAGCAGTTGCTGCCGACGGCACCCATACTCCGATTGTATATCCGGCAACGGTTATTAAAACCAGTAAGAATGCCGACGTAGCCAAAGCCTTTATGGCTTATTTAAGCGGTCCCCAGGCCAAGGCCGTTTTCGAAAAATATGGATTTACGGTGCTCGCAAAGTAGGTAAGGAGACTTAAACTTTAAATGGACCTGGCGCCCTTATGGATATCACTTAAAACAGCAATTACAGCAACAATGGCAACCTTTTTCCTGGGCCTTATAACGGCTTGGTTGGTGGCCGGGTACCGGGGGAGATTAAAAGGCTTTATCGACGGCGTGCTTACCTTGCCCATGGTTTTGCCCCCAACCGTAGTGGGATTTTTCCTCCTGCTGCTTTTGGGGAAGAATGGCCCCTTTGGTCATATGCTCTATGAACGGGGCATACAGATCATTTTTTCCTGGCCGGCCACGGTCATCGCTGCCACGGTAGTAGCCTTTCCCCTCATGTACAAAACCGCCCGGGGCGCTTTTGAACAGATCGATATAAATACCATTAATGCCGCCCGTACCCTGGGGGCGTCTGAATGGAAGGTTTTTTGGAGGGTAGCCGTTCCTCTGGCCTGGCCAGGGATCATAGCTGGGACCATACTGGCTTTTGCCCGGGCTCTGGGCGAGTTCGGGGCTACTCTCATGGTAGCTGGGAACATACCGGGGAAGACCCAGACCATTCCGGTGGCCATCTTCTTTGCCGTGGAAAACGGGGAGATGGAGCAGGCTATGGTCTGGGTCTTTTTAGTCTTCTTAATATCTCTGGTTCTGATGAGCGTGATGAATTACTGGGTGGATGCCCAGAGAAAGCAGGCGCCGGCTGGCAGGTAGTGATATGGAACTTATGCTTGATATAAAAAAGAAACTGCCCGGATTTACCCTGCAGGTGAAGTTTGCCGCTGGAGACGATGTTACCGGCTTGCTGGGGGCCTCCGGCGCGGGCAAGAGCATGACTCTGCGCTGTATTGCCGGACTGGAAAAGCCGGATGAGGGAAAAATCATCCTTAACGGGCAGGTCCTGTTCGACTCTTCCCAGGGCATCAATCTGCCGGCCCGCAAGAGGAAGGTGGGCTTCCTTTTTCAAAATTACGCACTGTTCCCCAATATGACTGTTGAGGAAAACATAACTTTTGCTCTGGACGGGAAAAACCAGATTGAAAAACGGGAAACCGCCCGCAGGATGCTCGAAATGATCAAATTGGAGGGATTTGAGAAAAGATATCCTTACCAGCTTTCCGGCGGGCAGCAGCAGCGGGTGGCCCTGGCGAGAGCTCTGGCTTCTGGACCGAGGGTGCTGCTCCTGGATGAACCCTTTTCGGCCCTGGATGAACACCTGCGCAGTCAGATGGTCAAACAACTGCTGGAAGTACTGTCAGGTTATCAGGGCATCACTCTTTTTGTGACCCATAACATTGAGGAGATCTACCGAATGGCCGGGCAAATGGTGGTTATAGTTGACGGCCGGATTGAAGCCTGCGGGGTGAAGGAAGAGGTTTTTCAAAACCCTACTACCGTAGCCGCAGCCCGGCTTACCGGATGCAAAAACTTCACCGAAGCCAAAGTCTTAAGTCCCGATCAGGTTCAAGCCCTGGATTGGGATGTCAAGCTCAAGGTCCGGCCGGTGGGGGAAGATGGAGTTAGCCATATAGGAATCAGAGCCCATTACCTGAGCCGCGCGGGGGAGGAAAGTCGGGAAAATGTCTTCAACTGCTGGCCCAGCTTTGTAAACGATACGCCGTTTCGCAATACGGTTTATTTAACCCTGAAACGAAAACCGTCCGGCCCCGGCGATTATCATCTGCAGTGGGAGATGCCCCGGGACCGGTGGCTGGAATTGAAAGACCAGCCCCTGCCCTGGAAGATCTGTCTGGATCCGGACAGGATCATGACCCTAAAGCCATGAATGAGCATCAGTATTTGACAACCAGAACCTTTATGAAAACCTGATACTATGGATATGAAAGAAGGATGGCTATGAAAGTTCAAAGCGTATTGAGCCCGGCCTTTAAGCGGGGATTCATTCTTATTGTGGCCCTTATGATGATCATGTCAACTCTGGCGGCCTGCTCCAATAAACAAAAGGCAGCCAATACCCAGGCTCAAACGACCAATCTACTGGTGTCGCTTGCTCCCAGCCTCAAGACTCCCATGGAAGAGCTAAAAGTCATGTATGCAGGTTCCAAACCCGACGTGCAGATAACCTTTAATTACGGCCCCTCCGGATCACTGAAAACTCAGATTGAGCAGGGCGCCGCAGCCGATATTTTCATTTCCCAGGGCAAGAAGGAAATGGATGACCTGGAGCAGAAGAACTTGCTCAAAGCCGGCACCAGGAAAAACCTATTAAGTGATGAACTGGTTTTAATTGTAGGGAAGAACAATACTGACATCAACAGCTTTGAAGATCTGGCCAGGCCGGAAATCAAGAAAATTGGAATCGGCGAAGCCCAGACTGTCCCAGCGGCCCGAACCGCTCAGCAGACCCTGCAGACGCTTAAAGTGTGGGACCAGGTGCAGGCCAAACTGGTAGTGGGCAAAGACCTGATGCAGATAACCTCCTGGGTTGAAGCGGGTGATGCTGATGCCGGGCTGGTCTGGAATACCATCGCCATGACCTCGAACAAGGTGCGGGTTGCCGCAACTGCTTTGCCTTCGACCCATGAGCCGGTGGTGCTGCCCGCTGCCGTTATAGGTTCTTCTAAGAACAGCGCCGCTGCTGAAGATTTCTTGACGTTTTTACAGAGCGATCAAGCCATGCAGGTATTTGCCAAGTACGGCTTTGAAAAAGCTAAATAAAAAGCTCCCGAATCGGAAAACAAATAAGTAGTACCGTGGTTTCGAGTACACGGGAGCCTAAGGGGTAGAAATGACATGGTGTATGTGAGCGATGAGTTTTTAGACAACTTGATAAAGGAAGACGTTCCCTACCTGGACTTAACTACAACCGTTCTGGGAATAGGCGGCAGGGAAGGCAGGATAAGCTTCACCTCCCGAGAAGACACGGTTCTTTCTGGAATTGAAGAAGTAGTGAGGATCTTCGGCAAACTGGGTATCAAGGCTCAGCACTATCTTCCTTCAGGCACAAGGGTTTCTCCCCAAACCCTTCTGATTGCAGGAGAAGGGAGCGCTGCCTCTCTGCATATGGCCTGGAAGGTGTGCCTTAACCTGGTTGAATACTGCTCCGGTATTGCCACCAGAACCAGAAAAATGGTCGATGAGGCCAGGGCCGTTAATCCGGGCATCTCCATCGTAGCCACCCGAAAATCCTTTCCCGGGACCAAGGAGCTGAGCATAAAGTCAATCCTGGCCGGTGGGGCTTTTCCCCACCGCCTGGGCCTGTCGGAAACGGTGCTCATATTTAAACAGCATGTCAATTTTCTGGGCGGATTTGAAGCCCTTCCGGCTCTTCTGGAGCAGATGCGCCTTGAAACCAGGGAAAAGAAAATAATAGTTGAAGTCGAGGATGAAGATCAGGCCCGGTTGCTGGCCAGAACGGGAATTGATGGTATTCAATTCGATAAATGGAAGCCGGATGATCTGGCCAGAATGATAGAAGAAATACGCAGGATTAATCCGCGCATCACCCTTATTGCGGCCGGCGGCATAAATGAGGGCAATGCAGCCCTCTTTGCCCGGACCGGCGTAGACGCCGTCGCCACCAGCTGGGTATATTTTGGAAAACCCGCTGATGTTGCCGTGGATATACAACCGTAGATATTTAACTTCCCAACCTTTAGAAAATATGGATTGGTAATGCTCCAGGCCAACCTGGTGCCAAGATAGGTTTCAAGTCTGGCATAATAGCCTGTTTTCCCCAATATAATCTAACAACGGATTTTTGGGGAGGTGCCTGCCTGATGATGTGCAAACGGGTTGTCCTGGGATTGCTGCTCCTGGCTTTTCTACTCGTTCCCGCCTATCCTCCAGTTCTGGGGGCCAATGATGCAAAGCCTAAAACCAACGCCAACGCGGCAGCCGATGTAAAGGCCGAAGCCTACGTACTCATGGATGCGGACAGCGGCAGACTGCTTTTGGCTAAGAATGAGCAAGAGAAGTTGGCTCCAGCCAGCATGACCAAATTAATGACTTTGATACTGGCCGCCGAAGACCTGCAACTGGGTAAAGTAGGTTTGAAAGATCGGGTCAGCACCAGTGAAAATGCCTGGAAAATGGGCGGCTCCCAGGTATATTTGGAACCTGGGGAAGAAATGAGCTTTGAAGAAATGCTCATTGCCATAGCGGTTGGATCGGCCAACGACTCCTGTGTCGCAGTGGCCGAGCATTTGGAAGGAAGCCACCAGGCTTTCGTGGAGAGAATGAATCAAAAGGCCAAAGAACTGGGGCTTGCCAACACTCATTTTGTCAACGCCTATGGCCTGCCGGCCGAGGGGCATGTAACCAGCGCCTATGATATGGCCGTAATGGCTCAGTATGCCCTAAACTTTCCCAAGATCCAGGAATACACATCCATAAAGGAATACAACCTGCGCCAGGGCAAGTTCAAACTGTACAATACCAATAAATTGCTGTGGTGGTACCAGGGGGCGGATGGATTTAAAACCGGATGGACCAATGAAGCGCAGCACTGCCTGGTATCAACCGCCAAACGGGGATCTCTGCGCCTGATTGCCGTGGTAATGAAAACTCCTGAGGCAAACGGGCATTTCCGAGATTCAATGCAGCTTTTGAATTATGGCTTCGCCCGGTATGGCTTCCAGTCTTTCTTTGCCAAAGACAATGTATGTGGCATCGTGACGATCGGCAAGGGCACTGAAAACCAGGTTGAAGCCGTTGCCCAGGGAAACGTGGGAAGCATTGTTGAAAAAGGAGAAGAAAAAAAGGTAAGCTACGAAAAAGAAGTGCTTCCCTATACAAACGCGCCGGTTCAGGAAGGCCAGGTTCTGGGTGAGATCAGGGTGTTAAAGGACGGCCAGGTGCTAAAGTCGGTAAACCTGGTTGCCGCCCGGGAGGTGCCCCGGGCCGGATTGTGGCGGGAAATTCTGAAACTATTTGCCGAAACCTATCTATTATGAAGTTAATTTTTGGGAAGGTATTCTCCCCTGCCTGTAGAAGCTTTTAAGGTGTTCCACCATTGAAGGAGGGGAGACAGTGGATATAGATAAGAAGCAGGTTAGAGACACCCTGGTGGTGAGGTTGGCCGGTGAACTGGATATGATGGTGACCGACCGGTTGAGACAGGAGTTGGATGAGACCATTGACCAGGGGAGAGTAAGAATGCTCATAATCGACCTTGAAAGAGTGAGCTTTATAGACAGTTCCGGTCTGGGAGTGCTGATAGGGCGCTACAAGAAAATGTCGGCTTTAAATGGACGTATGTTCATCGTCGGAGCCAAGACTTCAGTCGAAAAAATCCTTTGTTTTTCCGGGGTTAACAAATTGATACCTTTATATAAGAATGAACGCGAGATTATCAGCAACTAGAGGGAGGTGAAGCCAGCCCCGGGCTGGACGAGAATGAGCGTAAAAAACTACGTCCAATTTGAATTCCCCAGCAAACCTGAAAACGTTTCTTTTAGCCGCTCCTGTGTGGGGGCTTTTGCCACCCAGCTGGAGTGCACCCTGGAAGACATAGAAGAGATAAAACTGGTTGTATCCGAGGCGGTATCGAACAGCATAATCCACGGTTATGACAACCAACCCAACGAAAAAATCCGCATAATCGTTTCCATCATGGATGAAGGCACCTTGGAGATAGTGGTGCAGGATTTCGGTAAGGGCATACAGAATTTGGACCAGGCCATGGAACCGGCCTTTTCCAGCGACCCGGCCAGAATGGGTATGGGATTTACGTTCATGAAATCGTTTACCGATGAACTGGATGTGGTCACTGCGCCCGGCGAGGGGACTTGCATCTGTCTCCGGCGCACCTTTAGCAGGCCGGATGAGGATGATTTCCCTGAAGGAGGCTAAGCTATGACTTCAGGGAATCTTTATCAGGAGAACGAAAACCTTTTATTGAGAGCCCAGGAAGGAGACGAGGAAGCCCGTGCCCAACTCTACGAGGCCAATGTGGGGCTGATTTATATGGTCCTGGAGCGTTTCAAAAACTCTTCCTATGAGTATGAAGACCTTTATCAGGTGGCTTCGATTGGACTCATTAAAGCGATCGATAAATTTGATCATTCCTATAATGTGCGCTTTTCAACTTACGCGGTGCCGATGATAATCGGGGAGGTGAAAAAGTTCCTGCGCGATGACGGAATAGTCAAGGTGCAGCGGGGCATCAAAGAGGTGTACCACCGGATCCGCTGGGCTCAAGACAAATTAAGGGGGGATCTGGGCCGTGAGCCCAGTGTAAACGAAATTGCCAGCGTCCTCGACATCGACAAAGAGGAAATAGTCGTGGCCATGGAAGCCTGTCAGACCCCGGCTTATATCCACGATGTGTTTCCCGGGGACGAACGGGAACCCCTTTCCCTGATCGATGTTTTGGGAAGTGAAGAGAGCAGCAAGGCCATACTGGACCATGTTGCCCTGCGGGAGGCCATGGCCAAACTTGATCCACGTGAACAGACGGTCATCATCCGCCGCTTCTTTAAGGATGATACACAGTCGAACATTGCCCATGATCTGGGGGTGTCCCAGGTTCAGATATCGCGCATCGAAAAGGCGGCTCTTTTAAAACTGCGCGGAGCCATGGAGTAACAATCATAGCTTTTATAGCGTAACCAATATCAAATAAAAATGAGGGAGGCCACCCCAGGCTTTCCTTTATTTATTAAGGCAAATATAATGATTGGCGACGCATAAAGTCAGGCTGCTCTATCCACACTAAAAACGAAAATGTAAAGGAGGTTTGCCCTGTGCAGGTTAGAGTAGCTGAGTTTGTAGGAGAATCAACGGTCAGCTGGCAGGATGCCATCGAAAGAGCAGTCAGGGACGCATCGCGGGAATACAAGAATATTACCGGCGTAGAAGTATGCAACTGGACTGCTGACTGCAAGGAGGAACGCATACTGGAGTATAAGGCCAATATCAAGATTGCCTATGTAGGATAAACTTAAGAAAGCCAGAGAGAGCTACAGAAGCGAAGCACCATCCAGGCACCACGATATTACTCGCTTCGCTCGGCAGGAAATAATGATGAGCAAGGCGCGAAAAAGGCCTGCGATTGAGGCGTACACTAGTACGTTGATTGAGCAGGCCTGTTGAGCAACGTAGACGACGCCCACGGACGGGCTAGTGCAGCGACGTTCATGGATGAACTAGTGCGGCGGTGGCAGGACGCCAAAGAGCCGCCGATGCCAGGATGGCAAAGAGTTGCGAATTCGCTTTTGTAGACGGTCTGAAACCCGGTCCAGGTACCGGGTCAAATGAATTCGAAGGGATGCCTTTTAGGAGGGTATCCCTTTACGTTTGAGCGAGGTTAGAGAAAGGACGTTAAAGATTCGCCTTTTTCAACCTTAATAATATGCGAAGCGTAAATCGTGGTGCCCGAATGGTATTCCGGTCGGGCTCCATCGATCAGCGGGTTCCTAAGAGCAAGGTCGGAACGGTGCCGGAAAATGGATAGGAGGCGCCGTGGAAAGCCACCAGGCTGTCTCTATATTCATCGCCTTTGATCATGAAACCGTAGTTAGGGGCATCACCCTCAAGCCATTCCTGGACTTGTTGCGATAGATCCAGGAACATATATCCCTGCCAGCCGGTCGGAATTACAAAATCCATCCGCGCCCCCGCCTGGCAGGCCGGCTGGTATTTCCAGCAAACCGCAGTTGGGTGCCAGGGTTCTGCCACCTGGTAAAGTGAGCATTTGGCAGCCCCTGAAGCTATTTCGTTGCGGTGGACAAAGAGGCGTAAAAAAGCGGGTCGGGGAGGGCCGCCTTTTCGCCAGACGAACTTCCCTTTAAGGTCGAAAGTCATAAAAATCCTGTAGGCATCTCCTTCACCCTTAAAACGGCTCATATATAAGGTCCCCTGATCGCCGTGGGGAAAACTCTGCGTGCTGTAATGTTGAGAAATATGGGCTTCCTGATCGAGTTTAAACATATTCCAGGGCAAGAACACTTCGTCTCCTTTCTTCAAGAGATTCTCCCTCCGGCACATCCAGGCGCCCCCATTCACGGTTTTGATTGCGCTGGATTTTTCCTTTTCTACTCCTGTACAAATTGGCGTTATAGATCGTTTCCGGCCTGCCGCCCAGATCATTATCATGACGGTGATGGAATAAATGAATGGTTAAGGCCTGAGTGAGGTATATATTGCTTCCATTAAAAAGCAGGCGGTCCATTAAATCCTCATCATCGTAGGCAAATCCGATCATGTCTTCATCATAGCCGCCGATATTTAAGAATTGCTGGCGGTTCATGGCCATGAGAAAGGGGAGGCGGGTATTTAGCCGGGGATAGAGCGAAAAGTAGGAATTAAAGTCAAAATAGCCCCCGCTTTTTTCCAAATAGGCCAGGAAACTGCCGTCGTCATCCATACCGATGCTGGTGGTGAGCAGTTTGGCATCGTACTGTACGGGTTTAACAAGGTGGGCTATAGTCTGGTTCAAGTGAAACATCTCGGCGCAGGAAATTATTATAATTTCCCCCCTGGCCAGACGAGCCCCGATATTTAATGCGAATCCGGGAACCCGGTAAACCATGCGCCCGGGCTGGTTGCGCTGCCCGGTAAATACATAGCGGATGTTTAACTGGTTTTCATACTGCCGGCAGAACTGTTCGCTTTCATCGGGCAGCCCGTCATTTAACACGATAGTTTCAAAACTAAAGGGTATCTGTTGCCTGGCCAGTGAAGCGAGATTCCATTTCAGCAAATGGGAACTGAGATATGAAGTGATCAGCAGAGATGCTTTTATCAAAGAATAGTCCTCCGTTTAAGTATGACTGTTTATTTTAGACTATTCAAACCAACAGGGATGGTGCTATTTTGTCTCTCTTTTTCCAAGCCGCCGCCCGGCTCATATTTTAAGATGTCTTTTAGGGAAGGAATACAAATCGCATAAAGCAGGTTAAATATAAGCACAATAGTCTAGTAGAAGTCGGCAAAGGAGGGCTTTGTAGTGGGAGCATCAGAGAAATTGCATAAAATTGAAGTTCAGGAATATGACCAACTGGTTCAAACCGTCAAGCCCAAACCGGCGGTTTTAAAAAATTGCATCTGGGCGTTTATGGTGGGAGGAGCCATATGCGTCGTGGGGCAGATTATTGCCAACTACGCCATGAGTAAAGGCATGGGCAAAACCGATGCTTCAACCACCACCTCCATCATAATGATTTTCCTGGGGGCCTTTTTAACAGGATTAGGCGTTTATGATGAAATCGGACAGCGGGCCGGGGCAGGTTCTATTGTGCCCATAACCGGATTCGCCAATTCAATTGTTGCTCCGGCCATGGAGTTCAAGCGGGAAGGTTATGTTTTTGGAGTGGGAGCCAGAATGTTCAGTGTCGCCGGGCCTACTCTATTGTTCGGCTTTGTTGCCGCGGTTTTGATAGGACTTATAAAAATCCTGGTAAAAGGTTAAGGAGGTGGACAGGTGGAGGCAGCCAAAAAGAGGGGGTTGCAGAGCGTAGCCTTCGAAAACCCGCCGGTTCTCACTTCCTGGGCGGCGGTGGTGGGGCCCAAAGAGGGACAGGGGCCCTGGGCGCAGGACTTCGATTGGATTTTCGACGATTATTCAATAGGTGAGAAGACCTGGGAAAAAGCGGAAAGCAAAATGCTTCGGGAAACGATCAAGCTGGCTATAAGCAAAGGCAACTACCAGAGTCCGGATATTGAATTGATGCTGGCCGGTGATTTACTGAACCAGATAATAGCTACCAGTTTTGCCGCTCGAGAGATAGGTGTTCCTTTATTAGGACTTTACGGAGCCTGCTCGACCATGGCGGAATCACTGGCGGTTGCCGCTATGCTGGTCGACGGTGGGTTTTTCAGCCGGGTCAGCGCTTCGGCCTGCAGTCATCACCATACCGCGGAACGTCAGTTTCGGTTTCCCACCGAACAGGGCGTACAGAAAACGCCCAGCTCCCAATGGACGGCCACCGCGGCTGGTGCGGCGATTCTGGAGCGGTTGGGCAGCGGCCCCCGGATTACCTGCGCCACCCTGGGCCGGGTCATTGACCTGGGCCAAAGCGACGCAGCGGACATGGGCAGTGCCATGGCTCCGGCAGCGGTCGATACCATTAAGACTCATTTTCAGGACTTAAAGCGTCCCACCGACTATTATGATCTGATAGTCACCGGCGACCTGGGCAAAGTGGGGATGGCCCTGGCCCAGCAGCTTTTTGTCAAAGAGGGGATTGTGCCCCAACCCAACTACAGTGACTGCGGTGTTTTGCTCTATGACGACAGCCAGGGAGTTGATGCAGGTGCGAGCGGGTGCGGGTGTTCAGCTTCCATGCTATGCGGACCCCTGTTGAAAAAAATGGTGGAAGGCAAAATGAATCGAATTCTCCTGGTGGCTACTGGAGCACTGATGAGTCCGACCACCCAGTTTCAGGGTGAGACTATTCCTGCTATAGCTCACGCAGTGGCGATAGAAAACCAGTAGGTATTAAAGACTATAAACAAGGGAGCGGTGATAATGGTTCCACTTTACATGGCGTTCCTGGTGGGCGGAGCCCTGTGTCTGATCGGTCAATTGATCATGGATTTGACCAAACCGAGTATAACTCCTGGACACATATTGATCGGTTATATAACCGGGGGAGCAATATTAAGCGGGCTGGGGCTCTATCAGCCACTGGTTCAAATCGGTGGGGCTGGGGCGACCGTCCCTTTGTCTGGATTTGGACATTTATTGACCCAGGGCACTTTGAAAGCTGTAGAACAGAAGGGCATTCTAGGAGCTTTTAGCGGCGGAGTGGAAGCAGCCGCCGGCGGTATCGTGGCGGCTGTAGTATTCGGCTACGTAATGGCAGTTATATTCAACCCCAAAGGATAGGAACGACTGGCCGCGATGCCCTGGCATCCTCGGGTCCATTTTGCTTCATTGTAACGTTTAAAACCTGCCTATTTGGTCCACAATTATCATGTCAGGAGGTTAAGCGGCATGAAGAGAATCGGAATACCCCATGGCCTTTTTTATTTTTACTATTACCCGTTGTGGAAGACGTTTTTTGAGGATCTGGGCTGGGAAGTGGTGACTTCCTCTCCCAGCAGCCGTCTCACTATTGAACTGGGCATTGATACAGCGGTTGATGAAGCCTGTTTCCCCATCAAGGTTTATATGGGCCATGTCCGGGAATTATGCCGCTGCCGCCTGGACTATCTCTTTGTGCCGCGCCTGGTCAGTGTTGAAGAACGAAGCTTTATTTGTCCTAAATTCATGGGCATTCCCGATATGGTGAGGGCCCTGATCGAAGAAGCTCCCCCCCTTATAGATATCGTGGTTGATATGAGCAAAAACCACAAGGATTTTCAAAATGAGATGAAAAGACTGGGACGGCTGCTTTCGGTTAAGCGCCGGGAATGGGAAGGGGCCTATCAGCACGGCCTGCAGGAATTGGAGTTCTGCCGGGCCCTGGCCCGCGAAGGCTACACCATGGCCGAGGCCATAAAAATCTGGGAGGGACAGCCGGCACCGGCTATGCCCGAAGCCGATCTTAATGTCGGTCTTTTAGGCCATGGTTATGCCATCTACGACCCGGGCATCAGTATGGATATGATAAACCGGCTGCGCCGTATGGGCTGTGGAGTCTTGCTGCCGGAGAGATTGGAGCGCAAAGCTGTTGAGGAGCAGGCGTCTACGGTTCCCAAAAGGGTTTTCTGGACTTTGGGCCGATCCATGTTGGGGAGCGCCCTGCATCTCGATCAAAGAGTCGATGTCGACGGAATAATCTATGTCGCCTGTTTTGCCTGCGGTCCGGATTCCATAATCGGCGAAATAATTGAACGAAAGATAAAAAACAAACCCTTTATGTTTCTGACCATAGACGAACACACCGGGGAAGCGGGTATGCTGACCCGCCTGGAGGCCTTCTGTGACATGCTGCGACGAAGGAGGATGCGTGCCAGTGATTGCGACCTTTCCTCACATGGGTAATATGTATATAGCTATAAAAGAACTGTTCCGGGGGCTCAAACTGGAGATGGTGCCGCCGCCGCCGGTGAGCAAACGCACTCTGGAATTGGGCGTGAAATATTCACCGGAGTTTGCCTGCCTGCCTTTGAAGATAAATGTAGGCAATTTTATTGAGGCTATGGAAAAAGGAGCCGACACCGTAGTGATGGGCGGAGGCTGGGGACCCTGCCGTTTCGGCTATTTCGCCCAGGTAGAAAGAGAAATACTTAAGGACCTGGGATTCAATTTTACCATGGTGGTTTTGGAAGCTCCCGATTCACGGCTGTCCGACTTGCTTCAGCAGATCAAGGCCCTGGGCGAAAACGTCAGCATCAGTCAGGCTTATAAGGCTTTGAAGTTCGCCTGGGACAAATTGAAAGCGGTGGAAGTATTAGAGAAGGCTTTGGAGTTTTGCCTTCCCCGGGCGGCGGATAAAGACTTGGTGGAAAAGTATTATGAACAAGGTTTGCAGGCTATTGATAAGCTTAATAACCGCAAAGATCTGGCGGGTGTGACCACTGAAGCCGATCGGGCTATACGCTGCGTAGCCCAGAGGGAAGATCCGGTTTTAAAAATCGGATTGGTGGGTGAAATCTACACCATTTTAGAACCCAGCATCAACTGTCACATTGCCCGTCATCTGGGCAGGATTAATGCCGAAGTAAGCAGGTCGATATATCTAACTGATTGGGTAAATGATCATATTCTGGGGGGCTGGGTTAAAAGGTCCAATCATCGTTACATTCTACAATCTTCCCAGCCTTATCTCAATTACGCGGTGGGAGGCCACGGCCGTGAAACGGTGGGCAATAGTGTTGATTTCGCCCGCCGCGGCTACGATGGAATAATACAGATCGGCCCCCTGACCTGCATGCCGGAAATTGTGGCCCAATCTGTTCTGGGAAGAGTCAGCCGTGAACTGCAGGTTCCCTGCATGACCATGTATTTTGATGAGCATTCAGGAACCGCCGGTGTATATACCCGTTTGGAAGCCTTTGTCGATATGTTGGCGCGCCGCAAGCGCCTTGCCGGTGGTGCAGCATCGGGTGCCCCCTGCCCGGGGCGGGTCGGCTGACGCAGAGGTTATTATGAAGATTATGAAAGGGTGGGCATTTTGGCTTACTATCTCGGGGTAGACATAGGCTCGGTGAGCAGCAATTTTGTCATGCTGGACCGCCGGGGGGAACTGGTTGATAAACTATACCTGCGCACTCAGGGTAATCCGGTTAAGGCAATCCAGGAGGGCTTTGGCAGGATTATCGGATCAGCCGGCGGCGGACAGGTGATGGGGGTCGGGACTACCGGCAGCGGCCGGCATCTGGCTGATGTAATGCTGGGGGCCGATGTGGTAAAAAACGAGATCACCGCTCATGGCGTGGCTGCTTCCCATTCTTTCCCCCAGGTTCGCACTATTATTGAAATCGGCGGCCAGGATTCCAAACTGATCCTGATGCAGGATGGAATAGTGGTTGACTTTGCCATGAATACAGTCTGTGCGGCAGGCACCGGTTCTTTTTTGGATCAGCAGGCCGCCCGCTTAAATATTGCCATTGAGGACTTTGGGGGAAGGGCGGTAGAGGCCCGCCAGCCGGTCAGAATCGCTGGGCGCTGCGGCGTGTTTGCCGAATCGGACATGATCCACAAGCAGCAGATGGGCTATCCGGTGGAAGAGATCTTAATGGGGCTTTGTGAAGCCCTGGTGAGAAACTATTTAAACAATGTAGGCAAGGGCAAGAAGATAAACTCCCCGATCGTTTTTCAGGGAGGGGTGGCAGCCAATGCCGGTCTGAAAACCGCTTTTCAAAAGGTCCTGCAGGTTCCCATCAACATCCCCGAGCATTACGAGGTAATGGGGGCAATTGGAGCGGCCCTGTTAGCACGTGAACAAAAGCAGTTCAAGAACGGCCCCAGCCTCTTCAGGGGAGCTGATTTCGTCATGGGAGAGGACTTCTCTTCACGCAGTTATGAGTGTTCCGGCTGCCCCAATATGTGTGAAGTGGTATGCATAAGGCGGGGTAGGAACCCCCTGGCCTACTGGGGCGACCGTTGTAAAAAGTGGGAGAGCACCTTAAACGCCAGTTAGTGAGTCAGGAGACGGGACTCATTATTTTGCTTGTTGTTCGAGGGCAACTGCTATATAATGCTAGTTAACAAACTGCATAAGGACACTAGGGGGGCCCCTGCTGCGGGGCTGAGATAGAGGTGCAAGCCTCTGACCCTTTAAACCTGATCTGGATCATACCAGCGTAGGGAAGTGCTGAACCTTGAAATATTAAGGTGAACCATTATTCTGCTGGTTCACCTTTTTGACATGGGAGGAAAAATAATGCGCTGTATCCTGACTATAGCTGGATTTGATCCCTGTGGGGGGGCGGGCCTGCAGGCGGACCTAAAAACCATAAGCGCACTGGGGGCCTACGCACTCACAGCGGTTACTGCAATAACCGCCCAGAATACCAGGGAGATCCGGAGAGTGCAGTATATTGAGCCGCAAATACTGGAAGCGCAGCTGGCGGAATTGGAAGCGGACCTGCCTGTAGATGCTGTAAAAATAGGCATGCTGGGTAATGAGAAAATAGTGCAAAGCGTGATTTCATTTTTGCAGCGGATTGGGAAAAAAAGTCCCCAACTGCCGGTTGTTCTCGATCCGTTAATGGAATCCAGCAGCGGCTGCACGCTTCTTGAACGGGAAGCAAGGGAAAGTCTAATGGCCGGTCTTTTTTCTTTGACAACAGTGCTTACCCCCAACGTACCGGAAGCTGAAATTATTCTGGGTAGAATCATTAAAAGTCGGCGAGATATGGAAAAAGCCTGTCTGGAACTTACCCGTCTAGGGCCTGCCTGGGTGGTTCTAAAGGGAGGCCACCATGAGGGCAGCCCGGTGGATATTCTGGGCCACGATGGGGAAATACGGGTTTATCCCGGCGAAAAGATCCCCGGGGCCGGATATCATGGAACGGGATGTACTTTTGCTTCTGCTTTAGCCGTCTTTTTAGCCCAGGGGATTCCGGTCCCAGAGGCTGTGGCGGAGTCCAAACGTTATGTGGAAGGTGCCATAAAGTCGGCCTGTATACTCGGTCAGGGGGCGGCTTTGCTCAACCATTTTTATTTAAAGGATCGTAAAGAAAGGGGAGAAGTAAATTGATCTACCAGGCTGCAGAGCTGTGGGAAAAACTAAAGGTCAAAAGACCGCTCGTTCACTGCATTACCAATTACGTAACCATAAACGACGTGGCTAATATCCTCCTGGCTGCCGGTGCATCACCGGCCATGGTAGAACACGAGCAGGACGCCGGCGGATTTGCCCGCCTGGCTGGTGCTGTATATCTGAATGTGGGTTCTCTGACTCAGGATCAGGAACTGGCCATAAATGGTGCGGTTTTGGCCGCTCGTGAAGAGGGCATACCTCTGGTGCTCGATCCGGTAGCCTGCGGGGTTATCATGTCCTACCGGAGGACCTGTCAGATGATTATGGAATCAAAAGCCCTCTCGATCGTTAAAGGAAATCAAGCCGAAATAAAAAGCCTGGCCGGCATTGATGCCAAGGTTTGCGGAGTGGACTCTCTGGATGAAGGCGAAGGAGTTGAAGCTGCCTGCCATGCTTTATACAAAAACTATCGGTCTGTGGTGGTGGCCAGTGGGGCGCAGGATCTGGTGGTTGGGGAGAGAACGGCTCGTATTTCCAACGGCACAGCTCTTTTTCAGGCCATAACCGGGGCGGGATGTATGCTGGGGGCAGTGATAGCGGCCTGCGTGGCGGCGTCTCCTGATGATCCCTGGATGGCCGGCCTAACAGCTACCCTGGCTTTCAATATCGCCGGGGAAAAGGCGGCAGTGCAGAGCAGCGGCCCGGGCAGTTTCAGAATCAACTTGATGGATAAGTTATATAGCCTTAAGGGGCACGATATTGTTAAAGAGGGGCTTCTTGAATGCTGAAAACAGACTATACCCTTTATTTAGTAACCGACCGGCGCTTCCTGCGGGGCCGCTCCCTGATAGATGAAGTGCTAAAGTCGGTTAGAGGCGGGGTCTCTATGGTCCAGCTGCGGGAAAAGGAGGCCGGCAGCCGTGAATTCTATCAAATGGCTTTAAACCTCAAGACGGCCTTGCAGGAAAGCGGCGTGCCCTTGATCATCAATGACCGGCTCGACATAGCCATGGCAGTTGATGCCGATGGACTGCATATCGGGCAGGAAGACCTGCCCTTATCTGAAGTCGTCAGGCTGTGGGGTGAAGATAAGATTATCGGTTTATCGGTAAGCAACCTGGAAGAAGCTCGCGAAGGGCAAAAGGGCGGCGCCAGCTACCTGGGGTTGGGCCCCGTCTACGCCACTGCTACCAAAACCGATGCGGCTGGTCCAACCGGGCTGATGCTGCTCGGCGAGGTAAAAAGCAGCGTAGATATTCCAGTTGTGGCAATTGGCGGGATTGATATGAGCAATCTGGCGGCAGTGCGGGACAGCGGGGCCGACGGCGCCGCCGTGGTATCCTGCCTTATGGACGCACCGGATATTGAAAAATCGGCACGAGAGATGGTGAAGTTATGGAAAAACCGCTGGTGATATTTTTGGATTTTGACGGCACCGTAGCCTACCGTGATGTAGGCTATCACATGGTGAAGCGTTTCGCATCCGAAGGCTGGGAAGAGATAAACCTGATGTGGGAAGAGGGGGCTTTAAGCACCGCCCAGTGCGCCCAGAAGACCCTGGATATTATGAAGGTCAGCCCGGCTGAACTGGAGGAGTTTTTTCTGGAGCAGGAGCTCGACCCCGGTTTTGAATCATTCCTGGAATGGATATCCACACGGCCAGCGCCGCTTTACATAGTCAGCGATGGCTATGACAACTACATTGAGCCGATCTTAAAAAAACACGGATTGAGCATACCCTATTACGCCAACCATCTTGATTATGACGGCGGTTGGATATTTACCTCCTTCCACTCCAATCCCGAATGCGGAAAGTGCGGCACTTGTAAAAGCAGCATAGTACAGGAGCAAACCCCACCAGGTGCAGTCAGCATTTATATTGGTGACGGGTATTCTGACCGCTGCGCCGCCGGCGGCTGTGATATCGTACTGGCCAAAGACGCCCTGGCCAGCCACTGTCAGGAGAATAACATACCCTTTCATCATTTCAAGGACTTTTATGACGTAATCAAAATACTGAATATAGTAATCGAACAGGGGGAGAAGAAAAGTGGAGCATAGCTACAAGACTCAAAAGGAAGCAGTCCGCCGGGGATTTATTACCGGGGAGATGATAAGAGCGGCGGAAAGAGAGAACCTAGAAGCGGCTGTTTTAGTAGAGGGAATTGCCGAAGGCAGCATGGTACTACCCGCCAATCGGGGGCATAAAAGCCTTGACCCCTGGGCTATTGGGAAAGGGCTGCGCACCAAAATCAATGTGAATCTAGGTGTATCAGGCGCCTGTCTGGACTGGCAAAGGGAATGGGTCAAAGCCCAAACCGCCTGGTCAATGCAGGCGGAAGCCATTATGGACTTGAGCTGTGGAGAAGCGGCCGGGGATTTCCGGAGGAAGCTCACCGCAGAATCTCCAGCTATGATAGGCACAGTTCCAGTGTACGAACTGGCCGATACCTGCGCTTCCTGGCTGGATTTAAAAGCCGGGGACTTTTTAGGGGTTGTAGAAAGCCAGGCCAAAGAAGGGGTGGACTTTATGACCATCCATGCCGGCTTGACCAGAACTGTTGCCGAAAGGTTAAAAAACCGTGAGCGCCTGACCAGCATCGTTTCCCGGGGCGGTTCATTGATCTTTGCGTGGATGGCTGCCAATGGCAAGGAAAACCCGTTTTACCAGCATTATGATGAGCTTTTGGAAATATGCCGGGAGTATGACGTCACCCTGAGCCTGGGAGACGCTTGCCGCCCCGGCTCTATTCACGATGCCAGCGATGCCTGCCAGATTGAAGAATTGATCATCCTGGGTGAGTTGACCTTGAGGGCCTGGGAAAGAGATGTGCAGGTCATGATTGAAGGGCCCGGGCATATGCCTGTTCAAGAGATTGCGGCCAATATGATCCTGCAAAAAAAACTGTGCCATGGAGCCCCATTTTATGTCCTAGGCCCGCTGGTGACCGATGTCGCTCCGGGGTATGACCATATAACCTCGGCCATAGGCGGAGCCATTGCTGCCGCTTCCGGAGCTGATTTTCTCTGTTACGTTACCCCGGCCGAGCATTTACGCCTGCCTACCCTGGAGGACATGCGGGAAGGGATAATAGCCGCTCGGATCGCAGCCCATGCGGGGGATTTGGCCAAGGGAGTGAAAGGAGCCTACGCATGGGATTATGATATGAGCCGGGCCAGAAAGAACCTGGACTGGGAAGCCATGTTTACCCTGGCCCTGGATCCGGAAAAGGCCCGGCGCTATCGCGAAGAATCCAACCCGCCCGATGAGGAAACCTGCACCATGTGCGGCGACCTGTGCGCGGTAAAGAACATGCGAAAGTGGACGGACAAACAAGCTTTATAATACCTTAATCCGCGGCCTCCTCTTCGAGGATGGCCAGTATTTCTTCCTTGATTTTGGACTCAGGGCGGTTTTGCAGGCCCGGGCTTAATTCCAGGCGAATGCGGGCCGGGCGGGCCGTAAACACATAGATGCGATCGGCCAGCAACAGGGCCTCCTCGATATCATGGGTAACAAAAAGGATGGAAGAGCCGAATTGTATATGCAGTTCCTTTAGCCAGAGCTGCATCTTGCGGCGGGTAATGGCATCCAGGGAAGCGAAAGGTTCGTCCAGGAGCAGTATTTCTCGGGAAAAGAGATAAGTGCGCAGGAGAGCGGCTCGCTGGCGCATTCCTCCGGACAGCTGCCGGGGATAGTAGGATTCGAAGCCTCCCAGTCCAAAATCGCAGGTATAGCGGGAGGCTTCAGTTCGGGCTTCCTGTTTGTTTTTACCCTGAAGCAAGAGGGGTATGCAGATATTGTCCAGGACGCTGCGTGATGGCAGCAGCAGATCCTTTTGCTGCATATAACCTACCAGTCCGGTACGTCCGGTACTTTCTACTCCATCAATTAATAAACGACCACTGTCGGGTGTAATTAATCCCGCAATAATATGCAGGAGGGTGCTTTTGCCGCAGCCGCTGGGACCCAGAACCACAACCAGTTCATTGTGGGCTACCGTCATGGATACTCCATCCAGGGTATGCAGCCCATCAAGGGTTTTACTCAAATTTTCCACCAGGATTCTGCCCACCTTATCTCCTCCTTAAATGAGCAATAATCAACTGGCAGCTTGCTTTTCGGCCGGAGTAGGACGCACCGAGCCGCGGGCCAGTGAGGCAAAAACGCCCAAAATACACAGAACGGTAAACACCCGGAAAGATGTATGCATACTGGACAGAACAGCTGGTGCATTGGAGGCGTTGAAGGATGCATGTCCAATGTAAATGGCGATGACCATGGTGACAATGGCCATGCTTGAAGCCTGCCCAACCAGGCGCATGGTGCCCAGAGTGGATGAGGCGATACCATAAAATCGGGGTTGCACTGAACTCATAACCGCATTGGTATTGGGGGAGGAGAACAGGGCAAAGCCCAGACCACTTAACACTTGGAGGGCTATGATAAGACCTATATGGGTATTGGCGGAAACGAAGGCCAGGCCGAAAAGGCCCAGAGTACTCAAGCCCATGCCCAGTGATGCCACCAGGCGGGGCTCGATATGGTCGGACAGGGAGCCGGATAGGGGAGAAAAGACGGCCATAATTACCGGCTGCACCAGGAGTATAAGTCCGGCCTGCCCAGAATTGTAGCCGATCACCAATTGCAGGTAGAGGGATAGCAAAAAGCTTATCGCAAAGGTGGCACTGTAATTTATCAAAGCAGCCAGGTTGGAAAAAGTAAAAGCCTGGTTGTGACTGAATAAAGAAGCCTGTAAAATAGGATGATCGATCTTCAATTCAAACGCCATAAACACCAGTAAAAGAAGCAGCCCGCCAATTGCGGCATATTTAGCCCAGGAGACGTTGGCCAGGGAGGATAGTCCATAGAGAAGTATGCTCAGGCCCAGCGCATAAAAAAGGCTTCCCAGGCGGTCGAAACGTTCGCTGCTGGCCCCGGCCCATTCGCCCTCAAGCCGCTTCCAGATAATCAAGGCAGCAAATATACCGATGCAGGCAGTCAGGTAAAATATGCTTCTCCAACCTAAATTCTGATTCATTATTCCACCCAACACCGGCCCCACGGAAAGCCCCAGATAGGTTACGGAGGTGGAATAACCCAGGGCCTGCCCCCGCTTTTGGGGGGGGTAAACCGAGGTCAGAATGGCCATGCCGGTTCCAAAGATCAGAGCTGCCGACACTCCTTGCAAAATCCGCCATATTAAAAAGGGCACGATGGAGTGGGCCAGGGTGGAAGCGATAGTGACGATGGCAAAACTGAAAGTGCCCAGGAGGTAAATTTTGCGCCGGCCTATAATATCGGCCAGGTGGCCGAAGGGCAGCAAAAGAGCGGCGGTAGATAGTATGTAACCGGTAATAACCCAGCTGCTCATAATGGCACCGGCTTGAAATTCGGCCCCGATTGAAGGCAAGGCCAGATTTATCGAACTGCCCATAAAAGTAACCATAAACGAAGTACTCATCACCGCTGCCAGCGCGTATTTTTCTAAAGAGGCCGGTTTTTCAACCATTTACGCATCTCCTGTTGATTAACAATTTCTCCTATTATACTACAAGAGGAATGCCGACCCAATCAGGTCTGACGATGATTTTTAATCAGTCCTGTTCGCTATTTAGCGGGCAGAAAACGATTGGTGAAGGCTTTATCGGAATCAATACCCTGCGCCAGCAGGCCATTTTCCACCAGGAATGCCGTGTAGGCGTCCCAGGTGGATTTCTTCATTTCACCCCAGCGCGGGGCGTCGGCCTGGAAGCGGGGGGCCAGGTAGCGAAGACTGGCGTTTACCAGAGAAGCGTTCAATTCCGGAACCGCTTTTACCATAATATTTGAAGCCGCGTCGGGGTTGTTAACGGCAAAAAGGTAGCCGCGCGAGGTAGCTTTCATGAAGCGCTCCACCATTTGCGGATTAGAAGAGGCCGTTTTTTCACTGGCGATAAGGACCGGGGTGTAGAAGTCAAAAGCCGGGTCCTCTTTATCCAGAGGTATGAAGTTGAGCTTCAGCCCTTTTTGCTCAGCTTCAATACCGGTCCAGCCGTAAAAGATCCACGAGAAATCGACGTCCTTCTGAACGCTGGTAAAAAAGTCAGCTGTGCCGATATTGACAATATTGATCCGGTTAACATCTCCACCGTATTTCTTCATTAAGGCCTTGAGCATGGCGGTTTCCGATGGGGAGCCCCAGCCGCCGTAAGTTTTTCCCTGAAAGTCAAGCGGGGTTTTGATATTCTTGCTCTGGGGTGAGGCAAAACCGGAGCTGTTGTGCTGGATCACCGCCGCAATGGCCAGGAGGGGAAGGTTTTGCGCTCTGGCCATGGTCACTTCTTCCTGGTAGCTTACCGCGAAGTCGGCCTGTCCGCTGGCAATCAACTGGGCGGCCCCGCCTTCTGGCGGCTGCACAATTTCCACATCCAAACCTTCTTGTGCGTAGTAACCCTGGTCTTTGGCAATATAGAGCCCGGCATGGTTGGTGTTGGGGACCCAGTCTAAAAGCACTTTTATCTTTTGGGGCTGGCTGCCGGGTGCAGTGGGTGCCTGACTGCGGCAGCCGGCCAGGCTGAATAGGAATAAACCGATAAAAACCAGCACTAATTTTTGCTTCATGAAAACCACTCCTTTTCGACTGTTTATTATTGGGAATCAATTTAACGGTTGATAGTCCGGGCGGACCTGTTCTCTATTCCAGGGGATAAACAGGTATTCCAGCATATCCACTAGTTTTACCATGAGCAGGCTGAGCAGGCAGATAACCAGAACTGCAGCCAGAACTCTATCGATGGCAAAACTTTTCTGCTGCAGAATCATATAATAGCCAAGTCCGTGCTGGGCGCCCATCCATTCCGCGATGACCGCCGCCATAATACTGTAGGTTGCTGAAATGCGCAGTCCCGAGAAAAGACCGGGCATGGCCAGGGGCAATTCCACCATGCGGAAGATAGTAAGGGGCCGGGCGCCCATGGATTTGAAAAGGCTTATCAAATCAAAGTCGACATTGCTGATGGCATTCATCAGACTCAGCGCTATGGGGAAAAAACAGACCAAAACAACCACCAAAACCTTGGGCAAGAGCCCCCAGCCAAACCAGATGGTAAAGAGGACCGCCAGGGTAATGAGGGGAATGGTCTGTGAAAGGATCAACAGGGGATAGAGAAGCTTTTTAATCAAGGGCGATAGAGCAAAAGTGAGGGCTAAAAAAACGGCCAGAAGAACGCTGACGGCATAGCCGATTGCGGCTTCCAACAGCGTGTAGGCGGAATGATCAGCGATCAGGAAAAAATTGTTGCACAGGCTGGTAATAACCGAGCTAGGAGGGGGCAGCAACCACCCGGGTAGGGCGAAGAGCCTTACCCCTGCTTCCCAGATCCCCAGTAATAATAAAAGGCCGATAGCGGGCCAGAATTTAGCGGTACTGCTCCAGTTTCTCATCAAAGCTGACCCCCGCTGGTTTATAGTCGATCTTCACTATTGAGACAACCCGGCTGGCGCCGGCATTGACGCAGATGTATTGCGCCTCTTTAACCAGACCCAGCAGCTGATCCAGGTCGCCTTCGATACTGGTTTCCATGGGCCCGACGATATAGGGCAATCCGCTGCGGGCGATAAGGTCAATAACCAGGTCGACAACCGGATATATGCTGGCTTCGGGTACTACCGGCAGGACCTGCAGGCTTAAGTGAGCTTCAGCCATATTATTCAGCCTCCTTATTAAATAAAAAAACCACCCCGGTGGATGGGCAGCAAGAGAGTAGGCTCAATAAATTATACTCCCTACGCTGGCATTACCCAGATCAGGTTCAAGGGTCAGGACATCGGAAGAGTCCACTCTCAGCCGGAAGGAACCAGCTCCCCTTTTTATGTTATTATTATTTGACTTTGTCTAGGCCTTGTCAAGCGAACCCGACGGGAAACATATGGGCATAAAATGCGATAAATTTTAGTACTAATGCTTGTTTGAGCATGATTCTATATGCTAAAATCTATCTGATATTAATTTAAAAGTAGAGAGGAGACCAGTTGAGATGAGTAGAGAAGAGTTCACCAAAATTGTCCTGCCTGATGATAAAATTCCGAAATTCTGGTACAACGTACAAGCAGATATGCCCAATCCCCTGCAGCCTCCCCTGCATCCGGCTACTTTACAGCCGATGGGTCCTGATGATCTTGCTCCTCTGTTTGCCATGGAACTGATTATGCAGGAGGTTTCGCAGGAGCGCTACATTGAAATTCCCAAAGAGGTGCGCGATATATATAAACAATACCGGTGCACCCCCTTGATTCGGGCTCGCAACCTGGAAAAGGCTCTCGACACGCCGTGCCACATCTATTATAAATATGAAGGCGCCAGCCCGGTGGGAAGCCATAAGTTAAACTCGGCACTACCGCAGGCCTTCTTTAACAAGGCGCAGGGAATGAAGCGTTTGACCACTGAGACCGGAGCTGGGCAGTGGGGAACTGCATTGTCACTGGCAGGCAAGATCTTTGGCCTGGAAATAATGGTCTATATGGTTAAAGTGAGTTATTATCAGAAGCCCTATCGCCGTTCGGCTATGGAGGTTTATGGAGCAAAGTGCATACCCAGCCCCAGCCCCCTGACTGAAGCGGGACGCACCGCCCTGGCCCGTGATCCGGACACCCCGGGAAGTCTGGCCATGGCCATCAGCGAAGCGGTTGAGGATGCGGCCAGCCGGGAAGACACCCATTACTCCCTGGGCAGCGTCTTGAACCACGTCTGCCTGCACCAGTCAGTAATAGGGCAGGAAGTGAAGACCGCTTTGGAAATGGTCGATGATTACCCGGACATCGTTATCGGATGCTGCGGAGGCGGCAGCAACTTGGCCGGTATTGCCTTCCCCTTCATTCCCGACAAGCTGGCCGGCAAGAAAACCCGCCTGATAGCTGTTGAACCGGCCGCCTGTCCGACCCTGACCAAAGGCGTCTTTGCCTATGACTACGGTGACAATGTGGGATTTGCACCGGTGGCGATGATGTACACCCTGGGCCATGACTTTGTACCTTCCGGCATCCATGCGGGAGGGCTGCGCTACCATGGCGATTCACCGCTGGTCAGTCAGCTCTACCATGACGGCCTGCTGGAAGCGGTGTCGGTTATGCAGAATGATACTTTTGAAGCAGCCATGCTCTTTGCCCAAACCGAGTCAATCATCCCGGCTCCGGAATCCTCCCATGCCATCCGGGTGGCCATAGATGAAGCCTTAAAGGGCAAAGAAGAGGGCGTTGGCAAAACCATAGTATTTAACCTGAGCGGACACGGACTCCTGGATCTGGGATCCTACGACCGGTTCCTGTCCGGAGAAACAGAAAATATCGAGTTCTCGGAAGAAGAAATGAAGAAGAGCCTGGCAACTCTACCGGTGATAAAGTAAGGGAATTTGAACGAAATGAAAAGCCAAACAATAGAAGTCCTGATCTTAAAAGGGTCAGGACTTTGTTTTTTTAACATTTTTTGATTTTTTCCAAAAAAATACACAGGTTTTCTATTTTTATGCCGATAATAATATAGAGTAGAAAACCCGTAAAGGAGCTGACCGTGAATAGGGAACCTGGCATCAAGTTGAGCCCGCGCTTGTACGTAATCAGCCAGTTGGTTCAGCCGGGGCAGATATGTGCGGACATAGGCGCCGACCACGCCCAGTTATCGATCTTTTTAATTGAACAGAAGCTTACCTCCAGGGTCATCGTCACCGATATAGCCCGGGGACCTTATGAAAGGGCTAAAAAAGCTGTTGAAAGTTGCCCCTGGGCGCATTTAATAGATCTTCGCCAGGGTGATGGACTGCATACACTAAAACCGGGGGAGGCAGATACGGTAATCATTGCTGGATTGGGCGGGGACGCCATTGCCGATATTTTATGCAGCGATTGGGAAAAGTCCGAATCTTTCAAGCAATATATCATGCAGCCCATGAGCCGGGCCCGGGTTTTACGCAATACTCTGGCTGAAAGAGGATGGCCCATACGCAGCGAAAAGGTAATCCGGGAAGAGCATCGCTTTTTTCCAGTGATTGAGGCTACCCCCGGAGCAAATCCTTATTTATTGAGCCCGTTGGAAGCTGACATCGGTCCGTTGGTTATGGCTGCTTCCCCGGCGGAAAATAGAGACTATTTGATGGAATGGCTTAAGAAATACCGCAAGATCAGGGATGGCTTGAGCCGGACGAACAGACAGGAGGAGCTGGCTGCGGTTCAAATGAAGCTGAATAAACTGGAGGATATAATAGATGGAGCCTAAAGCAAAAGATATAATGGCTATCCTGGAGAAACATTACCCGCTGCATCTTGCTGAAGAATGGGATAATTGCGGACTTCAGATCGGGGACCGAGAGCAGCGGATAGCCAAACTGGCAGTTTCGCTTGATCCCAGTCCTGAAATCATTCAAGAGGCCGTAAGCGCAGGAGTTGATCTCCTGGTAACCCACCATCCCCTCTTTTTTTCGCCACTTAAGTCTATAGATTATCAAACTCCGAACGGAAGACTGATTAAACTTCTAACCGGTTCCAATATGTCGGTCTATTCAGCCCACACCAACCTGGACAGCGCCCCCCAGGGATTGAACCAGTATCTGGCCGAACTTATCGGACTTGAAGATATAATGCCTTTTTCTTCGGGGCGCCGGGAATCTTTCTTCAAACTGACCGTATATGTGCCGGAAAGCCATCTGGAAATAGTGCGCGAGGCTCTGGGCCAAGCTGGAGCAGGGCATATAGGGCTTTATAGTCACTGCTCATTCGGAGTTGCCGGGCAGGGTACTTTTAAGCCTCTGCCGGGCAGCCAGCCCTATATCGGCACCGCCAACCAGCTTGAAAAAGTTCCCGAATATCGTCTAGAAACCATCGTATACCAAAGGTCAATTTCCGAAACGGTGCAAAAAATGCTGGCGGTTCATCCCTATCAGGAGGTTGCCTACGACCTTTATCCGCTGGCCAATCCCGGGCGTTTAATAAGTCCGGGGCGAAAGGGCAGTCTGCCCGAAACAATTAGTCTTGAAGGTCTGGCCGGGCGAGTGAAGGAGGTATTGAAGCTCAGCTCAATCAAGGTAGTGGGGAGCCTGGAAAAACCGATAAACCGGGTTGCAGTGGTAAGCGGTTCGGGGGCGTCCTTTATCAAGTCAGTAGCTGCTGAAGGGTTGGACGTTCTGGTTACCGGTGACGTCAAATACCACGACGCCTGTCTTTCCCGCGACCTGGGGTTATGCCTGATCGATGCCGGGCACCATGGAAGCGAACAGATAATGGTTGGCATGCTGTCATCAATGTTAGAACAGGAATTTGCGGAAAGGCATCTAAACTGCCAGGTTATAAACCTGTATGAACCAGATTGCCTAAAAATGCTTTAAGAAACCAAAATTTCTCCTGAAAAACAAGGATTTTGTCGTATTTTACAGAACTTATTGTACAGTAAACACACAAGGAAGTGACGATGATGCTTAAAATTAAGGTAAGTAGCCTGCAGCCGGGAGTGGAACTCGCCAAGGATCTGTTTTCCAACGACGCTCAGCTTTTGCTTCCAGCCGGCACGGTTATTAACCAGGAGCATTTAGACTCTTTCGCCAAAAGGGGTATTACCGAAGTATTTGTTGCCGAAGAAAAAAAGACTAAAAGAAGCACCAAATCCTTTGATGATGTTTACGACGATTCCCTGCTGGCGGTAAAGTCGTTTCTCATGGAGACCAAACTGGGACAACCGCTCGATTCCCAGGAAGTCAATTCAACCGTGGACTCACTTCTCAACCAGGTACTGGATGAACTGAATGTCTTTAAAGGCATAAGCGTAATGAAGGACAAGGATGAATACCTTTTTACGCACTCCATTAATGTCTCCATTCTGGCCATGCTGGTGGGACGGTGGATGAAGCTCAAGGAACCGCAAATTCGAGATTTGGGCACATGCGGTCTTCTCCACGACATCGGAAAGGTGTTTGTTGCGGATGAAATCCTAAATAAACCAGCCAGCTTAAACGATGATGAATATGAGGAGATCAAGAAACACAGTACAATGGGATATGATGTCCTCATAAAACAGGGCTGGGTGAGCCCTGAAGTTGCCCAGGCGGTTCTATATCATCATGAACGCACCGATGGATCGGGTTATCCCACCGGCGCTATAAATTACGGAAATAATCCCTATGCGGCTATAATTGCAGTATGTGATGCTTTTGATGCAATAACTGCCAATAGGGTATATTCCAAAAAACGCTCACCATTTACGGCCGCCGATATCATTTGGGAAGAATCATTTGGCAAGCTAAATCCCGCTATATGCAAGTTCTTTTACAGTAAAGTGACACCGTTTCTAATCGGAAGCCAGGTAACATTATCCAACCAGTTGCAAGGCAAAGTCGTTTTTGTGGACTCAATCCAACCTACCCGTCCTATCGTAAAGGTAGGGGAAGAATTTTTTAACCTGGCTTTGGACCGCTCAATTCATGTATTGGAGGTGATAGACGGTTAAGGTGGGTTAAAAAATGCCCGTAAATAGGGGTTTGTTGTGCATAAAAAACCCCGGATGTTGGTAGAATGTAAACATACTCGGTGTTGCAGAAAAAATTTTTTTTAAAAGATCTCACTATATAGCAGGATTTGCCTTTTTTTTGAGGAATTTTTACATGTGGTCAATAAAATTTAAAGGGAGGATTCTGTCGTGAACAAATCGGAACTGGTAAAAGCGTTAGCTGAAAAAGCGGAGATAACTCAAAAGGATGCAGCCAAAGCATTGGATGCCCTGGTGGAAACCATTCAAAAGGCCTTAGCTAGTGGAGACAAAGTTCAAGTTATTGGCTTTGGAAGTTTCGAAGTGCGCGACCGCAAGGAAAGAAAGGTTATCAGCCCGGCAACCGGTGAAGAAATCAAAGTGCCGGCAACCAAGGTTCCCGCATTTAAACCTGGCAAATCCCTTAAAGAAGCAGTTGCGGTAGAGAAAAAGGCTCCTGCCAAGGCAGCAAAGAAAAAAGCCAAGAAAAAATAGTTAAACACGGGAAAAAAAGGTGTACTTATAGTACACCTTTTTTTTGCTTTTATGACCTGTTCTGACAACAATTACTTAAGAATATTATTATTTAGTGCGGTGGTATCTTTAAATAGATGATGGTCCGTACCTGGCTATCTCCCGAGCGGTTACGCTCACCCCGGAGCCCCGTCGTTGAATATGGCCTTTAATCAGCAGGGGGCCTGACTGGGGGGCGAAGATAAGCTGACCGTACATCATATATACGTCCTCAAACACGGTAACCTCAGTGAGGCCAAATTCATCTTCCAGGGACAAAAAAACCGTGATTTTACCGCTCCGGGTAGGCGGGCGGTGCGGTCTTAGCAGCAAGCCGCAAACCTTGACCGGCGTATTATCCGGCAGGGTCCTTAGCTCCCGGCTGGAGCGGATCTGCTTTTTGTGCAGTTCAGGCCGCAGTCCGGCCATAAAATGCTCGTCTATGTCCAGGCCCAGTATGGCATATTCCAGGGCGCGTTTTTCACGTGAAGAAAAGTCGCATATCCCGGGGCCGGGAAGAGAAGGGGGGGAAAAGGCCAGCAATTTTTGCCTTTCCCGCTTTTCCAGATAGGGGAGTTGAAAGAGCAACTGGCGCCGGTTGGGGAAAAGGGCGTCTAAGGCGCCGCACTTTATGAGGTTCTCGGCGCTGTCCAGGGCCACCGCAGCGCGTCGCATAAAGTCGGCCAGGGAGGAAAAAGGCCTATCCTGGCGGGAGCCGACGATAGCGCGTATTTCATCTCGTTTAATTCCCTTAACCTGCTTGAGGCCTACTCTAATAGCCGTTCTGGCAAGCTCAAAATTATCTGAGCTCAAGTTCACATCGGGTGGTAAAATCTTAATGCCTCTATTGCGGGCTTCCGTACACAGGACATTGGCTGGATAGTAGCCCAGGGGCTGGTTGTTTAAGAGGGCCGTGTAGTATTGTCCCGGATAATGTTCAAGCAGGTAGGCGGTTTTAAAACTGGTGGTGGCAAAGGCGGCGGCGTGGGCTTCACAGAAACCGTAGCTGGCGTAGCCGGCCATGCCGGTGAAGATGGCGGTGGCGGTTTCCTCCCCCACTCCGCTGGCAGCCGCTTTTTCTATGAATCTCTGGCCAATCTCCTCCATTGCTTTAGGGGAGCGGGCATGGGTCATTACCCGGCGCAGCTGATCGGCTTCACCGGGAGTAAAATTGGCGATGGCCATGGCGATTTCTATGACCTGCTCCTGAAAGAGAACCACTCCGTAAGTTTTATTCAGAATAGGTTCAAGGCGAGGGTGCAGGTAGCTTATCGCTTCCTTTCCCTGGCGCCTGGCGATATAGGGCTCCACCATATTCCCTTTAATAGGGCCGGGGCGTATAAGAGCCACACTGGCGATGACGTCCTCCATTCGATCAGCCCCCAGGCGGGCCTGTAGGGCTCTCTGGGCCGGGCTTTCCAGTTGAAACACCCCTATGGTTTCACCGCGGGAGAGGCGCTGATAGGTGGCCAGGTCGTCCAGGGGGATGGAGTCATAGTCCAGTTCTTCTTTTACCCGGTTGATCGAGCGCATCGTATCATTTACCGCCGAAAGGGTCCGCAAAGAGAGCAGGTCCAGCTTAACCAGCCCCAAATCCTCAACATCATCCTTGTCAAACTGGGTAATGATCGGCCCCAGGGCGGAGTGCTGCAGGGGGCTTAGCCGGGTTAGAGGGCAGTCGCTTATAACCACCCCGCCCAGATGGGTGCTTAAGAAACGAGGAAAACCCGCGATCCTTTCGCATACGTCCAGTAAAACCTGAAAACGGTCGTCATGCAGCGGGCTGTCGCGCAGTTCGGGAAGCCTCTCCATAAGGCCCCTGATATTATCGGCATGGCTGAAATAGGGGAGCCTTTTGGCGATGCTGCCCAGCAGATTCTGGTCAAAACCCAAAACTTTGCCTATGTCCCTTATCGAAGAGCGGGCCCGGTAGGTATTATAGGTCGCCACTCGGGCCACGCGCTCGGTTCCGTACTTGCGGTATACATAATTAATAACCCGGTCGCGGTGGCGGGCCTCAAAATCGATGTCGATATCGGGCAGTTCCGACCTCTCCGGGCTCATAAAACGCTCAAAAAGCAGGCCCCGCTCCAGGGAATCAACTTCACAGATGTACAGGCAATAAGCAGCCAGGGAATCGGCGGCTGAGCCCCGCCCCGCATAACGGATCCCCTCCTGGCGCGCAAAGCGGGTCAGGTCGTGGACCAGCAGGAAATAGCCAGCAAATCCCATCTTTTCTATTATATGCAGTTCTTGTTCCAGGCGTTCCCGGACCGCCAGGTTTATTTTACCGTAGCGCTGTCGGGCCCCATCGAAAGTTAAACGGCGCAGGTGAGGGACGGGATTCCCTGCCGGAAGTTCAAACTCCGGAAAATGCAAAACCTTCTCCTTAAAAACCGCCTCACACTCCCGGGCCAGACGCAGCGTATTGTGCGCCGCGCGGGGGCAGAAGGAAAACAGTTCTTCCATCTGACGGGGGGATTTAAGATACTGCTCCCGGTTTAAGGGGCGCTCCGGGAGGATATCCTGCACCCGGCTCAAGGTGCGAACACAGCTCAAGAGATCATGGATGATAAAATCATCCTGCCGGGCGTAGTGCACGTTGTTGGTGGCCACCGGCTCCAGGTTCAGGCTTTGGGCAAGCTGCAGCAGGTAATAATTGAGCTGCCGGTTGCCAGGCAGGAGATTATCCTGTACTTCAATGAAGAAGTGCTCCCTTCCCAAGAGGTCGAGATAGCGGTGAGCCTGCTGTTCTGCCTCCCGGAATCTGCCCTTCATGATCAAAGCGGCCAATTCCCCCCGGCGGCAGCCGGAAAGCACGATGACATCCTTCAGACCGGCCAAATCTTCAAAAGACGCCCGGGGTTGGCCGCGGGGATGGGAAAGATGGGCCCGGGTAAGCAGGGCGCAGATAGAGCTGTAGGCCAGGCCGTTGCGGGCCAGCAGGGTAAGATGAGAACCGCTTTCCAGCGTAACTTCGCAGCCGGTTATAGGGGTGATGCCGGCCATGGCCGCTGCCTGGTTGAATTTTACGGATGCGCAGAGGTTGTTATGATCAGTTATGGCCAGGGCCGGCATATCGAGCCGCGCGGCTTCCAAAACCAGCTCCTCGATAGAACTGCCCCCATCCAAAAAAGAAAAAGGGCTGTGGGTATGCAGATGCACGAAAGACATTTTTTTCTCATCCCCAAACTCACTTTGCAACAGGGGTACGGAGATTTTGTTGCATTCTACTGAATGCAACAAAATCTCCGTACCCCTGTTGCACTGTTAGTCGTAAACCTTGTACAAAAACCATTGGGCATTTTGCCGGTCCTGGAATATTTCAAAGACCCGGCCTTCCTGGCAGTAAAGGCGGTAGAAAAGCTTTTCACTTTCGCCTTCCCACCAGCAGCCTGCATCGCACCAGCATTCAAGGACCTGGGCAACTTCAATTGACCCATCGGGCAAATAAAGTTTTGCGGGCTCGCCATTGGGGAGGCGTTTTACATTCAAGCGGCGATAAAGAGGTTTCATAGCTGCACTCCTCCATTTCGCCAGGGGTCCCACAGGGCCAAAACCTGCTCACGGCGATTGAGTTCCAGGCCCTGGCGCAGGGCTCCGGGGAAGCGTCCCTGTAGATTCTCCAGCAGGTCATTCAGCAGGTGCTCCCGTTCTCTTTCCGCAAAGAAAGTACGGTTCAAAAAAAGATCCGGCTGGCATAGGGGAACAGGAGTTAGATCCTGCAGATAAATAAAAACCTGGCTCAAGTCGCTGTCGGGAAGAACTTCCGGCCAGAGCCGGCTTAGGATGCTCTTCAACTGCCCGGACCGGCTGCAGGGACTCCCCAGCTTCCTTTCCCGTATAATGGCGCCCTGCTTTGATTCTATTTCCAGCTTGATATGACGGCATCCGCAGTGCCTTGATTCCAGAAGTCCTTCCAGCTCCCCTGATGCGATTCGCAATATTTCGTCCAGGCGGCTGAAGTTCAGTCTACCGTCCTCCCCGGATATCAATTTATAGCTGATGCGGCCGGGCGGGTAGAGGCCCCTTACCGGAGTGGGGTCTATTCCGGCCAGGCTTTGGGCCAGCCGATCGGGGTTATGCCCGCTCAATTGCCCCAGATAAACTGGGGAAATGGCCCCCAGATCGCCTATGCAGCTGAAACCCAGGCCCAGCAGTTTCTTTAAAGCTCCGGGAGACAGGAGGGGGAAAGTGTTAAGGGGGAAAGGGGCCATGAATTTGCTCTCCCTTCCTGGCAGCACCTCTATCAGTGTGATGCCGGGGCCGGAAAACAATTTAAAAGAACCAGGGAGAGCCGCCAGTGCATCAGGGGACCGGGCAGCGGCCATTCTGGACAGAAGCCGGGAAGAAGCAAGCCCGGCCTGCAGGCAGGCCCCGGCAGTATGGTAAAAACCAGCCCCTATGGCAAGAATTATGGCGCGGGCATCCCCACAGCCGCCCAGGTCAAGGTAGGCCCCCTCATCACCGCAGGGCTCCACCAGGGGAGTATAATTGCTGCACAGGGCCAGAAAATGCTCCCGGGCAGATTCTTCAAACTTTTCAATTGCAAAGAAAACGATTCTGCGCATAGCATCACCCAACACATTTTCGGTATAGTTATCTTATAACAGAACACATGTTCTGGTCAACTGAAAAAGAATGCCAATAAACGGGAATCGATAATGAAGAAATTATTAAAACCGGCCTGATTTGCCCCAAAAAGCTGACTCAACCCTAAAAAGGTCCTATTTTGTGTAAAAAAAGCTTGACCATATACCTGGTCTAGGGTATATGATGGAAAGTAAGGAAGGTGTAAATAATGATTGGCCGGATAGATTTCAATCCAATGCAATATTTTGGAGCCAACGCTACTGCCGTGCTTTATAATCGGGCGGCGGCTTCTGCGGCTGGCTTCGAGACCCGGTCCGGGACTAATCTCAATCAGGCCATACCTTCATCCGCTTCCAGCCTGAGAAGCAACTCGATCAATTCCGGTCCGCAGAAAGCCGGAGACAAAGACTGTAAAACCTGACAGAGTCGAAAGTACCAGGATGGTTCTGACGACCCCGGAGTTTCAATGAAATCGCCCACTCATCTGTCCTCGGCGGAAGCCGGCGCCGCAGTCTCTGCCCATGAAAATGAGCATGTGGTTCGTGAACAGGCTGAAGCGGCCGAGGAGGACCGGGAAGTAGTGGCCGAGTCGGTGCGCATCTTCACCGCTACCTGCCCGGAATGCGGCAAGACTTACGTATCAGGCGGTGAGACCACTGTTACAACCAGAAAAAAACCGTCCAGTGATAAGCAGAGTAGTGGGGTAGGAAAGCTCATGGATATGTACGCCTGACCTTAAAAAACAGATTTGAAGCTAAGAATAAAGCCTTCGCAAAAACGCGGAGGCTTTAGGCGTATAAACAAGTTGTCACAGCGGCTAAAAAGGAAGGGGCTGTCTCATAATTGAGGCAGCCCCTTCCAGACGGTGTTTGTATTTCTTAATAATCGAAAGCTGCGGCGGGAACATCCAGAACCGAGGTGTCGCCTTCGACGATAACTTCGGCGATGAAGTTGACCTGGGGCAGCTGGTTCAAGCAATACCACTTGGCGGAAGCCACTTTGCCGATATAGAAGTTGTAGTCGAAGTGGTCAGGGCCTAATTCAGCGGCTTTCTTCTGGGCCAGCAGAGCCTGATCGAGCAGCAGGTGCGCGGCGTGCAGCTGGGAAGTAGCGGTCAGCACGCGGCGGGAATAGGTCGGGAGCATGGACGGATTGCTGCTCTTCCAGTCTAACAAGCACTTTATGATGGCGTCATAGTTGTCCAGGGCTTTGCCGAACTTGGCAAAGGATTTGGCCAGTTCCGCATTGCCTTTATTGGCGGCATAGAAGTCTTTCATCTCTTTTACGAAGTTTGCAAACACGGCGCCTTTGGACATACTCATCTTGCGGCCTATCAGGTCCAGGGACTGGATGAAGTTGGTGCCTTCCCAGATGGAGTAGATCTTGATGTCGCGGGCGATCTGAGCCACCGGATACTCTTCGCAGTAGCCGTATCCGCCGTAAGCCTGAATGGCTTCGCCGCACAGCCACCAGCCTTCATCAGAAGGATAGGCTTTGCACAGAGGAGTAACCATTTCCACATAGGCGTTGGCATAGGTTCTTACTTCCGGATCGGGATCGTGATGCCTTACATCAAAATAGAAGAGGGCCTTCATCAACATGGCGCGGGTAGCTTCCATGTGGGCCTTGCCCATGAGCAGGGTGCGCTTGATATCTTCGTGCTGGATGATGGGCACCCGGTTGCCTCTGGGGTCGGTGAAGGGGCGGCCCTGAATTCTGTCTTTGGCATAGTCGCGGGCGTTGTAGAAAGCGTTGGCGATGCAGCAGTGGGCCATGTGGCCGGTCTCCATGCGGGCCAGGTTCATCATCTGGAACATTTGGGCCATGCCTTCGCCTCTGCCCTCATTTTCCAGCGGGTTTTTGCCCAGGAGGTAGCCGCGGCAGTTGTCGCTGTCGCCAAAGGCCAGGGCGGCGGTAACCGAGGCGTGCTGGCCTAATTTATGCTCGGCGCCGGTTAAGATAACGTCGTTGTCGCTCATGTTGCCAGCGTCGTCGACCCAGAATTTGGGCACGATAAACAGGGAGATGCCGCCGGTTCCAGCCTTGGCGCCTTCCACCCGGGCCAGGTACAGGTGAATGACATTTTCGGTAAAGTCGTTGTCGCCGCCGGTGATGAAAATCTTGTTGCCCTTGATTTTGTAGATGCCGGGCTCATCAGTCGGATAGGCCTTGGAAAGGATGTCGCCCACATCGGAGCCGGCGCTGGGCTCGGTCAGACACATGGTTCCAGCCCAGGTGCCGTCCATCATCTTGGGCATAAATTTATTTTTCAAATAATCAGTGCCGAAGCTCTGGATCAGGTCGCAGGCACCGCTGGTCAACAGGATATAGGGATAAAACACCGGGTTGGCGGCACAGAGCAATTCCCATACCGCTGCCTGCAGGATGTGCGGCATAACCATGGCGTCTTCAGATCTATCGATATTGCTGGTACCCCAGCCTTCCTCTTGCAGTTTGTGGAACAGAGGGCCGAAACTCTTCGGTAAGGTGACCTTGCCATCGGCAAACTTGACAGGGTTCTTTTCACCGTCGTCATTGGTCGGCTCTATTACTTCCTTGGCCATCTTCAACATGGGAGCCAAAAAGGCTTTGACGTCGTCTTTGGAATAGTAGTCTTTGAATTGATCGTAGCCGAATACCTTTTCGGTGGGCAGCCATTCTTGAATGATGAATTCCAGGTCTCTAGTGTTTAAATACGCAAAATTACCCATTCATTTCGCCTCCAAATAATATTTCTTTCAAACAAGTGGAGGCCTCCCCGAAACGAACCCTAAATTTCCCCCTTATATTAGTTTTCTATACTTTGAAATTTAGCTTTTCCCGAGGAAGCACTTAAAACTATGGAGTTTTGGTCTAGAAGAAGTTCTTACTGTTGGTTCAGGCGCCCTGTTTTCATACCACGCCTGATACGGCACTATATCAGCAGGTTTTGGACTGGAAATCAGTCCGAGTGGACGTGTTGCACCTGTGCTAAGGAAATCTGCAGCTCTGTAGCGAAATGGGATAATAGCTTAAGAAGGTGGTGCAAAACGGCGGGGGCCTGGTTAGCCGCCCCATTATTTGCCGAATCAAGCAGCCCGGGGGTGCCGTTGTCGAATATCCTTTGGCTGGCTTGAAACCCTTCTAGCGGATCTCAACTGACTGAACTTGTCCGCCGGTCAGGGAGATCAAGACTGCAGTTCTTGCTCAAGTGGCGACGACCTGGAAATTCTTAGAATCACCTCCCCCTTACCTCTTCTATATATGGATAAAGCAAAAATCATGCCACTTGGCCATAAAAGACGGCTTCTGAAAGGTATTGGGTAATGTTTAACCTATTAAAGTCTTAATTATTGTAAAAGAATTCAGAAAAATGGGGGGATGGGGATTATACCGGAAAGCATGTGAAAGTGGGCTCAAAGTGCCTTGGTGATTAAATAGTTAAACACTGAATCCTGTAAAGGGAGAAAAAGGGAGTAAAAACCATGCAAAATCATTGCAAAAACGCAAGCGCTGTTGTAAAAACGCAATAAACAAAAACAAGGCCATCTTCGAGGAGCGGCCTTGATATTTTGCAAACCAACCAATAAGTAAGCAAATCTGTAAGCGGAGTTTTGTATTTGACAGCCATCTATCTAGGATGCCAGTTGCCTGACACCTCAAGCGACCAACCCGGAAACGAGGCGGGCAACCTCAATGTTTCCCTATTTGGTCTTGCACCGGATGGGGTTTACCGAGCCGTTTAGTCGCCTAAACGCTGGTGAGCTCTTACCTCACCTTTCCACCCTTACCGAGAACGGAGACTAAGAGGGGAACAAAGGGGACGGTTCTTCTTGTCCCCCTCTTGGTCTCCGTTCCCGGCGGTTTGTTTCTGTGGCACTGGCCTTGGGGTCGCCCCCACTGGACGTTATCCAGCATCCTGCCCTGCGGTGCTCCGACTTTCCTCAGACAATTACATGCCTGCGGCTATCTGATTTACTTACTTATTGTTCTTATATGCAGTAATATTATATGTAATGAATGCTGCCTTGTAAAGTTTCAAACCTGGCCCCAATAACAGTTTTTACCGTAAAATGAAAAGCGGGGCAGACAGCTTTACAATTTGAACCGAGGCTTCCTTTAAAAGGCGGCTAAAAAGTGTGCCTTTTTTGCGAAAATTTTTATATAGCGGGAAGGAAATAGTCAATCTTTAGAGAATTATCTACCTAGTGAAGGGGAACGGCTAAACAATAAACCCTTTTGAAAGAATTGTTGTTTTGATCACACTAAAGTACTACAATAGTCTGTGGAAGTAAAGGCGGAGGGGGTGAAAAGGTGCTGGCGATTTTTGGTTCGGAGGCGGCAGCGGCAGAAGTTGCAGGTCCATTGGGGTTGTTGAATAATCCTGTAGTGCAGCTTTTGATAGTTGCTCTGGCTATATTTATTTTCATTAAGTACTGCGGCTGGGCTAAAGGCTTTACACTGTCAAGTGGATTTAAGAAAATTATATTCATACTGACCGGTGTAGGGCTGGTAGGATTCAACATTTTCTACAGTATGGGCAATTCAGCTATTGCAGAAAAAGGTTGGTCTATGGCTACTTATGCATGTGTTGCTTCGCTCGTCTGGGTTTTCATTTTCGCTTTTGCTCTGATGGCCGAAACAAAAGCAGAGTAAGAGGGCCTATTTCGTGGATAAAAGGGGCGGTATAAACCGCCCCTTTTTAGCATGTATGGAGTGGCTTTTCGACAGTTGATTATTGGAGCTTCGGTTAAGATAAACAAAAGCATTACCATATATAATAGTTTTCAGGGAGGGCAGGTATTAGATGTCTGAACAGGTGCGTTTTACAGCAATAGGGCCCGAACAAAAAGAAAAGGGTATATGGGCGATTCCCGGCCAGAACCTCAGGGAGGCCCTGGTTCTGGCGGGATTGGATCCCGGGGGAACCTGTGGCGGACGCGGGACTTGCGGAAAATGCAAGGTTCGCATAGAAGGCAATATCAAACCCATGAACGCGCCGGAGCGCAACAAGCTGCTGCCTGATGAGATCAAAGCCGGCGAACGCCTGTCATGTTTTTGTACAGTTGAAAATTCGCTCACGGTTACCGTCGACTACAGCGAGACCCTTCCGGGGTTAAAAGCCCATCCCCGTTCTGCCTATCTTCCTATTGCTGAAAAACAGGTTGAAATCAAGCATATATTCCTTCCCGGTTTTGACAGGCAAAATCCTCTGCCCCTGTTTGAACGATTGAAGGCCGCTTTGCCCGGTTTGCAGATGCGAATACCCCCGGAAAATTTTAATGAGCTGGCCGTGCTGGATCGTCAGGGACGACCCACTATGGAATTGTACGCCCTGATTTTTGGCGGTCGGGAAGTACGGGGACTGTCCCGGGAAAAACAGAGCGCTTATGGCGCAGCCCTGGATTTGGGAACAACCAGTCTGCAAGGTGTAATGGTTGACTTGAGCCGGGGGGAGGCTGTGGCCATGGCTTCTCATACCAACCTGCAAAGGGTATACGGACAGGATATTATTTCCCGGATATCTTACTGCCTGGAAAACCGCGATGGTCTTGACAACCTGCATCGTATCCTCATCAACGGGATCGATTCCATAGTGGAGGAATTGTGTGAAAAGGCCGGTATTTCACCTGATAAGATGGCCTCCTTCACAGTTGTGGGAAACCCGGTTATGCTCCATTTTTTACTGCGTTTTCAGGTGGGTGGCTTTGGAGCTGCCCCTTATTGCGGACTTTTTACCAGTGATTACTTGAGCAGTGCGGCAACCCTTGGTATAAAGGCCAACCCCGAAGCAGCCGTATGGCTGCTCCCTCAGATTGGCGGCTTTGTGGGCTCCGACCTGCTGGCCGGATTGATGACTATAACCAACCGCACCGAACTCCGTTTTTTATACATAGATATTGGAACCAACGGAGAAATCCTGGTGGGGAATAAAGGGCATTTCTGGACTGCTTCAGCGGCGGCCGGCCCTGCTTTCGAAGGGGGAGCGATAAGCTCCGGCATGAGGGCCGATGCCGGGGCCATTGACCGGGTGCGCTTACAGGACGGTTTGCTGGATTGCCATGTGCTGGGGCAAACTCCGGCCCGGGGAATCTGTGGTTCAGGCATAATCGATCTGCTCGGCTGTCTTTTAGAAGCCAATTATCTAGATGCCAACGGCATTTTTACCGAAGCAGCATCAGAAAAGCTGACCATGCGTTCTGGAGCCCGGGGGGCCGAATTGTTGCTTTACACCCAGGGCCAGGCCGATGTAATCTTTAATCAAGATGATGTGCGCCAGGTTCAATTGGCCAAGAGCGCAGTAAGGACAGCCATAGAAATACTGCTCGACAAAGCCGGCCTTAGGTCACGGGATTTAGATGTGGTGATACTGGCCGGTGCTTTCGGTTCTTATATAGATCCGGAACAAGCCATAAGGATTGGGCTGCTGCCGGAGGTTGAGACCGGGCTTATTAAAAATGTTGGGAATGCCGCCGCTCAGGGAGCGGTTATGGCTCTATTTTCTCCTTCTTATCAAGAAGCGGCACGGACTTTAAGCAGCCGGGTCCAATATGTGGAACTGGCTACCCAGGCGGATTTTCAACGGCTCTTTATTAAAAACCTCAACTTTTATTGATGGACAATTATATGAAAAATAAGGGGGATGGCCTTTTGCCGGTATGGCGAAGGGTCAAAAAATGGCTGACCATATGAGGTCAGCCATTTAAATATATTTTGCATAGACTTTAGACGGTCTGATTATTTGATTTCCAGATCGTTGACGATCAGGCCGGTTATCAATTTGGGATAGAAATAGGTTGATTTTTGGGGCATTTTATCGCGGGCATTGGCAACCGCTACTATGTCCTGAACCTTGGTGGCATTGAGTAAGAAGCCTATTTGATAGTGCCCGCCATCCACCTGTTCGGCCAGGAAGCGTTCACTGCGGGTGTAGGCCAGGTTCTCCTGATTGCGGCGCTGCTCTTCACCGATGTTCAGTATCTGATCCAGAACCAGGTAGTCAAGAATGGCTACATCAAGAGCCTTCCAGGCATCGGATTTATCCTGGGGCAGCCTTTGGAAGGCGGCCTGAGGATCTTTCAGCTTCAAGACGAAGAGGCCACCCTTGCTGTACATGCCAAAGGTATAAGCATTCTGGCCGGCCGTCTCGACTTCGTTCAGGAAGGCGGCTATATTGTTGCCGGTAAATGGTTCAACATCAAAGAGTTCCGCCAGTTTGGCTATAAAGGCGGGCTGATCAAAATCAGGCAGGTTGCCAACCAGGCGATGGGTGGGGAAGACTACCAAGCCTTCATCGTATACATTTACCAATGTGGTCAGGACATAGTCATAACCAGCTTTTTTCATAGACTTGGCGAAATCCAGGGCGGTTTCATACCGATGGTGGCCGTCGGCGATATAGATTTTCTTTTTGCTCATGATCTTAACGATAGATGAAAGAACCGAAGCATCATCAATAACCCAGATGCGATGGCCTTCGCCTGCTTCATCGGTGATGTCTATATCCGGGGCCCGGTCTTTGGTATAAGCCAGCATCAATCCGTCGATGGTTTTAGCTTCATCTATATAAAGCCCGAAGATAGAACTGAAATTGCAGCGGGTATGCTGCATCAGCTGAAAACGGTCCGCTTTGGGTTTGGATAGAGTCTCTTCATGGGGCAGCACGTTGCCGGTGTTGTAGTCCTCGACTTCCAGCCCGCAGACCAGGCCGGTGCGCACTATGCTGCGGCCCCGGTTTTCAAAGCTCTGCTGATACAAGTAAAGGGCGGGGGAGCCTTCCGGAACCAGTATTTCATCTTCCAGCCATTTGTCCAGGTATTGCCTGGCCCGGGTATAGCGATTGTTTTCCGGGCTGTCTTGAGGGAACATCAGACCCAGTTCCAAACGGATGATATTGGCCGGATGTTCGGCATAATATCGAGCTTGAGCGGCATCATCAATGATGTCATAGGGGGGGGTTACAACGGAAGCCAGATTGGCTACTTTCTCCGGATTGTAACGCAGGCCTCGGAACGGATGTATTTTTGCCATTATCTAAAAAAAGACCTCCTTATGGGCGTAATAGGGTTTCAATTGCTTCAAATTTTAGTATATGAGCCTGGTTAATGCAATTCTTTTCTGCCCGCCATTTCTTGATTTTTCGGCTTCAGAGTGATTAAATGAAATACTGAAAGGTGCTAGTAGTCTGTAACACCCAAAACTTTAGTTACCATCGGCCAAATTTCCGCAGGGCTTCGTTGTCGTCAATCGAAATACGTCCAGTATTACTCACTCCTCCGCCTCGCCCTTCGAAAATTTTTCTCGACGGAAACTAAACTTTTAGATGTTACAGACTACTAAAACGGAGGTAGGGTATGCTGGTTGATTATCATATTCACGCGGCCGCCCATGGGGAGTATCAGTATACATATGAATGGTTGAACTGCTTTGTGGAAAAAGCTTTATCCCAGGGCATAAACGAGATCGGCTTCTCAGAGCACGACGAATATCTGGATAGAATCAAACCGGAGCTGATAAAACAGATTAACCGGCAGCATCCCGGGATAAATGTGCGGCTGGGACTGGAGATTGATTTTATACCGGGCCGGCATGAGGAGATCCTGCGTTTGACTTCCGCTTATGATTTCGATTATATCTTGGGCTCGGTTCACTTTATATCGGGCTGGGGATTTGATCATCCCGATGAGCGGCACCTTTTTGAACAGAAGGACATTGATGAGGTATACAGGGATTATTTTAGCCTGGTTGCAGGTGCGGCTAAGAGCCGGCTTTTTGATGTGATGAGCCATCTGGACCTGGTAAAGGTATGGGGTCATCGCCCTTTAGCCCCGGTTTCCATTATGGTCGAACCGGTGCTGCAGTGTATTAAACAAGAGGGTCTGGTAATAGAAATAAATAGCGGCGGCTTGCGCAAACCGGTGGCGGAGATATACCCGGCCTTTTCCATTATTGAACGTATGGCCGCCATTGGCATAGCGGTTACCATGGGCTCCGACGCCCATCATCCCGATCAAGTCGGATATGAACTGGCCGAGACCGCCCAACTCTTAAAAAGAGCTGGTTATCGCCGTATAGTACAGTTTATATCCCGGCAAAAAATTGAAGTTGATTTGTAGCGAGGAGATTGATGTATGGCCTATATAGCACTGCTTCTGGTCAGCCTCGGGGTAGTATTGGCCGGAGCGGAAGTATTCGTCAACGGCATTGAATGGCTGGGAAAGAAGTTGAGCTTATCCGAGGGGGCAGTCGGCAGTGTTCTGGCGGCTGTGGGGACGGCTCTGCCTGAAACCATCATTCCCTTTATCGCCATAGTTTTTTCCGGCGGGAGCCAGGGCAGCGAAATAGGAGTTGGTGCTATTTTGGGAGCCCCCTTGATGCTCTCCACCCTCGCCATGTTCGTAACTGGTTTGGCAGTCGTGGTATTTGCCAGGCGAAGGCGTCAGGGGCGTAGGGTGGTGGCAGACTACTCGACCATGAGGCGGGACCTGCGCTTCTTTATTCCGGTTTACGGGACGGCGATTATCTGCGGTTTGATACCTCCCGAATATCGGAACATGCAGCAGATCATAGCCGGGGGCATGATACTGGCCTACCTTATTTATGTGAGAATTATGATCACTGAGGAAAGGGACATAGAGTCAGACGAGGACCTGCCGGTCTGTTATTTTTGCCGTAACAGTTCTTCGCCGCCCTTGCCGGTAATTCTGCTCCAGGTGCTGGTAGCCCTGGGGCTCATCATCCTGGGGGCCAAACTGTTTGTGAATTCAGTGCAGGCCCTGGCCTTAATCTACCAGGTGCCGGCTTTTGTCCTGGCCCTGATAATAACCCCCATAGCCACGGAATTACCTGAAAAATTCAACAGTATTATTTGGATCTCTCGGGAAAAAGATACCCTGGCTCTGGGTAATATAACTGGAGCCATGGTGTTTCAGAGTTCTCTGATTCCTGCCATGGGCATTTTTTTAACCCCCTGGCAGCTGGATAAAAGCGCCCTTATCGCCGCGGCCATTGCCTTGACCGCGGCCAGTCTGATTTTAGCTGAAATAAGTTTTAGAAAACATATCAAGGCCCGCACCCTTTTAATGGGCGGATTGATGTACGCGGTCTTTATTGGAGCTGTTTGTTTAGGGTGGATCCGCTAAGGAGGTTTTTTAATGGATGTTTCTAGCCGTTTAAAGGAGTTGGATATTGAAATACCGGAGGTAATCCCGCCTCTGGCAGCCTATGTTCCGGCCGTAACAGCCGGCAACCTGGTGTTTGTTTCCGGGCAGCTGCCTATGGTGAAAGGGGAACTGGCCTTTGCCGGAAAACTGGGCCGGGATCTTACCATGGAACAGGGGCAGGAAGCGGCCCGGCTGGCGGCGGTCAATTGTCTGGCCGCCTTATTCAATGTTATCGGAAACTGGGACAGGCTGGATATGATCGTAAAGCTAACCGGATACATACAGTCAACCGATGATTTCACCCAACAGCCACTCGTTTTAAACGGGGCCTCCCAGCTTATGGAGGATGTCTTCGGCAGTTGTGGGCGCCATTCCCGGGCCGCCCTGGGGGTTAACACCCTTCCTCTCAACGCGGCCTGCGAAATCGAACTTATAGCTCTGGTAAAGTAGCATACGCCCGGTTGATTCGATATTACACAGGGGGGAGCGCGGTCGGTGCCAAAGCCGGAACCCGGGGATAAAACTATAGAATGGTCCTGGGGGCAGGAACTCTCAGGAGCATTGGGGGATTTGGGCATCCTATTGCCTTACCTTCTGGCGGCCATCCGGGTGCTGGGCATGAACCCCAGCGGGCTGCTGGCCGGGTTCGGTTTATTATACCTGTTCAGCGGGTGGTTTTACCGGCTGCCTATGGCTGTGCAGCCCATGAAGGCAGCATCAGCGGCATTTTTAACCGAGAGAATGACTCCCGGCCAAGTTGCCGCTGCCGGCATTATAATGGGGGCATTTCTTTTACTGCTGGGTTTAAGCGGGGTGATTCAGAAGCTGGTTGAGATCACTCCCCGGGCGGTAGCCGGTGGAATACAACTGGGACTGGGATTGTTGTTGGCCCTGCTGGGCTTTGATTTGATGAAGGAGGATATGGTTTTAGGAATAGCTTGCACTGTGGCCATGCTTTTGCTTCTGACCAAAGCCCGCCTGCCGTCGGCCTTAATCATTCTAATCGGGGGAAGCCTGGCAGGAAATCTTCTGCACCCGGTTGCAGTCTGGCCAGCCCTTCACTGGGGTTGGCACCTGCCTTCACTGATCTGGCCTTCCTCCGGGGACTGGGTCTCGACCCTATACCTGGTGGCCCTGCCTCAAACCCCCCTTACCATTACTAATGCGGTCCTGGTTACCGCGGCATTATCCCGTCAGTTATATGGTGAAAGAGCTGTCAGGGTTAGTGAAAAGAGCCTGCTCTTCACTATGGGCCTGGCCAACCTGCTTATGTCCCCCTGGGGAGCCTATCCGATGTGCCACGGCAGTGGAGGAGTAGCCGCTCACTACCGCTTTGGGGCGCGCACCCAAATTGCTCCGTATTTTATAGGTAGTATCCTGCTGGTATTGGGACTGGGTCTGGGAAGTGATTCGGCGGTACTTTTTTCGCTGATACCGCTGTCTGTTTTAGGGACCCTGCTGCTGTTTAGCGGAATCGACATGGCCAGGGCGGTAAACCTGGATGAAGAGAAAGAGCAAATACTGTTGATTATCGTGGTGGTAGGGTTGACCCTCATTATTAATCCAGGGGTTGCTTTCCTTACTGGCTTGCTGTTGGGATGGGGACAAAAAAAGCTGGCCTTAAACCGGTTATGAATAAAACTCTATCTGCTCCAGTGCTGTACGGGAGCCGATAAGGATCATGGTGTCACCGGGCAAAACTCGATCATTGCCGTGAATATTCATCAATACTTCATTGTTCCTGATTATGGCTATAACTCTCACCCCTTGTACTTCCTTGCCAAAGATGCCCCTCAACTCTTGATTGGCCAGGGGTGATGTTTCAGTGACCAGGAGTTCTTCTAGCTGCAGTTGCTGGTGGGCAAAGGTAAAAAGGGTGTCTACCAGATCTACCGTAACCGGTTTTAGCATAGCCATAGCCAGCTGGTAGCCGCCGGTTTGGGTGGGGGAGATTACCTTGTTGGCACCGGCGCGGTGCAGTTTTTCTATGGTTTCGGGCTTCTCGGCGCGGGCCACTATCTTCAGGTTGGGATTCAAGTCCCGGGCGGAAAGGGTTACATAAACATTATAGGCATCATCGGGCAGAGCGGCTACGACCCCCCGGGCCCTTTTTATGCCCAGATGTATTAGAACTTCGTCAAGGCTGGCATCACCCAGGTATACCAGATGACCGGCTTCTTCCATTTCGGCCACTTTTTCCTCATCATTGTCGACCAATACAAAGGGCGCCTTTTCACCCTGCAGGACATGGGCTACATTGGAACCCACCCGTCCGGCTCCGCAGACAATGATGTGGTTTTCGAGGCGTTTAATCGCCTCCATGGTCTTATCTTTTCTCATAATACGCGATACCTGCCCTTCCACCAGATGAGTAAAAAAAGTTAACAGGGTATAGGTCATCAAACCGATACCGCACACCATAATAATCAGGGCAAACACCCGGCCGTGGTAGGTAAGGGGCACCAAATCACCATATCCGGTGGTGGTAATGGTTGCCATTGTAACCCACAACGCTGTGAACGCCGACCAACCTTCAAAATAGGACAGCCCAATGGTGCTTAAAACTATTATGATCACCAGTGAAGTCAGGGCAATGAGAATCTTCAATCTTGATTCCAAGTCAGTTCCCCGATTCGTTATATTATGACTTTAAAACACAAATTTATTATAACATACGTTAATATACTCTCTTTTGAGTCATTCGCTGATAAATGCCGATTGCCAAGATATTTAGGAAATGGATCAGGATATCTATGACTATGAGGCCATCATAATTAAGCCGATATTTTACCAACCAGGCTGTCGCCCAGCGGGGTTTTAATTTTACTGATAACCAGGCATATAAAGAGGCTGATGGCAGAACAGAGAACAAAAGAAACCAGAAGTTGAAGGATGGTTCCCAGGGGAGCCAAATAGGCCTGGGCAAAGGCATTTATATAAAACAGAACAAAGGGGTGAATATAGTAGCCTCCGTATGAATACCGTCCCACCCATTTCAAACCGCCGGCCAGCTTTGAACATTTGGCATGGATCAATTCGGTCAGATAATAGAATACGAAAAGGGAGGAAACTAAATAAATAATCATGGTCATACCCAGAGGAAGGGTAATCTGGTAGTTGATCACATAGCCGGCCGCTGCGCCGGGATGGCCGGACTTCATCATCAAGTAAATGATGTAAGCGAAGCTAAGGCCAAATACCAGCAGGTTGGGCTTGTTGATCTTTTGCAGAAAAGAACGCCATTTGTCCACATACAGGCCGGCAAAACCACCCAGCAGGAAATAAAAGAACCAGCTTAAAAAGAGTCGATCCCGGTAGTCCAACAAACCTTTAAGAATAGGCGACTTGACCGCCGGATAGAAAATGGGAACCAGATAATTGTAGAACCACAGGTAGAGAACGTACAGCAGGAAACACGCTACCATGAAAGTGTAGGGATGGTTCTTGCATCTGATAACCAGAGAGCGAAGCAGGGGAAATAGAAGATAAAACTGCAGGATCATTACCATAAACCAGAGGTGATAGAATGAATCACCTTTTAGGGTCATCCAACCGATGCGGCTGAGCACTGATGCCATGGAACTGGCTGGAACGCCGGAAATTAAGCTTATCCATACAAAGTATATCAGGGTCCATAAAAAGTAGGGAAGGAAGATCTGGCTAAAGCGCTTCTCGATGAAGCGTCCGTAGTGCAGGTCTTCTTCACCGTGGTTGTAGAACAAGACCATGCCGGTAATAAAAATGAAAACCGGTACCCCGTAGCGTATAAACAGCAGCAAGAAAGCCGACGTTACCGCTGCGCCTTTGCCAATGCCGGAGGTGTACATAAAACAGGCCAGGGTGTGCTGCATCACTATTGCTAAAAAGGAAATCGCCCGGAGATGTTCGATTTCATTAATACGGTGTTTGTGCATAATGACCTTCCTTATTTAGAATAACAGGCAAATTAACTATTGATTTACATCGAAAAAAAAGACATTGAACTGAATAGCAAGAGAAAAGGAAAGGGCAGCACCATATTTTGGGCCCACCTTATTAAAATAGCATATTTATAACCGCTTTGCTCAATCCTTTATTGATTTAAGAGGTCCAGTATTTGCGATCCAGGGTGCGATAATGAAGGGCTTCGCCGATGTGTTCCATTTTTATCTGCTCGGACGGCTCGAGGTCGGCTATGGTGCGGGCGATTTTTAAAATGCGATCATAGGCCCTGGCGCTTAAATGGAGGCGCTCGAAGGAGGCTTTAAGCAACTGGTGGGAGGCTTCATCAAGCCCGCAATACCTGCGCAGATCAGCTGGGCCCATCTGTGAATTGAGAAAAATGCCGCTGCCCCGGTAGCGCCGTTGCTGAACATCCCTGGCCTGGATTACCCTCTCCCGCAGGACGGTGCTGCTCTCGCCGTCCGGACCAGAATGGAGATCATCCAGCTTTATTCGGGGCACTTCAACATGCAGATCCATTCTATCCAACAGAGGCCCGGAGACTCTCCCCAGGTACCTTTGAATCTGTAAAGGAGTACAGGTACACTCGATTTCCGAGCCAAAATGACCGCAGAAACATCCATTCATCTCAAAAGTACCAGGGTTTTGATCTTTGGGGGAATTTGATGAAGACGAACCGGACCCCGGCTTCTTTTTAGTTCCAGGAGGCTTGTCCGGCGTAAAGTCGGGAAGAAAGAAGATTTGTATTGTTACATTATCATCCACTAAAATGATTTTCTTTATTATACTGCGGAGAAATTCGCGCTTTCCATCAAAATCGAGGGAATCATATACTTCATTAAACCGCAGCAAGTTTCCAAAGACAAGGTCCATATCTATTTGCTGCCAGTCCTGAGATTCTAACTGCAGCTCAAGTTCAGTAAGGTGGTTGGCAGTGGAGATTTTCTCCTTTTCCAGTTCAATGAGGCGTTCCTCAATTAACTCAAGGGGAAGCGTCTTCTTCCCCAATGCCTTAACTAACTCTTTTTGTTCGGCTGATAGGGCATCCAGTCGAGCTGTAATGAATCGTTTCTCTTCAAGCAAGGGGGTAGTATCAGTTTTGACCTTTCGCTTAGCTTTGCGGGCAATTCCTTCTAAGTATACCCGGTCAGCACATATTTGCCTTAATGCAGCAACTACATTTTGCTCTAAAAGTTTGGCTTTAACTGACTGGCCATCGCAAACAGTGGGACCCTGCGATTCTCTTGAGCGACATTTGTAATACTGCCAGGTGGTCTTAACGCCATAATTATAGTGGGTCATTCCTCTATTACACTTACCGCATTTAACCAGGCCAGACAGCAGTCCGTGTTTTCCGGTCCCTTCCCGGGCGGGTTTTTCACTATTGGCTAGTAGTTTCTTTTGTACATTTACATATGTTTGGCCCGGTATATACCCAAGATGTCCCCCTACTGCAAGTATCCACTCAGCCCGCTCCCGTAATCGGGAG
>JBEHWI010000007.1:0-102063 GCA_040217815.1 Syntrophomonadaceae bacterium | reverse complement strand
TTTGTTGCATACACAATCAAACAAAATCTCCGTCCCCCTGTTTCACGTCCCCCTGTTTCATTTAACTGAAAAGCCTATAGAACTGGCCAGCAAAGCCAGTTCCTGGGGGCTGAGGTTTCCGTTAAGGGTTAAGCGGTACGCAGCATTCCCGGACGTCACCGTCCAGCTGATCTCACTGTTGGCAGTCTGATCCCGCGACGCTTTGGCGGCAGTCTTATTAGTATCAGGAGCGGTGTTGTTGGGGGACGGGGTCGCCAATTGTCCGCCTGCGACCTTATAGCTTTCCACCCGGCTGACAATTACATCAACCACAATATCGGTTTTATCTTGGGCGAACTTATAAATCAGGCTGTTGTCGGAACCGCTGCTTATATTGACCAGGGTGTAGGTGCCTGGCAGGCTGACGTTATAGGGAGCTTCTGCCGAACCCGGACTGCTTTCACTCACGGTGGTTCCCCGGCTGACGGATGAACTATCAGTGGAATAGACGGTGGGAGGAGGAGAGGGGTCAAGGTCCTGGGAGGAAGTATCAGAATTAGTTAGCTCCTTTTTATCCTCATATGGTGCGGCATCCATAGCAATAGTTCCATAATTCATAACGGCAGCTCTACCCAAACTGCCTGTCTCTTTTTGTACCTCCGGCTGGTTGGGTACTGAAGGCGTGACCGACTGCTGGATAAAATTAATTATTCCCGTGTGGTTGAGGCCCGGAAGAACGAGCAGCACCAGAATAATTCCCAGTAGGGCGGTTGAAGCCGCCATCCAGCATTGACGTCCGGACAGGCCGCGCAGGCGGCTTACAGCCGTCTTTTTACCAGAAGCAAAATCCTGTTCCGGCAGGTTCTTCATTACCCGGGCGGTAAACCCGGAAGACAGCCGCGGCAGTTCGGCCGTATTTTTTAATGCTTCGTTTTCCAGAGATGTTAACTGCAGGTGCTGGTTGCACTGCGGGCATTCCCGGCAGTGGCTTTCGACGGCGGCGCCAAGCTCAGGGGACAGCTTGTTGTCACAATAATCCCAAATGTGCCTAGTGGCTTGCTGGCAATTCATGGCTAATCCCCCTTTCACTCCATTGTTGGATAACAATACGCCGCAATGCTTTCCTGGCCCGGTGCAGCCGGACCTCCACATTTTCCCGGCTGACTCCTAAAATATCGGCTATTTCCTTGTTATCCAGGTCCATCTGATAGCGCAGGATGATAAGGACCCGGTATCCTTCGTTTAAGGATAACAGAGCGTTGTTTATTTCCTGCCTCAACTCACTTTTCTCAAACTCGGTTTGGGGATCGGGTATGTGAGCAGGCAGGTAGGGATCTATATCTTTGCCCAAACCCTCGTCGAAGCTTAAGTTTACGATTTTCTTTTTTTTGCGCAGGGCTGTTATACTGGCGTTAACCGCGATGCGCTGAATCCAGGGGCGGAATTTCTTGTTGGGATCAAACTGATAAAGTTTTTGGTATACGGATATGAACACATCCTGGGTGATATCTTCAGCTTCCTGGTACTGACCGAGAATGCGATATACTATGGCAAAAACCGAATTTTTATAACGGTCCACCAGCTCCTCAAAAGCAGCCGCTTCGCCCTGCAGCGCCTTGCGGGCGAGTATTTCATCGCTTAACAAGATATCAGCTCCCCAACACGTTCACTTATATATACGAACTCCTGATAAACAGCTTACACCAACTCCTAATAAAAACCTACTCCTGCTTTGCAGTCTAGTACTCTGTTAACCCTAAAAATTTAATTACCACCGGCTTAATTTCCGCAGGGCTTTGTTGTCGTCAATCGCAATACGTCCAGTATTACTCATTCCTCTGACGCCCACTGACGGGCTAATGCGGTGATGCCAGGACGGCAAGGAACCGCCGCCTCTCCCTGCAAAAATTTATCTCGGCGGAAACTAAACTTTTAGGGTTAACAGAGTACTGGTTATTTTTATAAGCAAAAACTGACATGAAGGGTATAATATTGCCAGAGGGATTCTCTTTTAAGAAAAAAGTTGGAAGAGGGCGGACTTATGAAGGTTCAAGAAGGCAGAGTGGGGCGCACTTTCCTGGTGAAGTTCGAACACGGCGATGATCTAATTCAGGAGATACTTGGACTGGCCAAAAAAAAGGGCATAAATACCGGCTTTATAATGCTGCTGGGAGCTCTGCGCAAAGCCGATATAGTTACCGGCCCGCGGGAGTGCGTAGTTCCACCCGAGCCCAACTGGGTAAATTTTGACGATGGTCGGGAAATACTGGCTATGGGAACTTTGATCTGCGATGAGGAAGGACAGCCCACCCTGCACCTGCATTCAGGAGTCGGGCGTGAGGAATTCAGCCTGACCGGCTGCCTGCGGGCTAACACCGAGGTCTACCTGGTGGTTGAAGGCATTATTCTCGAAATGGAGGGAATCAAGGCCCGCCGGGTTTTGGATCCGATTCTGCAAATGAAGGTGCTGGAACTTTGATAGGGGAGGTCTTACGGATACTGGTAGATGCCGATGCCTGCCCGGTTAAGACTATCGTGGAGGAAGTCGCCGCAGACTACCACCTGGATTTGATTCTGGTGGTAAATCCCCACCACCAGTTGGAAAGTCGTCTGGGCCAAATAGTGAGGGTGGATGGAGGCAGCCAGGCGGTTGACCTGGCCCTGGCCAACCTGGCACGAAGCGGGGATATAGTGGTAACCCAGGACTACGGCCTGGCCTGCATGGTTATGGCCAAACACAGCCGGGCCATTCATCCCAACGGCTGGATCTATGAAGAGGACAAGATTGATTCGCTCTTGATGCAGAGGCATATCAACGCCAAAGCCCGCCGGGCCGGGTTCAAGACCACTAACCCCAAAAAACGGATCAGCGAAGACAACCGCCGCTTTCGTCAGAACCTGATTAGAGTTATTGAAAAGGCCAATTCCATTTCAACATGAACCAGAATGTAGATATCGCGACGGACTGGATAAGTCCATCCTATTCTTTAAAGTGAACGTCTAATGTACTCTGAAAAATCGATTTAATGTATAATAATACCGTATTAGCTAGAAAGGAGCATTATCATGTCAGATCAGTGTAACAGCTGTCCTTCTCGAGAAGGATGCAATGTGGAAGCCAGCGAATGCAGCAACACGCAAAAGAGCCTCTACGGAGTATTTAACAATATCCGCAATGTGATCGTCGTTATGAGCGGCAAAGGAGGGGTTGGCAAATCATCGGTTACCGGTCTAATAGCGAGCAGCCTGGCCCGCCAGGGGCACAAGGTGGGTGTTATGGACGCTGATATAACCGGTCCGAGTCAACCCAGAATTTTTGGACTGCAAGGCCATAAGCTGCAGGCCAGCGACTATGGCCTGCTGCCTGCGGTTACCCACCTGGGCATAAAACTGATGTCAATTAACTTCTTTTTACCCAATGAAGACGACCCGGTAATCTGGCGGGGACCGATGCTGGCCGGGGCGGTAAACCAGTTCTGGGGGGAAACCGATTGGCGCGAATTGGACTATCTGATCGTTGACCTGCCGCCAGGAACCGGTGATGTGCCCCTAACGGTTATGCAAAGCCTTCCGGTCAAAGGTATAGTAATCGTGTCATCTCCGCAGGATCTGGCTTTTATGGTGGTTAAAAAGACCATTAAAATGGCCCGCAAACTGCAGATCCCGATACTGGGAATAGTCGAAAACATGAGCTATGCGGTCTGCCCCCACTGTCAGGAGCACCTTGAGATATTCGGCAAAACCCAGGGTGCAGTAGTGGCCGCAGAAACCCAATTGACCTTCCTGGGCCGTTTGCCCTGGGATATGGAGCTGAACAAGCTCATTGACGGGGGGCATATTGAAAGATACAACTCTGCGGACATGGAAGGCATTGCCGCCAAGATCGTTGAGCAGCTCCCGTAAATATCAATAGTCGGGGAATTTGTTGGGGGGGAGAATAACTGAAGATCTATTCATGGAACGTGAATGGCATTCGGGCGGTTCATAAAAAGGGATTCGTCTCCTGGGTGAAATCTGAACAGCCCGATATTCTCTGCCTGCAGGAAACCAAAGCCAGACCCGATCAGCTGGAAAAGGAGCTGACCAGTATAGCACCCTATGAGAGCTACTGGCACTGGGCGGATAAAAAGGGCTACAGCGGGGTGGCCACGTATGCATTGCAAAAGCCGCTGAATGTCCAGTGTCATCTGGGAGTGGAGAGGTTCGACTGCGAAGGCCGGGTGATAGAGAGCGAACACCAGAACTTCGTACTCTTTAACGTCTATTTCCCCAACGGTCAGATGGGCGACGATCGCCTCCAGTACAAGCTGGACTTTTATGAAGAACTGATGGCGGTCTGCAACCGCCGGGTTCAGGATGGTCAGAAAGTGGTTATCTGCGGCGATTTTAACACCGCGCACCGGGACATAGACCTTAAAAACCCCCGGGAAAACGAAAGCCGCTCCGGTTTCTTGCCAGTAGAACGCGAAATGCTGGATAGGTTCTTGGCCTCCGGCTATGTGGACGTATTCCGCCACCTGTATCCTGACAAGGTCCAGTACTCATGGTGGAGCTACCGCACCCGGGCCAGAGCCAAAAACATAGGCTGGAGAATCGACTACTTCTACGTCAGCCAGAACATGCTCGACGACATAGAAGACTGCAAGATTCTCAATGAAGTAGAGGGCTCCGACCACTGCCCGGTGGCCCTGTTTATAAGAGATTGAAGGATAGGATTCGGCTAAACAAAAGTTCAGGGCTGGGACTTTAAGGCAATAGTATTATTAGCTATGGGACACGGGGAAAGGTTCCTTATCCCAGACAATATATTGTGGTATTTTGGCCCTGTGGTGAAATTTATAGCCAGAACCGCTCGGGAAAGAAGTAAATCCAGGATCTATCACGTGATGCTGCGGGGAATAAACAGATAAGCTATTTTTAAAGATGATGCGGATAGAGGAATTACTGCAGAAATATAAAAATATGCCGGCCTTCCAACCGGCACATTTTTGTTTGAGGCTCATATACTATTGGTTAACGCCCTATAGGCATCCAGCATTCCGCCGCTCACTGTTTTGCCGGCAAGTGCGGGCAGGGGGCGGGCGCTTGCCAGAATGCGGCTTTTTACGTCCTGGGCGGTCAAACTCGGGTTCTGGCTTAAGATCAGGGCCGAGGCTCCGGTTACAAAGGGTGCTGCCTGGGATGTGCCGCTGATATAACCATAAAGTATGGTGCTGTTGGGGATGAGTTCAAGGATGCTTAAGATCCCTGCACCCGGGGCGGCCAGGTCAACCGAACTGGGGCCATAATTAGACCAGGAGGGCATTTGGCCACGGTTGTTGATGGCGGCAACCGAGATTATGTTTGAACAGTCGAAGGCGGCCGGGTATTCCGGGGCGCTGTCGGCATTGGCGCCACTGTTGCCGGCCGAGGCTACGAAGAGCATGCCGGATTGTTCGATGGCATCGCGCAGAGCCTGGGAGTATTCGGTTCCACCCCAGGAGTTGTTGGATATCTTGACGCCCATGGAGTGGGCGTATTCAACCGCTTCGATGGCATCGGAAACGCTTCCTCCATTGGGGCCGATGAATTTGAGGGCCATTATATTAACTCTGGGGGCTATTCCGGATATGCCCTGAATATTGTTTTGGCGGGCGGCGATGACACCCGCCACGTGGGTTCCATGAATATCCTGGTCGCCGGGATCATAGACGGATGCGTCATCGTTGTAGAAATCCCAGCCGTTTACGTCATCTATATACCCATTGCTGTCGTCATCGACGTTGTTGCCGGGTATTTCTCCCGGATTGACCCAGGCCTGATCGACCAGTTCAGGGTGCTGCAGGAAGATGCCGGTGTCCAATACCGCTACTACCAGCTGCGGATTTCCCATAGTGATGTTCCAGGCGGGGACTGCATTGACATCTATACTTGCTTTGCCGGGTATAAACTGAATAAACTGACCGGTGTTTTTCAAACCCCACTGCTTGAAAAAGAGCAGATCATTGCAGGGCTGGCGCATGGTATGTACCACGTAATCGTACTCAGCATATTCAGCCGCCCCCGAGTTTTGCAGCAGTTCTTTCAGGGTGCTCAATGACTGGCGGTTGCTCCCCGGCACTTTTATGAGCCTGGCCCCGCTCTTGTAAACCTTCTGGATGCCTGCGCCATTGGACGCCAGGAGCGCCTCTATTTCACTGCTTTTCAACTGTGACTGGGGCTTTACTATCAGGTACTCGTTTCTTATCGGCATGGAATCCAGAACTCGAGCGATCATTTCTTCCTTATCCAGATTGCTCAGAGTGCTCATGGAGACTGCCGCATGGGCAGGGCGTGATAAGGGGATTTGAGAAATCGACAGGAATGCAGCCAAAACGACGATGAATGCCCGGCGTACCACGGTTGATTTCATCTTATGCACCTCCTATTTATGTTCCGATCCTGATGAAGCCGCACCTCCCTCCTTTTTTACAAAAATACCCATATTTAGATTATATACAATATTGATAGATATGTTTGTATTTGTCAGCCGGTTTTTAAAATGCTGTTAAAAGTGGGAAAAGCCCAGGGGAGCACAGTAACATAGATAACTCCATTTCACTAGAATGCGGGAACAAATTCGGTGCCAATTTGTGCAATAATATATTTATAAAATCGTTTCAGCAATTTATGGCATCCGAAAGGAAATAAGTAATGGGTAACATTAGCGGATTTAACGGCAGTTACGCGGGCTTAACGGATGATGATGTTAGGGAGCGGCAGGAAAGATACGGCAAGAATGAGCTCGCTCCCGAAAAGCGCACCAGCTTTATCACCAGATTGTTTTCGCTTATCAAGGAGCCCATGTTTCTGCTTCTCTTTGTCACAGCTCTGATTTACTTTCTATTGGGTGAAGTCAGGGATGGGATAATGATGCTGGTGTTTGTCACTTTTATGTCCGGCATCAATATATTTCAGGAATGGCGAACAGACCGGACTTTGCAGGCCCTAAAGGACCTTTCCGCGCAGAGGGTGAAGGTGATACGAAACGGCGGTATCGTGAGCGTTGACAGCCGGGAGGTTACGGTTGACGACCTGATGTTCCTGGAAGAAGGAGAAAAGATCGCCGCCGACGGCCGGATCGTTGAAATGCACGATCTGGGAGTTGATGAATCCACCCTGACCGGAGAATCAGAGGTGGTATGGAAGACCTGTACTGCTTCCGATGCTGAGAACCATACCTACTGGCGGCGGGATTATTGTTATGCGGGGACCACTATTACCCAGGGCAGCGCTTTGGTGAAAGTGACCGGGATCGGTCATAATACTGAGTACGGTAAAATAGGCATGGATCTGCTTTCCATCCCCCAGCAGGCCACTCCCCTGGAAAAGCAGATCCGGCACCTGATAAAGATATGCGCCCTTATCGGTCTGGTCTTGTTCATAATGGTTTTCATCGTAACCCTCATTCACACCCTTGATCTGGTTGACAGCATATTGTCCGGAATCACCCTGGTAATGGCTATGATACCCGAGGAGTTTCCGGTTGTCTTAACCGTATTCCTGTCCATGGGCGCCTGGCGCCTGGCCAAGAAGAACTCCTTGATAAGGAGAATGCCTTCCCTGGAGACCCTTGGTTCGGTCAGTGTTTTGTGTGTTGACAAGACCGGAACCCTGACCCAAAACCAGATGGTGGTTCAGGAATTATACAGCTTTGGCAATGTATCGGAAAAGGACTTGCTCTACTGGGCGGCCTTGGGCTGTGAAACTCAGCCCTACGATCCGATGGAAAAAGCCATCCTGGAGTACGCGGAATCTCTCCAGATCAAACGTAATGAGCTGTTTGACAAGACCCTCCTCCATGAATACCCCTTCAGCTCGGAAACTAAAATGATGGGGCATATCTGGGAAATAGAGGGGCGGCCTGGTTTGGCTGCCAAGGGCGCACCTGAACGAATTCTTCCCCTGTGCGGCCTGGACTCTGACAAATTGAATCAACTGGAACAGGAACAGGACCAGTTGGCCCGGAAAGGATTCCGGGTTATCGCGGTCGCCCGCAAGACCAATATGACGGAAATTCCGGATGGACTGCATGAAAACCGGCTTGATCTGCTGGGTCTGATAGGATTGGAAGACCCGCCCCGGGAATCGGTGCCCGAATCGGTTGCCATCTGCACCAGGGCCGGTATCCGGATCGTAATGATCACCGGCGACAATGGAACTACCGCGCAGTCGATAGGAAAGAAGATCGGCCTTGCCAATACCGGTCAGGTTTTAAGCGGTGTGCAGCTTGACGGGCTGGGCGACGAAGAGCTTAGAGAAAAGATCAAGGATACCAATATTTTTGCCCGGGTTATACCAGGGCATAAGATGCGCATTGTTAAAGCTATGAAGGAAATGGGCGAGACTGTGGCCATGACTGGCGACGGCGTAAACGATGCGCCGGCGCTCAAGATGGCCGACATAGGAATAGCCATGGGCAAGCGGGGAACGGAAGTTGCCAAGGAAGCGGCCGACATGATCCTGCTTGATGATAATTTTTCAACCATCGTTGATACGGTCCGGGACGGCCGCCGCATCTATGACAATATTAAAAAGGCTATCGGTTACATCTTTGTAATCCATATTCCCATAGCTCTTACCGCTTTGCTCAACCCGATCCTGCACCTGCCTTTGCTGCTTTTGCCAGTTCATGTGGTTTTACTGGAACTGATAATTGATCCGACTTGCTCCATTATCTTTGAGAGGCAGCCGGAAGAAAAGAATGTGATGCAGCGCAGCCCCCGGTCTCCGCAAGCGCAAATGGTGGATAAAGGGCTGCTTATCAAGGCCGTCTTCCAGGGTTTGGCTATTTTTGCCGCCGCCTTTGGCTCCTATGTCTATTTGATGAGGCTGGGATGGAATCAGGAAGCGGCCCGGACCTTTTCCCTGATCGTAATTGCCTTCGCCAACCTCTTCCTGGTGCATGTCAACCAGTCCGATTTTGAGCCGGTGAGTGCCGCCCTGGTAAAATTAAAAGATAAAGTGGTTTGGTATGTCAATGGATGCATTCTGGCCGCCCTGGCGCTTATTGTCTATCTTCCAGCTGCCAATGAGATAGTAAAGACCCGGCCGTTAAGTTTAAGCCAGGTCACGGCAGCGGTGGGGTTGGCAGCTCTAGCCACCTTTTGGTGGGAAGCGGTCAAGTTCTTTAAAAGGCGCACTTACCCACCTGATATCATCCAATCATGACCTTGCCGGCCGGATAACGATAATTGGCCGGCTTTTTATTGTAGGCCAGGGCAAAAGCCAGGGTCAAAGGGCCCACCCGACCCAGGAACATGGCGGCGGCGATGATCAATTGGCCCGGGACAGACAGACCGGTGGTTACGCCCAGAGTCAGGCCAACCGTACCAACCGCCGAGCATACTTCAAACATGATGGGCATCAGGGCCGCTCCTTCGGTCAAGGTGAGAATAAAGGTAGCTGTAATAACCACCCCGATATATAAGGCGGCTACGGTTAAAGCCCTTAAAATATCCTCATAGGCGATGCGGTAGCCATGGATTTCGGTGTCTTTTTTACCCAGCACCTGGCTGCGAATTGCTGCCATGAGGAGGGCGACCGTACTCGTTTTCATTCCTCCGGCAGTAGAACCGGGGGAGCCGCCGATAACCATTAAAAGGGCTATCAAAAGCTGGCTGGACAAAAGGAGATTGGGGAAATCAATGGTATTGAATCCGGCGGTTCGCGGGCTTATCGATTGAAAGAGGGAAGCCAGACATTTGGTTGATAGAGGCATTCCGGCCAGGCTGTGGTTGTATTCCGTAGCCAGCAAAATCAGAGTACCGCCGGTAATTAGTACCAGGGTAGTATATACCACTACCCGGCTGTGCAGGGAGAGCGATTTCTTTTTGCCGGTGGCCAGACCAAAAAGCTCATCGACTACCACAAAACCCAGGCCGCCTATGATTATCAACCCGCAAATCACCAGGTTGACAACCGGGTCATGCACAAAAAACGTGAGACTTCTGAAATTGCCCCACAGATCAAACCCGGCATTGTTGAAGGCCGAAATTGAATGAAATAGTCCAAACCAGAACGCTTTTTTCCAGCCCAGCAGAGAGGACCAATGCCAGGCCAATACTATGGCCGCCACTGCTTCCGAGATAAAGGTAAAGAGCAGCAGGCTGCGAAACAGGTTCACAACCCCGCCCGGGTCGATTTTATTAAGAGCCTGCTGCATGATCAGGCGCTGCCTGAACTGGATCTTCTTACCCAGCACCAGGGCATAGAAGACGGCAAAGGACATGATGCCCAGTCCACCTACCTGAATAAGCAGTAGTATTACTACCTGTCCGAAAACGGACCAGTGAGTGGCCGTGTCAACAACAATCAGACCGGTTACACAGGAGGCAGAGGTTGCAGTAAAGAGGGCGGTTAGCAGGTCGCTTTGCCCTGAATTGGTGGAAAAGGGCATGTAGAGCAAGAGGGTGCCGGCCATTATCAAAAGGAAGAAGCTCAAGGCCAGAAACTTGGGTGGGCTCAGTTGTAGTTTAACTCTGGTTACCGATTTTAACCTACTCATCAATCAACTTGCCCAGGTTTTCCAGATCGCAGGTTGTACCTATCATAACCAGAAGATCACCAGCTGCTATTTTTTCCCGGGGTCCGGGTGCTACGATAATATCTTCACCCCGCTTAATGGCCATTATGTTTACCTGATATTTGCTGCGCAGGTCCATTTCGGCCAGGGTTTTTCCTTCGAATACGCGCGGGGTTGTCATTTCTACAATACTGTAATTGGATGACAGGGAAATATATTCGAGAACGCTGTTGGAGGTCAGGGCGTGGGCCACCCTTACCGCCATATCCCTTTCCGGATATACCACCAGATCAGCGCCCAGTTTTTCCAGTACCCGGCCGTGCAATTCGTTTTGCGCCTTGGCTACGATTTTTTTGACTCCCATTTCTTTTAACATGATGGTGGTCAAAACATTGGCTTGCAGGTTCTCGCCAATTGCCACTACTACTACGTCAAATTCGGCAAGACCGAGCGATTTCAGGACATTTTCATCCATGCTGTTAGCCTCGACGGCCTGGGTGGCGATATCGATCATATCGTTTACCCTGCTTTCATGAGCATCGATGGCTAAAACCTCATGCCCCATGGCGCTCAGTTCCTTGACCAGGCTGGAGCCAAACCGTCCGATGCCAATAACCGCTACCTGTTTCTTTTCCATAGCCAATCCCTTCCAAATTTTCATCAGGTAAATTAATAATGAACTGATCTTTAATTAATATACAATAATCCGCCATCTATGGAAACCGCAAACGCCAGGTGAAGTGCGCCAAAAACCCAATACAAAAGAGCATTCGGGTGAGATAGGGAGCAAGGGCGAGGACAAACTGTCAAGAAGGGGGGAGCATCGCTTATTCGCCGCCCAGTGCTTTTGTGTGTCCTCCTTTATTCTGGTATAAATAGATCAAGGAGTATTTAGTCAACAAAGGGCAAAGATATTTCCCGCTCCCTTCTTTATGGTAAAGACTTTTCTATCGACCCCCTGAAGTGTTGTGACCAAACGAAACGCGATGACGATGTAAATCCGACCGATTTGCTGTATTCTTCAATCTTTTATAGAGATGGACAGTAGATGATTCTCGGGCCTGGTTTTGCTACCTTTTTTTAGACCGGGCCAGGGCGAGAAGGAAGGAGGTTCAAGCGTGTCAATATTAAATCTGGGGACCTATCTACCCAAACAGTGCGGAATCGCCACTTTTTCCAAGGATCTGAGAGACAACCTTGAATTAACCGGCCGTCGGGTGCTAATAGCTGCTGTATCCGATGAAGAGTACTCCTATGACTATCCTGCGGAGGTCATCATGGAACTCAGGCAGCACCATGTCGAGGATTACGAACTTTCTGCCCGGCTGATAAACACCAACCCGGAAATAGACCTCATAATTGTTCAGCATGAATACGGAATCTATGGGGGAGCAGATGGAGATTATGTTTTAAACCTGGCTGGCAGCCTGCGGAAGCCGTTCATGGTTGTGGCCCACACGGTATTGCCGCAGCCTTCACCCAATCAGCTTCGGGTGCTCAAGGAATTGGCCGGTAAGGCGGCAGCGGTGGTATGCATGAGCACCCGCTCGGCTCGTCTTCTGAGCTCGGTGTTTTCGGTTCCGGCTGAGAAGATATTCCTCATCCACCATGGAGTGCCGGTGTTCCCACAACAGGACCGGGAAACCCTTAAAGCGTTGTACGGCCTGCAGGGAAACAAAATAATAACCACCTTTGGACTGATCGGACCCGGCAAAGGGCTGGAAAACGGAATCAGGGCCATAGCCCGGATCCTTCCCAGGCACCCCCATATTCATTACCTTATCGTCGGACAAACCCACCCTATGTTGTTAAAACGGGAAGGGGAGTCCTACCGAAATATGCTGGAAGGCCTCATAGCCGAATTGAATTTAAAGGGGCATGTCAGCTTTGTCAACCGGTTTCTGTCTCTGGATGAGCTGGGGGACTATTTGAGTATGAGCGACATCTATTTGAGCCCCTATCCCAATATGAATCAGGCCGTATCGGGAACCATGGCTTTTGCACTGGGATGTGGAAGGGCTATAGTATCCACTCCTTACGAATATGCCCTGGAGATGCTGCAGGGAGGGAAGAGGGGAGTTCTGGCGCTTTCTCCCCGCCCGGACCACCTGGCCACAGCCTTAAGCAAGGTTTTAGATGACGAGCGGGTACAGGCTGGCCTGGAAATAAATGCTGAACGAATGGGAAAAAGGATGCGCTGGCCTTATGTAGCCGAGCAATATGGTTTGCTGGTCGAACGGTTGGCCGGGCTTCTGCGGGGCCAGCTGCTGGCGAGGTAGGGTCATGGCCCATCAGGAAGCAGAACGAAACGTATTTCTGGAGCAGTTGGATTATCGGCACCTGAAGAATATGACCGATCATACCGGCATGCTCCAGTTTTCCGTCGGCCCGGTCCCCGATCCCCGCAGCGGCTATACGCTGGATGACAATGCCCGGGCTCTGCTGGTCTCCTTGAATATGGAGAAGGGCCCGGAACGGGATCATTTGTGCCGCATTTATATGGGATTTCTAGAGGATGCCTGGCAGCCGGACGGCAGCTGGCACAATCTAATGCTGGACGGGCATTATCTGCCCGCCATGGATTCCCAAGACAGCAGGGGGCGGGCCTTCCTGGCCTGCTGCTGTGCGGCCCTGGACGAGAGCGACAATATAAGCAGTTGGGGGAAGCTTATGCTCAGGCGGACTCTGCCCGGTATGCAGGATATGCGATGTCCCCGCTCCATGGCCTATGTGCTGCTCGGCTTAAGCCGCCTGATATTAAGAACCGAAGTGGAGCGCTCCTGCCGGGAGCTGGCCGTTAAATTCGGGGAGGCTCTGCTAAGCATGCACTGCCAAAACAGCGCCCCGGGGTGGTTGTGGTACGAAGACCGCCTTACTTATTGCAACGGGATTATGCCCCAGTCCCTGCTGGCTTTTTACCGGGCAACCGGTGATTCCCGGGCGCTCCAGGTCGGTAAGGAGAGCCTGGGATTCCTGGACGAAAATCTCTTTAAAAAGGGTTATCTAAGTATAGTGGGCAATCAGGCCTGGTGGAGACGGGGAGAGGCATGTTCAGATTATGATCAACAGCCGGTTGATGCCTGTTCCACCGCCCTGGCTTTTGCCGAGGCCTACCTGGCGACCGGCCAAAACGCTTATCGGCAGAAGGCTTATACCGCGTTTCGCTGGTATGGCGGCTACAATATCAACTCGTTGCCTCTTTACGACCCGGTCAGCGGGGGCTGCTGTGATGCCCTGACTCCTTCGGGGCTTAACCGCAACCAGGGGGCCGAGGCAATTCTATCGCTGCTTATAAGCACCCGGCTTATAAACCTGCTGGAGCTGACAGGTTAGGAGCTATCCTTTATTCCCGACACCAAGGTCGACCTGCGTCTTTGTATGATGCTGTTTCTAATGGATTCCGGGATGAGTTCGCCAACTTTTGCCGAAGCCAGGCAGACAAAAGTGTCGGACGCTCCGTAATAGACCAGGAGCTCATCATCGGCCCCCAGCGTTTCCTTGTCTTCAGCCGGCACTGCTCCGCAGGTGAAAACGACATTGGGAACCCAGCAGGTTCCCTCTGAACCCAGCTCGCATTCCGCTTCAGGCGAAAGGATGGGGTTGGGTGAGCGATACAACAACCGTTCCGGGTTCTGGTAGTCAACCAGGATTACACCCAGGCGGTAGACCAGCTTGCGATCCACTCCATGATAGATCATCAACCAGCCGAACTCGGTTTTTATCGGTTGAGTACCCGCGCCAATCTTCAATGAATCCCACATATAACCCGAGCGGGGGCCAAATATTATGGCATGGTTTTCTTTGGGGGCCGGAAAGACCAGCTCATCGAGATAGGATACCCATACACTGGGCTCGATGCGGTGGTAAATTACATATTTGCCGTTTATTCTTTCAGGAAACAGGATGGCGTCCTTGTCCCAGATACCGTTAAAAGCGAGTCCGATCCGTTTCCATTTTTCAAACCGGTAGTTGACAAAATGATCAATCGGAATGGAAGCCGCGGCGATTTGAGCCACCTGCCCGTCATAGGCGGTATATAGCATAATCAACTCCCCTCCTATGATTACCACCCGGGGATCCTCGCAGCCGCGCCGTTCATTTTCATTGGCCGGGGCGAAAATAGGTTCCTCAAGCCTCTCCAGAATATGATAGCCATCGCTTACCGCCAGGCCGATGCGTGATGTTTCATCCTCACCGAAGGCGCGGTAGAGAATGTATACTTTGCCCGCTATTCTAACGGCAGCGGCGTTTAATACGTAGCGGCTCTCCCAGGCGTGGTCCTTAACGGGGAGCAGTAATGGATTATGGGGGGCTCGCCTGAGCGCAAGGGCGGGGGGGAATTCGGCCAGATCCTGGGGCACTACCGTGACATCGGACGGCTTAACCCCCACCAGGATGTCGAGTAGGTTCTCACTGGCCCGGCCCTCTCCGATGAGCTGTTCAACCAGGTGACTGATATCATCCAACTGGTAGTCCAGTTCCGATTGGAGCTCTTCCAAAAGATCGTGGTTGAACCATTTTTCCTCAACATGACTAGACATGGCGGTGGGGACGCCCCTGCCCCCTTTATAACTGTAGCCGGCCCAGGTCCAGGCCGAGCAAGGTAAAAAGGTTCCGTCATCAAGCACCTGAGAAAGGCCATAGCCGTCGATCAACAACTGCAGGTTGTGAGCTGTTTCGTTCTCGCCCCGGGCTTCCAGGTTCGGTATCAGGTCCTTTAGAAAACTGACTACTGAACGATGATGCATGTTTTCAAAAATATTGTGGGCTGAAAAAGCCGTGGTGTGATACAAACCGATTAGAGAATTGCGCAGTTTACCCCCCAGGTTTTTTCTTTCCCGGGCATAGGCCTTCCACAGGTTGGAATAGTCCTGGGCGATCATGATGTGGCGCAGGATGTACAAAAAGAAACGCAGGCGCGGGTAGGCGCCGCCCAGTCCTTTGCTCAAGTGGTTGACCGTTATCCGGGTGGTGATCTTGTTAAGGTCCGATATACTGGCCTGGCTGACCGCATCATTCAGGAGCCTGGACCCCAGAATTATCGGTTTTATTTCCACAAAGTCCATCTTTTCAGGGGTAAGGATGTCCAAAATCCACAGCAAGGCTCGATCCGCATACTTCCGGTTTTCCAGCAGGTTGGCCAGGGTGACGGCATCACGGACATCCATCTTATCTATAAGTTCCTGAGCAGTCCGGCAGCCGGCCGGTATCATTACATTCAGCGGGGGAAAGCGATGCAGCATTTCTTCCAGAACTTCTGTTTTTACGGTAAATATTTTAGGGAAAGGCTGGAGGGAAAAAACCGCGTCAACAAACTGGGCGGCACCGTCTTCAGTGTACAGATCTCCCGGAAGCAGTGATTCCAGGCTGTGTTCCAGCTTTTCCATCAGACCCTGGATTTTTTCAATAAAAAATATGGGCGGTAAAATAGCCGCCGGTGGTTTGAGGTACTTGGGTTCTAAAACTTCACCGGTCAGGCGCACGAAGATATAATCATTGAAGGCTTCCTGATAGCGAGCTTGCAGCTTGTTGAATACTTCTTCCGTGCTAATCACCTTGCCGCCTTTGCCTTCAATCTGTTTCGGAAGAATAACCGGCAGCCCGGGGATAAACTCCAGGTAATAGGTGGGGGTCAAGGGGGGCTTGCTTTCAATAGCTTTGTGAACCCACTGGCTGTAAAAGGCATTCCATAGATGGATAAAAAACTGCTTTTGGGATTCTTTTTGGCTGTTAGCCAGGGCTTTCTGGAACTGATAGAGTCTCTCCGGGTCTTTTTTACCCGGCCAGGCGTCTTCTAAAAATTGAGATTCGCTCATGTAGCGGGACAGCCTGCCGTCAAAGGCAAAGGTCAGAGCGTTCAAGAGGTCGTCAGCCTGCAAGGTCTGATTAAAGCTGTATTCAAGCAGAAAATTGTAAACCAGGTCGGCCCAGGTCTCACTGCTCAGTCCGCCTGATTCTTTAAAACCTGCCGGGCTGGCAGCAGTTTTTTCTATTTCCTCTTTTAAAGGGGCGGGCAGCACCTGTTCATACAGGCGGTGGTATTGTTCGTAGTAGCGCTTAAAGGCCATGGTAAGCGCGTGCGACATATCTTCGACTACAAAGGGCTGATCGGTGAATCCGTTGCCGTAGTGATCCGGGTATTGTACCACCGGCTGGCGTTTAGCCCAGAACTTCACGTCCCGTTTTATACAGGTAAAAAGGGCTTCCGATATCTCTTTAAAAATGAAGTTCAGCTTCTCCAGACTGACCGAACTGAGTTTGGCGCCCAGCCGGACCTCGCAGATCTTATCCTGCCATATTACCGCCCGGGTTACCATCCAGGGATCAATGCCATAGCCCTGGGTTATGTCGGTCCAGAACTTGATTTCCAGGCAATAGTCCTCCAGAAGGTCGTGGGATATGGCATAGACGCCGCTCAAGGGATCTCTTAAACTTACTTTATAAAAGGCTTCCAGGAGGGGGGCGGCAAAGAGGCTGCCTACCACATCTTCATTATAGTGGCGATCGAACACCGCCAGAGACAGATCGTATTCGCCCCTGATAGGCTCTATAAGGCGGTTGACCCATTCCGGTTGAAATCCGCGCTCATCTATCTGTTTGAGGTCGGCGGCCAGAATAACAACATCCGATTCCAGGACCCGGCATATTTCAAGTATGGCTCGAATGCTGGCCCCGCGGCCGTTGGCTCCCGGTTTCATGAGGAATTCAATATGCGGGATGTCAATTGGCGCCTCTTGCATGGCCTCCAGGACCTCAGAGCCAGCCGGGTCACCGACACACAGCATAAGTGCGGCACGCAAGGGCTGGGTGCCGCGCAAACCTAATTGAACATTTGATAAGACCTGGGGTAGAGCATCCTTTTCATTATAAAAAGGCACAGCTATTACTAAATCGACTTCCGGAAAATTGCGGGCTTGATTTAAAGCCTCGGCAATGCTCTGATCAAACAAGATTTCACTTTTATTGAGTGACAAAATTCTACCTCCCGGGGGGAACAACAATTGTGAGATCACCATACGATTAGCATAACTCATTATTTTACGCTTGTGTTAGGCAATATATACCCGGGAATTGTACAATTATTATATATCGAGAAGAGAATGGGGGGGAGGCTTCATGAAAGCCGTTATTTTGGCGGGAGGAAAGGGCGTCCGCCTCTGGCCGGAAAGCCGCAGTGACAAACCAAAACAATTGTGCTCTTTTTTCGGCAACAAATCTATGCTTGAACACACCATTGATCGCCTCGACCCTGACTTTACTTCGGAAACGCTTATTATTACCGTAAAAGACCAGGAACAAATGATCCGGGAAGTAATGTTTGAGGCAGGTTTACACCATCGTATCAAGATAATCTGTGAACCAGCAGGCCGCAATACGGCACCTGCCGTAGGACTGGCCCTGGCCAGTTGTCCGGACGCGGATTCGGCAGAAGTTATGGCAATTTTCCCGGCTGATCATTATATAAGAGACACCGGAGCCTATCAGGATGTCCTGGTCAGGGCGGTGGAAAGCGCATCCCGGGGATACTTGACTACGGTAGGTATACCGCCCGCCTACCCGGAGACAGGTTACGGATATATACATATGGGAGAAAAGCTGCCCGGTTTGTCTGACGCCTACCAGGTGCATGCCTTTAAGGAGAAGCCGGATTTGACTACTGCTATTACCTACCTGGAAGCGGGCAGCTACTACTGGAATTCGGGGATGTTCTTTGCCAGAATTGATGTCTGGCGGGAGGAGTATCACAAACACCTACCCCGGGTGTATGACTTCATTATGCAGGGATGCGAACCTTATCTAAGCCATTACTCTGTCCTTCCTGATATTAGTCTTGATTATGCCATTGCGGAAAAGTGCAGGCGGGTAGCTATGATTAAGGGAGATTTTGGATGGAGCGATGTAGGCAGTTGGAAGGCTCTAGCCGAGCTGCTTGATACCGATCAAAATGGCAATGTATTGGTAGGCGACGACATATTGGCCCTGGGAGTCAAGGACTGCCTGGTCAAACAAACCGAAAAGACTGTAGCCCTCCTGGAAGTCGACGGGCTGATCGTTGTCGAGACCCGAGATGTTATTTTCATTTGTTCCAAGGAAAAGTCGCAGCAGGTAAAAAAGATGGTGGATCTGCTGGTTGCCGAGGGGCGTGACGTACTGCTTTAATATTTTTTAAACCAGGTATGGAATTGATGTTGAAAATGAGAAAGGTTTTGCATAAAATCTTAGTATAATATCATGTAGAGAAATTGGGACCGGGAGAGGGGAGGTATTTCCCTATGATTACCAAGCTGTTTTTAGAGTTGAAAAAACTTTTTGCCGAATTGGCTTCCACTCTTATTCTTGGAAAAAATAAGGATGCAGCGCATATTGCCCTGGTATTGTCAGAAAAGAGCAGGGCTTTAGCCGAAGAATTGGCGAAATAACCGAACTGCATTAAACCGCTCTTTCTTAAAAGGGCGGTTTTATTATTTTCTGAAAGATTTACCCGTACAAACAGCCTAATAAAATTGGCAATTCAGGTTTTGATGTCGATAATTGTCACAGGCTACCGGGCAAAGAAGAATAAATACCGGCGATGTAGACGCAAAAAAGTGCAAACAAGTCGTCGATGGCCGACAAAACAGGATCCTGGGACCTAAGGGCCTAAAGCACCTTAAGCCTAAGGACGATACTTAATATAGAAGAAAAATATGCTCCGGGTTGTCTTTTTTACTTTTTTGTCTATTGCCCGGAGACAAAATTTACTGAAATTACAAATAGGATTAAAATGTCCCAGAGCCCAAATTGACACCATCTTGAAGCATTTCTGAACCGGTTTGATATTGAGGATAAAAAGATACTTATTATTGTTGAGATTGGGGGGGATCATTTGCCGGACCATTCCGAGATAATCCAGGGACTGCAATCGGAAGACGAAAGAGATCGTGCTTTTGCCGTAGAAGACATAGTTTTTGACGGTATAAGCGGAGGACTTGACCTGCTGATTGAACACATCCAGCGGGAAAAGTCCGTTTTTGTTAGAGAAGTAATTGTCAATAACATCCCACAAATTCAGGACCATGCTCTGGTGCAAAAACTGCTTCCCTTGCTGCGCAGCGATGACGCCTTTATACGCAACGCCATAATCGATATTGTGTCCACCAGGAGGGATGAAGTCGCGGCTTATCTGGAACCCTTGATGGAGGACGCTGATAAGGACGTGCGCAAATTTGCCCTGGACATCCTCTACCAGTTGAATACCGAGGAAGTAGCCCCCTACATGGTGTGCTTTCTTAACGATAGCGATATAAACATTATCATCACCGCGGTGGAATACCTGGGCAACCTGGGAGCAGCCGGGCAGACTCCGGCTATCAATGCGGTTTTGGAGAAGGCTGAAAACCTGCTGCTGCGCTGTACCTGCCTGGAGGCCCTTGCCAAGATTGGAGATGACAAGTCCCGGGAAATCGTGGGCCGCCTGTTTCCCAATCCTGATGTGGTAAAAGGACTGGAGCTCTTTTCTTACCTGAAATATATGGCCAAACAAGGCAATGCCGATACGCTGCCTTTTATACTCTCTTTAATGACGTCCAAAGGTAAACTTTTAACCAAAGAGATCATCAATACTCTCCAGGGCATTCTCGAAAGAACCTCTGATGGGCAGTTGACCGATGAAATGCTGGCTCAAATCCTCGGCTTCATCGGCAGCGATATAAATTCCATTAACAAGTACGAGCTGCTGGTTTTTCTGGGTCAGTTTAAAAACCAGGCTATCCTGGATGCACTGCTGTCTTATATCGAAAGTGAGGACCGGCTGCTGGTCCTGGGGGCTATTGAGGGCCTTGGACTTTTGGGCCGTCCGGAGGCGCTACCTGTACTACAAGGGCGGTTGGCCAGCGTCCAGGATGAAGACATTCAGGATGCTATTCAGAAATCTCTACAGCAAGTTAGCAGATGAGGTGAAGTTGATTGGAACTATCTATTGAGGATTTTATCAACCTGCGCAATCTGATCTATGAAAGAACCGGTATGCAGTTTGGAGAAAACAAAATCTATTACTTCAAGAAGCGTATTCAGAAACGCATGGAGTATCGGGATATACATAAGGTAGCCGAGTATATCCGCTACTTAAAGATGTTCGATCGCGACAATCGCGAATTTCAGGACCTTATCAACCTGATCACGGTAAACGAGACCTATTTCTTTAGGGAGTTTGAACAACTGGCCATTTTTGGGGAGAACTGTCTGCAGGAGACTCTAGAGAAAAAACGGGCCAGTGGCGATAAAACGTTGCGGGTATTTTCTGCCGCCTGTTCATCCGGCGAAGAACCCTATACCCTGGCTATCATCTTGCGGGAAATGCTAGATGATTTTAAATCCTGGAATGTCCTGGTCAAGGGCGTTGATATTGACGAAAACGTTCTTACTGCCGCCCTAAAAGCCGAATATGATTCGCGTTCGGTAAAGGATGTTCCACCGGATTATCTGGAGCGCTATTTTAACCGCCTGGGTGGCGGTGTGTACCGGGTTAAACAAGAAATACGCGATCTGGTGTCTTTTGAGCACGTGAATCTTATGGATCGCAGAGCACTGCGCAACGAGAGAAATTATGATTTTATATTCTGCCGCAATATGTTGATCTACTTTGACGACCAATCTCGAAAACAGGTTGTCGAACGTTTTTATACTATGCTTAACCGGGGCGGTTTCATATTCCTGGGGCATGCAGAGTCCCTGAGCCGCATTACCACATCATTTAAGATCAAACGAATTGATGGTTTTACTGTATATCAGACTTAAATAATCAGGGAGGAGTTTTGCTGGTGAAAATTTTGATAGTAGATGATTCAGAAATGGTTAGGAATTTTCATTGCTACATCTTGAAATCTCAGGGTTTTCAGGTAATGACCGCGGTGGACGGGGCTGACGCCCTGGAAAAGATATACGGTGGCGACCACCATTTTGACATGATTATAACCGACATCAATATGCCCAATATGGATGGTTATTCGCTTATAGAGAGGCTGCGGGAAGACGAGCAATTCGCCAGTGTGCCGGTAATAATAGTATCCACCGAGGATGAAGCCCAGGATAAAACCCGGGGCTTTGAAGCCGGTGCCGATGTCTATATAGTCAAACCCACTGAACCGGAGTTGTTGGTAGAACAGGTGCTTATGCTTTTGGGCAGCGAATAAGGAGCCGGCCATGAAATTGCGATTTGAGCCAGACGATCTAGAGATACTGGAAGGAATAGTAGAAGAATCAACCGAGCATCTGAGCGGAATCGAAGAGGGTGTATTGAAGCTGGAGGCGGAATTTGCCGCTGAACACCTGGATCACGTATTTCGCGCCCTGCATTCGGTAAAAGGGGTTGCCGGTTTTGTGGATTATACCCCCATCAAGGATACCGCCCATGTCCTGGAGTCGTTTTTAAGCGATATGAAAAAAGGCCTCTATGAAGCCAGTTCGGAGATTACCGATCTACTTTTGCGTGGTATCGATATCTTGAATCTGCACGTAGCCCAGCTGGCCGAACGGCTTCCATCTCTGGAGGCCGGCGGGGGGCAGCATCTTGAGCTGGAAATAGAGGAACATGGTTTTCGGGATTTCGTTGATGAAGCCGAAGCGATAAGGAAGCTGACTCTGCAGAGCGAACCGGCCCAGGAGCCAGGAGAATCTCCGGTTGCTACGCCTCAAAAGGACGCATCCGTCGAGGTCGAGCGGGTGATGAAATTGGAAATCGGTTCGTTTTTAGAACAGTCCCGGATCGATTTCATCGAAGAGGTTTACGAGCATCTGGACACTATTGAAAAAAACTGCGTTGCAATGGAAAAGGACAGTTCCAATAAGGAACTGCTCAATGCGATTCTTCGGGGATTTCATAGTATAAAGGGCGGCGCCGGAGTAATCCTCTCCATGATGGAGAACGATGGCAAAGAAGACGACCCTTTTTACATTATCAAGAACCTCACCCATACGGTTGAATCACTCCTGCAGACCTACCGCAATATGGAACTGGGCATACCCAGCGGTGTAGTTGACATCATCCTGGAGGCAGTTGACCGATCTCATGCCCTGGCCAAGGCCATTGAAGAAGACCGCCAGGAGCAGATTGTAATTGAGGATCTGGTCCAAAAACTGCATGTTTTTTCCTCCGAGGAAAGCCTCCAATCCACCGAAGTTCAGGCCCTGGTGGAGGAAGGCAATCGCAAGCTGCCCAAACAGCTTACCGCCTTTGCCAACATAACCCGTCAGGGTCTGGAATCTATATCATTCCTGGTCAACAGCGCCAATCCTGGATCTCCAATAGCTAAAAAAAGAATAAATCAATACCAGCGAGCCATGAATTCAATTGTTAAATCCGCCCGGCAGATGGAATATCTCGATATTGCCGAACTGGTGGAGGAAATGCAGGCTCATATAGCCAAAGTTAAACCCGGAGATTCGGTTGATGCCGGCTTTGTCGACGAACTTAAGCAGCAGTATGAAGTGCTGCAGTCTCTTTTGGATGCTCGTATCAAGGACATAGAAGACCTTTGTACGGTTCCGGAAATGGAATATGATAAAAAGCTGGGCGAAATACTTCTGGCGGAGAAAAAAATCACCCCTGAGGACTTGGAACAGGCATTAAGAGACCAGCGAAAATTGGGCGAAGTTCTGGTGGAAAAAGGGATGGTCAAAAAAGAAGACGTCGACCTGGCCCTGGCCAAACAGAGCATGGCCCGGCATCAGGGCAAGGACTCACGCGAACCGGCCCAGGCGGCCAGTGAGGTTGGAGGCCAGTCTATCAGGGTCAGCCAGGATAAGATGAATCGATTATTCAACATGATCGGAGAGCTGCTGATATCTAAAAACCGGATTTTCCATCTGGCCGACCAGATCAATCTGGAGTACGAAATCCCCGAGCTGTCACGCGAGGTCAAGTCGGTGGCCTTTGAAATATCCCGCATATCCGATGAACTGCAGGACGCCATTATGTCCGCCCGGATGCTGCCGCTCAGAGTTCTGTTTCAGCGCTACCCGCGCACCATACGGGATACAGCCCGAAAAGTAGGCAAACAGGCCGATCTGATTGTTACCGGAGAAGAGACCGAACTTGATAAAACAGTCATGGAAGCCATCAATGATCCCCTGGTGCACATGCTGCGCAATGCCGTTGACCACGGCATTGAACCACCCGATGTCAGACGGGCCCTGGGCAAGCCGGAGGCTGGAACGGTCTGGCTGCAGGCCCGCTACCAGGGCAACAACGTGGTAATTGAAATCAAGGATGACGGCAAGGGCATGAACCCTGAAGAGATAAAAGCCAAGGCCCTGAAAAAGGGCTTGATCACTACCGAACAGATCGAAACTTTGAGCCTGGACGACACCTTCCGTTTGATATTTGCTCCCGGTTTCTCCACCCGTGATGAAGTCAGCGAGCTGTCCGGCCGGGGCGTGGGAATGGATGTTGTTAAGAATAACATTGAAAAAGTGGGGGGCTCGGTCACTATGTCCAGTGTGCTCAATGCTGGCTCCCACTTTACCCTGAAGATTCCCCTTTCCATGTCCATCATTCGCGGTTTGATGATTCGCAGCGGCGGCCAACAATACGTCATCCCATTGGATGCCATTGAGGAGACGGTGAAGATTCTCCCTTCTGGTATCCGTCGCTACAAGGATCTGCTGGTTGCCGATATCCGCGGGGGGATTCTGCATCTGGTCAGGCTGCAGGATATACTCGACCAGGACAGCCAGGGGCCTCAGGATGACAATCTGGATACAGCAGCCGGGCAGGATAGAATTTCGGTGGTTGTTCTAGAAAACGACGGCCATCGTTTTGGCCTGATCGTGGATTCTTTCTATAAAGAGCAGGAGTTTGTAGTCAAGGCCCTGGTAGAGGAGCTGGCCCAGCTTAAGATATACACCGGGGCCAGTATATTAGGCGACGGCAATGTGGTCTTGATATTAAACCCGGCTCAATTATTTAATACGTTTTTACATTCCAGAAAGGCGGGAGAAGCTGATGGCGATAACCATAGCGCTGGGTAATCGCAAAGGGGGAACCGGGAAAACCACCAGTTCCATAAACCTGGCCGATGCCCTGGCCCGTCAGGGTAAGAAAATCCTGCTAATAGACGCTGATTCCCAGGCTCAATCGACGACCAGCTGCGGTTTTCTGCCGCAACAGATCCAATCCAGCCTGTATGAACTGCTGCACCTGCAAGCCCAGGGCCGTAGTGAGATTGAGTTCATCCAGCACACCATTATCAAGCAGGTAAAGCTCTTTGATCTTATCGCGTCCAAACCCGATCTTTCCGCATTCGAATTGGAAGCAAATAAGGTACCGGGTCGGGAGGGACTCATGCGCAACCTTATCATGGAAATGGACGGGAACTATGATATTATCCTGCTGGATTTACCGCCTTCCCTGGGCCTTATTACCATATGCGGCCTGGTGGCTGCTGACTATCTGATAATACCCATAGAACCGACTTTCCTATCCATGGACGGCCTGGCTCAGATGATGAGCATACTCTACCGGATAAACGCTGAATTAAATCCGGGACTGCGCCTGATGGGCATTTTGGTCATCAAATCAGATTTGAGAACCAACCTGGCCCGGGGTGTGGTCAAGGAGATAATTGAGAATTTTGGAGCCGAGCGCCTGCTGCCGCTTATAAGGACCGATATCAAACTGGCCGAATCACCAAGCTATGGCAAGACCATATTCGAATACGCTCCAGGCTGCCGGGGAGCTGCGGATTATTGGAGACTGGCAGAATCCATCCTGGCCAGGAGTGGTATGGCATGAAAGACAATCGCAAGGGATTGGGCATGGGTCTGGACCTGCTACTCAAAGCCAGCAGCAACACTCCGGTCCGCACCGTCCAGGCCGAAGATACGGCTCCAATTAAGGAATGGTTGGACAAAGCCCTGGAGTATGACGAAGATGGGTTCTTTCTTGAAGCGTATTACTATTACCGCTTGATTATTGAAAGGTCGCCGGCTGAAGAACCAGCCAGCCAGGTTTTATCCCAGGCCTTGAACAACGCAGCTACTATTCTATTTGACAACGGTTTTAAGGAAGCGGCTTGCACGTATTTGGAAAAGGCCCTGGCTTGCTGGCCGGACAATACGACAGCCCGGGACAACCTGAAAATGCTAAAAAACACCGACTAAGCGGTCCAGTTTAATATAAGAACAGTTCAGGGGTTTTCTTTAAGAGGAGGATGCAGCATGTCTTCGATAGTGGGGATAGATTTGGGAACTACCAACTCCCTGGTGGCCTATATTAACTGCGAAGGACGGCCAGAAATTATTATCAATGAAAGAGGCAGCCGTTTAACCCCTTCGGTGGCCTTTTTTAAGAGTGAGCAGGAGGTTTTGGTGGGGGAAATGGCCCGTTCCCAATCATTGCTCCAGGCCGAAAGGACCGTAGCTCATATCAAACGCCAGATGGGAAGCAACTACGAAGTTAAGATAAATGAACGGGGTTATTCACCGGTTGAAATATCAGCCCTGATCCTGCGCAAACTGAAGCAATATGCCGAGAAAAATACCGGGGAACAGGTCAGCGAAGCAGTAGTGACAGTGCCTGCCTATTTTAATGACAATCAGCGTCAGGCTACCTTTATGGCCGGAGAACTGGCGGGAATCAAAATATTAAAACTCTTAAACGAACCGACCGCCGCGGCTCTGGCCTATGCCGCCGAACTAAACCGGGAAGAGAAAATCCTGGTTTTGGATATAGGCGGCGGCACCTTCGATATAACCATAATGGAATACCAGTCCGGCATATGCCGGGTTTTGGCGACCGGCGGCTCCACCTCCCTGGGTGGAGTGGATTTTGACCAGCGCCTGGTCGAGCATATATTGAACACTTTTGAACAGCAGACCGGGGTCGGCCTGGCCGCAGATCCGGTAGCCTTGCAGCAGGTCGTGATTCAGGCCGAAAAGGCCAAGGTGGATCTGTCTACGGTCAATGAATGTTCTTTGTTGATTCCCTATATTAGTATGGGACCGGCCGGTCCGGTGCACTTAAACCACTTGCTGGAACGGCAGAGTTTCAACCACCTGTGCGACGACCTGTTTTCCGGAATAAGGGAATTGATAGAGCAGACCTTGCAGCGGGCCGATTTAAAGGCTGACTGGGTGGAGGCCATTGTGTTGGCCGGGGGAGCCTCCCGGATGCCCGGTTTTTTAGAGCGAGTTCAGGAAATGTTCCCCGGAGCTCTGGTTAAGGCCCATATCAACCCGGACGAAGTTGTAGCCCTGGGTGCCGCCCTGCAGGCGGGAATGCTGTCCGGTCAGGTACAGGACGTAGAGCTGCATGATGTTACCAGTCACACCCTTGGTTTAGAAGACGATCAAGGTAATTTTGTGCCCATAATTGAAGCCAACACTCCCTATCCGGTAGTAAAGTCACGGCTTTTTACCACGGTGGAAGATAATGTTCAGGAAGTCATAATCCACATTGTACAGAAGGACGAGATGTCAGAGGAAACTGAAAAAGACTTAATCTCTTTAGGAAAATTCCATCTGGCTGGAATAAGGCAGGCGAAAGGAGGGGAGCCCAATATAGACGTAAGCTTCGAGATCGACCGAAATGGGATCCTCAGGGTATCGGCAATAGATATAGATACCGGGATCATGAATGAAATCCACATAAGTGAGATGGGATTCGGAGCCGAAAATAGTTTTTACGCTCGGAGAGGGAGCAGTTTACGAGTTTTATAAGGAGGGAACCTTAATATGGCAAAAAAATTACAGAGACCGGGTAAAACAGGTGTAGGGGGAAATACTGGGATAACGGTAAAGAACGACGACAGTGAGGACATCTCCAAGAAGCGCGATCTGGCCAGAAAAATGGCCCAGGAAAAGGCCAAAGCTCGGACCATGGCCAAGCAGCAGGCCATGGCGGAGAGAATTGCCTCGGCTTCCGAGCAATTGGTAGCCGGAGTTGAGGAATCGAATGCGGCGGCATTAGAGTTCGCACGGCTCATGGATGAAGTCACCCAGGAATCGGATCAGGCGGGCATCAATGCCGAGAAGATGCGTGAGGCCAGCAACAACCTGGATAAAGCATCGTTGGACCTTTATGCGGTAATGGAAAATCTCATCAGAGAAGGTGACACCGGGGTAAAAGCCAGCGAAGAATCCATTCAGACCATGGAAAACATGAACACAATGGTCAAGGAAGCGGCCAGTAAGAACTATCAATCAGCCCAGCGCATCGCTGAACTGGAGGTTCAATCGCAGCGGATCGGCGACATCGTCCAGGCGGTAGTAATGATAGCCGATCAGACCAACCTGCTGGCATTAAACGCCGCCATTGAAGCGGCTCGGGCTGGGGAACACGGACGCGGGTTTGCGGTAGTAGCCGATGAGGTCCGCAACCTGGCCGAGATATCGGAGCGCTCCGCCCGCGACATCCGGGGCGTGGTCGATGAAATCGTAAACGGCGTTACCGAGGTGGTTCAGGACATCAACCAGACAGTGGAAAACTTTAACGGTATGGCTACCGGACTTGAGGAAACGGTAAAAGGATTTGTCGAAGTAGGGCAGCAGATTGATGGTTATAGCGACAAAAACAAGGCCGTAATGGATGTCTGCAAAAGACTTGGAAACAACGCCAAAAAACTGCTGGAAGGCAGTGAAAATATAGCATCAGCAACCGAAGAAGCCGCCGGCGGAACCCGGGAGATCGCCAAGGCGGTCGAAGAACAGACCAAAGCCCTGTCGGAGGTCAATATCGCCAGCCAGGAGCTGAGTGAAATGGCCGAAGACCTGAAGAATTCCACTAACATAAACAAATCTGCCGAAGAAGTGGCGGCCACCGCCGAACAATTGTCGGCCAATATCGAAGAACTGAGCAGTTCAGCCACTCAAATCGCCAGCGGCATTTTGCAGATGAGTGAAGCCGCCCGGGTTATCAACAAGGAAACCGAGGAAGCTGCCACATTGGCCGCCCTGTGTCAACAGAGATATGATGAGCTGATGGTCTTTGCTCAAGAATCTGGAGAATATCGGGTCAAGGCAACCGATCTGTTTACTGAGATGAGAGGGAAAGCAGGGTCTATTGCATCATCACTTCAGGACAGCCTGTCATCCTACGAGTCGACCAATGGAGCGGTGGAAAGCCTGCAGGACAAGATACGCCGCATCGAAAAGATAGTCGATACCATTCAAAACGTATCCATTCAGACCAACATGCTGGCCGTCAACGGCTTTGTGGAAGCAGCTACAGCCGGTGAACACGGGCGTGGCTTCTCAGTGGTGGCTGGCGACATCCGCAACCTGGCTACCGAATCGGCTGAAAACGCCGACAAGATCAAGGACCTGGTCAGGGATGTGCAAAACCAGATGACCAAGGTTATTGCCGAAATAAGCCAGTCCGAAGGGGCCTCCCGGGAGGCGGCCGGATTTATTCCCCAGGCGGTTGCCAAGAACAGCCAGGTTACCAATGCTTTGGAGGAGATCGATAGGGTACGTACCCAGTTCTACTCCAGTGCCGAAGCTATTAAAAACGCCGGCGAAGTGAATAATGAGCAGGTTAAGAGTGTTGAAGCGATTGTCGAGAGAGTGAACGATCGCATCCAGGAAGCCACTCAAGTTTCGCAGGAACAGGCCAAGGCCATCGACGAACTGGCCAGTTCCATCGAAGAAATAGCGTCTATTGCCGACGAAATGCAGATGGGTTAAGCGGGGAGAAGACTTGATGTTAAGGAGGGAGATTTATGAGCACCGAAAAAGTTTTCTCCTCAGCTGAGATGCAGCTGGTTACCTTTAACCTGGGTGATGAGAGTTTCGGGGTGGACATCATGAATGTTCAGGAGATTATCCGCACCCCCAACATAACCAAGGTTCCCCGTTCACCTTCTTATGTAGACGGGGTTACCAACCTGCGGGGCCACATTTTGCCGGTGATTGACACCAGGACCAAGTTCGCCATGGCACAAATCAATATGGACGGCTCTACCAGGGTTATCGTGATCGATGTCAACGGCCGGACAGTTGGGCTAAATGTCGATTCGGTATCTGAGGTCTTGCGGGTGGAAAGCAAGAGCATTGAATCTGCCCCGGCCAGCATATCGGAAGGGATCGACCGCAGCTTCATCACCGGTGTAGTAAAAATAAACAATGGCAAAAAACTGGTGATGATACTCGATGTAGCCAATCTCTGCAGTATTGCAGAAGACCTGTCCGCGGAAAGGCAGGGGACTCACGCCAGCCGCACCGGGGTTGATACCAGCGGTTCAGCGGCCATAGAGGAACTACAAATCGTGTCGTTCCTTCTGGGCGAAGAGGAGTTTGCCCTGGAAATAGAAAAGGTGAAGGAAATTATCCGCTTCCCGGATATCGTCAAAGTACCCAACGTGCCCAATTACATCAAGGGAATTATATCCCTGCGCGACACCCTTATGCCCATAGTCGATCTAAGAACCAAGCTGGATGCCGGGCAGGACAATATCACCGACAGCACCCGGGTGGTTGTGGCCGACATCGACGGCACCCTGATGGGTCTCACCGTAGACCGGGTTTACGAGGTGCTGAGGGTGCCACTAAGCAGCATATTTCCTCCCCCCCAGGTTATAGTCAGCGACAGCGGGGAGAAAATAACCGGCATTGTCCGCCTGGACAACGGCAAACGGATCATTATGTTGATGGATCTGCACGATATCATCAGCAGCCAGATCCTGGATGAAATATCCAAACAGGACAGCGGCTCCCAGGAGGAACAAACCGAAAACGGCTTCTTTATGGAACAGTTGGATGAGGAGCAGATGGTGGTATTTCGCCTGGCTGACGAGCAGTTCGGGGTGCGTATCAACCAGGTTCAGGAGATCACCAAACTTTCCAAGATAACCAAGGTTCCCCGCGCGCCAAAGTATGTCGAGGGGGTTGTCAACCTCAGGGGTGATGTGATCCCGGTTCTCGATCTGCGCAAGCGCTTTGAATTGGAGAGCAAAGAATACAACCAGTTTACCCGCATCATCGTCAGCGATTTAAACAAGAAAAAAGTAGGCATTATTGTTGACGAGGTGCTGGAAGTTCTGAGAGTTTCCAGGCGTTACATGGAGGGCGCGCCGGAAATAGTCCAGGATCAGAATATACAGAGATTCCTGGAGGGGATTGCCAACTTAAGTGAACGTATGATAATGATGCTCAACCTTGAAAACATACTGCAGGCCAACGAATGGCAAAAGCTTGCGGAGATGGGTGAGCCAGGGACGGCTCCTGCCAAAGCGGCAGGCAAGCTGAAAAAACAAGCCCGTAGTTAAATAATAAATAAGTCATGATGAGTTAGGTGATCGGTCTTTGACCGGTCGCCTAACCAGAGTGTTTCGGGCTGGTGGGTTTTGCAGTTGTTCCAGACAATAACTTCGGTCAAATCCCTGTTTAGCCGGCGGTGTGGGACCGTACGGTGGGGAAGTGTATAAAAAAAGGGGAGGAACAAAAAAATGGCCAAGAGACTGCAAAGACCATCGAAAGTCGAGTTGACTGGCAGGACCGGAATTGCCACTAAAGGTGATGAAGGTCCGGAAATGGACCGGAAACGGGAAATGGCCAGGAGAATGGCTCAGGAAAAAGCAAAGGCACGCACCATGGCCAAACAGCAGGCTATGGCGGAACGCATCGCCGCCGCCTCGGAAGAACTGGTGGCAGGTGTTGAGGAATCAAATGCCGCTGCCCAGGAGTTTTCTAAACTGATGGACGATGTAAACACGGCCAGCGAGCAAAGCGCCAGCAACGCCGAAAAGATGAGAAACGCCAGCAACCAATTGGATAGCGCTGCCAAAGATTTGGAAAAGGTTGTTGATGAGCTTATTGGCATTGGCAACCAAGGTATACAGACCAGTCAGGAGGCTGTTCAGGCCATGGAGAGTATGACCGGTTTGATAAAAGTGGCGGCCAATAAAAACCAGCAGTCGGCGGTCCGGATTGGTGAATTGGAAGTCCAATCTCAAAAAATTGGAGATATTGTGCAAGCGGTGGTAATGATCGCCGATCAGACTAATCTACTGGCATTGAATGCGGCCATCGAAGCGGCCCGGGCCGGAGAATATGGCCGGGGATTTGCGGTAGTGGCCGATGAGGTGCGCAACCTGGCTGAGATATCGGAGCGCTCCGCCCGGGATATCCGTGGCGTGGTTGATGAAATCCGCGGCGGAGTCGGCGAAGTGGTTAAAGATATTGACCAGGCAGTCGGAGAATTCAATATAATGGTCAGCACCATGGAAGAAGTGGTCGAACAATTCCACCAGGTTGGAGAGAATATAGACCATTACGGTAGAAACAATGTTGAAATGAAGAAGCAATGCCAGGCCATGTCTGCGGAGGCGGAAAAGCTTCGCCAGGGAAGTGAGAGCATCGCTGCCTCGCTGGAAGAAGCAACCAGCGGAGTCCGGGAAATTACCAAGGCGGTTGCCGAACAGAGCAAAGCTCTGTCTGAAGTAAACACCGCCAGCCAGGAACTGAGTGAAATGGCTGAGGAGCTAAAAACCTCAACCAATATCAATAAATCTGCTGAAGAAGTGGCAGCCACCGCTGAACAGCTTTCGGCCAATATTGAGGAATTGAGCAGTTCAGCGACTCAGATCGCCACCGGCATTGCTCAACTCAATGAAGCGGCCCGGCTTATTGCCCGTGAGGCTCAAGATGCGGGCAAGCTGCTGGATGGCTGCATGGCTGAATTCAAAACAATTGATGAAAAGTCAACCGAATCAGGTGAAGTTCGGGTCAAGTTCACCGAGCTGCTGGCTTCAGCCCGGGGGAAGGCGGGTCCAACCGTACAGAACCTGGTAGCCAGCATAAAGAATTATGAAGCAACTAATCATGCACTTGAGAGCCTGCAGGACAAAATCCGCAAGATTGAAAAGATAGTTGATACTATTCAGAATGTATCGATTCAGACCAATATGCTGGCGGTAAACGGCTTTGTTGAAGCAGCCACAGCCGGTGAACACGGCCGCGGATTTTCGGTCGTTGCCGGCGACATACGCAACCTGGCTTCCGAGTCAGCTGAAAACGCCGATAAAATCAAAGACCTGGTCAGGGAAATCCAAAATCAGATGAACAAGGTTATTGCCGATATAGGCCAGTCGGAAACAGCCGCTCTGGAAGCCAATGGCTTTGTTTCAGTTACCATTGCCAAGAACACGGCGGTAACCGGATCAGTAGAGGCGATTGGGGCTGTGCGAGAATCATATTGGACGGCGTTGCAGGGTATGAAAAACGGTATTGAAACCAGCGCTCCCGAGGTTAAGGAAGTGAAAGAAACCATGGAGCAGGTTAATGAAATGATTGAGGGAGCCGCTCAGGTTTCCCAGGAGCAGGCCAAGGCCATTAATGAACTGGCCAACTCCATTGAGGAAATAGCTTCCATAGCCGACGAAATGCAGATGGGTTGAGAGGAGAAGGCAGGGTTGCGTAAGGAGGGAAAAGTTTATGAGTGCTGACAAGGTTTTCTCCTCAGAGGAATTGCAGCTGGTCACCTTCAATCTGGGTGACGAGAGCTTTGGCCTGGATATTATGACGGTCCAGGAAATTATCCGGGCCCCCCAGATAACTAAAGTGCCCAGGTCCCCGGTTTATGTGGACGGGGTTACGAATCTGCGCGGGCATATTCTGCCGGTTATCGACTCCCGGACCAAATTCGGGATGCCCAAAATCGAGTGTGATCAGTCCACCCGGGTCATAGTAGTGGATGTTAACGGGAGGCAAATTGGACTCAATGTGGATTCGGTATCGGAGGTATTGCGGGTTGACGGAAAGTCGATCGAGCCGGCTCCAGCCGGACTATCCCAGGCATGCGAGGGAGGTAAATCGGTAACCGGGGTGGTTAAAGTCAACCAGGGTCAGAAGCTGGTAATGCTCCTTTCACCGGCTGAACTCTGCAGCATCGCAAGCGATGCCGCCCAGGGGCAAAACACCCATAGCGGCCGGTCCGGTCTTGAAAATAGAAACACTGCGGCTATCGAAGAGATTCAGATAGTTTCATTCCTGCTCGGTGACGAGGAGTTCGGTTTGGAAATTGATAAGGTCAAAGAAATAATTCGTTATCCGGAAATTGTAAAGGTTCCCAATGCTCCCGATTACGTAAAGGGCATAATTTCCCTGCGGGATAGGTTAATGCCGATAATCGATCTTAGAACCAGGATTAATGCCGGCCAGGAAAATGTAACCGAAAGCACCCGGATTGTAGTGGTCGACAGTGATGACACCTTGATGGGCTTGACGGTTGACCGGGTTTTTGAGGTTATGCGGGTGCCGGTTAATATCATATTCCCGCCTCCCGAGGTGGTAGCCTCCGAAGACGGGGCCAGGATTACCGGCCTGGCACGTCTGGACGACGGCAAGCGGATCGTCATGCTGATGGATTTGAAGGATCTTATCGTAAGCCCGGCCCTTCAGGAAATCAGTCGTCAGGATGATAAAACTGCGGATGTTAAGGAAAAAGTCGTATTAGTAAATGAGCTCGATGAGGAACAGATGGTAGTGTTTCGTCTGGGTGAAGAACAATTTGCCGTAAACGTAGGTCAGGTTCAGGAAATCAACCGCTTATCCCAGATTACCAAGGTGCCCCGGGCTCCCAAGTACGTCGAGGGCGTTGTCAACCTTCGGGGAGACGTCATACCGGTTATAGACTTGAGAAAACGCTTTGAACTTGCAACCAGGGAGTACAATCAGTTCAACCGCATAATCGTCAGCGATTTTGACAAGAAAAAGGTTGGAATTATAGTAGATGAAGTCATTGAGGTTCTACGGGTTCCTAGAAAGAATATAGAACAGGCTCCTGATTTAGTTCAGGAAGGCAATATCCAGAACTATCTGGAAGGGATGGCCAATCTGGGAGAACGGATGATAATGATGTTGAATCTTAAGAACATCCTTCAAGCCGAAGAATGGCATAAAATCAAAGGCATGGGCGAGTCGGCCGATAATACTAAAGGCCCTAGCAAGCTAAAAAAACAGGTTAAGAAAACAAAACAAGGTAAGTAATGCTTGAAACAAGCATTTAGAAAGTCGACCGATCCCCATAGGTGCCATTATTCGCGCTCATTTGATTCTAACGGTCAGGGTAGAGGGGAGAGTCCTTTAGTAAGGGGGAAGTTAGAATGGCAAAGAAACTGGCAAGACCGACCAAGGCAGCAGGAGAGAGAACCGGCATAGCGGTAAAAGCCGAAGAAAGCGGCGATGTCTCGAAAAAAAGAGAACTGGCCCGAAAAATGGCGCAGGAAAAGACCCGTGCCCGAAGCATGGCCAAACAATCGGCCATGGCTGAGAGGATAGCTTCAGCTTCCGAGCAGCTGGTGGCGGGAGTGGAGGAATCCAATGCCGCCGCCCTGGAGTTTTCCAGGCTTATGGAAGATGTTACCGAGGCGGCCGAGCAGGCTGGTGTCAATTCGGAAAAGATGCGCGAGGCCAGCAGTCAAATGGACGCCGGAACCCTGGATTTGTGGAATATCATGGTGGATCTTATCAGGGAGGGCGACGCGGCTGTCAAGGCTTCTAAGGAGTCCATCCAGACCATGGATAATATGGCCGGGCTGGTCAAAGTGGCTGCTGATAAAAACTCCCAGTCTGCCCTGCGCATCAGAGAGCTGGAAGAACAGTCCCAGAGAATCGGCGACATTGTAAAAGCAGTGGTGATGATTGCCGATCAGACCAATCTTTTAGCCCTCAATGCAGCGATAGAGGCGGCCCGGGCCGGTGAACACGGCCGGGGCTTCGCGGTGGTGGCGGATGAGGTGCGCAATCTGGCCGAAATATCGGAACGCTCTGCCCGGGATATACGTGGGGTTGTTGATGAAATCCGCACCGGGGTCAACGAAGTGGTGGAAGATATAAATAAAACCGTGGGTGAGTTCAACTCCCTGGCTGATGATCTAACCCAATCAGTGGTGGATATGACCCAGGTGGGAGAAGAGATCGACATCTACAGCTCCGGCAATCAGAAGATTATGGGAGTATGCAAACAGTTGGGCCAAAACGCCAAAAAATTGATGTCCGGATGTGAGAACATAGCGTCGGCAACCGAGGAGGCGGCCGGGGGGACCAAAGAGATAGCCAAAGCGGTAGCTGAACAGAGCAAGGCCCTGGCCGAGGTCAATATAGCCAGCCAGGAGCTGAGCGAAATGGCCGAGGATCTAAAAACATCGAGCAATATTAATAAATCGGCGGAAGAAGTGGCGGCAACCGCCGAGCAGCTGTCGGCCAATATTGAAGAATTGAGCAGCACCGCCACCCAGATCGCCAGTGGAATTATGCAGCTCTCCGAAGCGGCCCGGGTAATAAACCAGGAAACCATTGCCGCCGCTGCACTTACCGAAACCTGTGCCCAAGAATATGAGGGGCTTTACAGTGATGCCGTCGCTTCCGGCGAACACCGGGCCAAGGCTGCCGAAAAGTGGCAGGAGATAATGAAATTTGCCTGGAAGATGGCCAAACGCTTGAGTGCCAGCAATGAAACCTACGGGGCCACCAATGCTTCGCTGGAAAAGCTGCAGGATAAAATCCGCCGCATTGAAAAGATCGTGGATACTATACAGAATGTATCGATTCAGACTAATATGCTGGCCGTAAACGGATTTGTGGAAGCGGCCACCGCTGGAGAACACGGACGGGGATTTTCCGTGGTAGCCGGTGATATTCGCAATCTGGCCAGCGAATCAGCCGAAAATGGAGACAAAATAAAGGACCTGGTACGGGAAATCCAAAACCAGATGGGCCGGGTTTTAGGGGACATTACCCAGTCGGAGAGCGCCTCCAAAGAGGCCACCGGTTATATACAGGTGGCTGTGCAAAAAAATGGGGTCGTAACCGCGGCCCTGGAGGAGATTGACAAGATTCGGGGCAACTTCTATATAGGTGCCAATGCCATCAAAGACGCGGTTGCTGTGAATGAACTGCAGGTCAAGGAAGTAGCTCAGATTATCGAGCAGGTAAACGATCAGGTTCAGGAAGCCTCACAGGTGGGACAGGAGCAGTCCAAAGCCATTGACGAATTAGCCAGTTCCATCGAGGAGATTGCTTCAATCGCCGATGAAATGCAGATGGGTTGATTAAAGGAGACGGTTTTTAAGGAGGGACGCTCTATGAAGAATGTGGCTTCATCAGGGGCAGAGATGCAGTTGGTCACCTTTAATCTGGGCGATGAGAGTTTTGGCATTGACATAATGGAGGTGCAGGAAATAATCCGCCTGCCCGAGATTACCAAAGTGCCCAAAACAGCGACGTATATTGAAGGAGTTGCCAATCTTCGAGGAAAGATACTGCCCATAATTGACACCCGAAGCCGATTTGGTATGTCTTGTGGAAATTCAGACGATAGTAAACGGGTAATTGTTGTGGATGTAAACGGCCAGAGGGCCGGACTTGATGTCGATTCAGTTTCGCAGGTGTTGCGGGTGGACGGCCGAAGCATCGATGCGGCTCCAGGCAATTTGGCCCAGGGTATCGACCGGGATTCGATAAGCGGAGTCCTCAAATTGAACAACGGCCAGAAGCTGGTTATGATTCTGGACAGCAGCTTCATATGCGATGGCCAGGCCCCCATCTTTGATGATCATACCGGGGATGAACCTGCCAAGGAGATGGTAGCGAAGCAATCGGAAGAAGATGTGCTGCTCGTATCGTTCCAGGTGGGCAGTGAGGAATTCGGCCTGGAGATAAATAAAGTCAAGGAGATCATCCGTTTTCCCGATATCGTTAAAGTACCCAATGTTCCTTATTACATTACCGGAATTATTTCACTCAGGGATTACTTGATACCGGTGGTCGACCTGCGCAGCAAACTGGGAGTCGGGACTCAAGAGGTCACTCCCAGCACCAGAGTAGTGGTGGTTGATGTAGAGGGTTGCCTCATCGGCTTAACCGTAGATCAGGTTTTTGAAGTAATGCGGGTGCCCTTGAACAAGATATTCCAACCACCGCAAATGATAGGTTCGGATGGCGGAACCAATATTACCGGAATTGTCCGTCTTCAGGACGGCAAGAGGATCATCATGTTGATGGACCTGAATGACATTATCAGCCAGCCAGTTTTGGATGAGATCATCCAACCGGGGTCTGGCAGTGGGGAGGAGCTTGTGAATAACCGGTTTACTATCGACGAGACAGACGAAGAACAGATGGTTGTATTCAGCCTGGCTTCCGAGCAGTATGGAATAAGTATTAACCAGGTGCAGGAAATAAACCGTCTGTCGAAAATCACCAAAGTACCCCGGGCACCCCATTATGTCGAAGGGGTAGTTAACCTGCGCGGAGAGGTGATTCCGGTTATTGATCTACGCAAGCGATTCGAACTGGAATCCAATGAACATAATCAATTCACCAGGATTATCGTAAGTGATATTCACAACAAAAAAGTGGGAATAATCGTTGACGCGGTTCTTGAGGTGCTGCGGGTGGGCAAAAACCGCATAGAAACCCCTCCTGATATTTGCGAGGCTCAAGGGTCGGAGCGATTCCTGGATGGCATTGCCAACCTTCAAGAGAGAATGATCATGATGATCAATCTGGAGAACCTGCTGCAGGATAAAGAATGGAAGAAGCTTGAAAAGATCAGCCAGACCGGGAACCAGGCGCCCTCCTCCAGTGGGGCCAAATTAAAAAAGCAAAGGTAGGAATCATTGATGATTAGAGTTTTGATAGCTGATGACTCGGCCTTGATGCGCAAAACTTTAAAAAGGATTTTAGAGTCCGATTCCGGTATTGCGGTGGTGGGCTCCGCCCGGGATGGTGAAGATGTTGTTGTTAAAGCCAGGGAGCTAAAACCCGATCTTATTACCATGGACGTCAATATGCCCAAACAAGACGGCATAACCGCTCTCCAGTACATTGTGAGCGAAAAGATCTGTCCGGTAATCATGGTTTCTTCTCTTACCCAGGAGGGGGCACAGACTACCTTTGAAGCCCTGGAACTGGGGGCCTTTGATTTTGTGGGCAAGCCGGGAGGAACGGTATCTTCAGATATGCAGGCGGTTGCCGATGAGCTGGTTTTCAAAGTTAAGGCAGCTGTCGGTAGTGGCAGCAGACGAGTAACCGAGAGGCTGGCCCGCAAACCTTCCACTACCTTGAGCCGACGGGCTCGGGTAAGCTCCACCGGCAACCGGGTAATGAAAGCCGTTGCTATGGGAATATCCACCGGTGGACCGAAGATGATATATGAGGTTCTTCCCCATATTCCACGGGATATAAATGCTGCTTTCTTCCTGGTGCAGCATATGCCGGCCAACTTCTCCGCCGCCTACATTAAAAGGCTGTCGGATTCCTGCCAATTGCAGGTTGTAGAAGCCCGGGCCGGCACAAAGATCGAGCCTGGATACTGCTATGTCGGAGGTGGGGGAAGACACTTGAATGTGGTCAAGAACTCGGCAGGAGATGTGGTTATCCGTTTGACCACCCGTCCTGAGCATCTTTTTGTTCCCTCAGTAAGCGTGATGATGGATTCCGTTTTAAATGCTTATGGCAAAGAGACCGTTGGCGTGATCATGACCGGAATGGGCAATGATGGAGCTGACAGCATGGTGCGCATCCGGCAGGCCGGTGGAGCGACTATCGCCGAGTCGGAAGAAAGCGCGATTGTGTTTGGAATGCCCGGCGATACCATTAAGCGGGGAGGTGCTGAGATCATTGCGCCAATTTGGAATATAGCAGGCGAAATTGTCAAAGCAGTTGGCAGGTAAAGTAGAGAACTAGTATTATTCCTGAAACAAACACCAAATTCAGGAAGGGGAGGAAAGGCATGAGAGGAATTAAAGCAGACGGAACTGCCATTACCGTTATGGCGGTTGATGACTCACCGGTTTCTCGCAAGATGATAAAAAAGGCTCTTGAACCGGAGGGATTCCAGGTAATCGCCGAGGCTGGGAATGGCAAACAGGCGGTCGACATGTACGCAAGTGTAAAACCAGATGTGATAACTATGGATGTAACCATGCCGGTTATGGATGGGCTGGATGCTGCATCGGCCATTAAGGCTGTAAATCCGGGGCAGCCGATTATTATGCTGAGCGCCATGGGTGATGAAGACATCATCAACGATGCCCGCCGGAGGGGGATCAACGATATTTGTTCCAAACCGTTCAAACCGGATGAAATAATAGAAAAAATCTTAAGAATTGTGTAAAGAGGGGTGACACAGATGGAGTTAAGCGCTCAACTTGCTCCTTTTGTAAAGGCAACCATTAAAAACCTGAAAGACATGCTGGGTTTTGAAGTAAATACCGGTGGTATGGAGCCGGAAACCGATGAATTTACCTCTCAGGGCTACACCGTCCTGATAGGGTTCACCGGCGGGTGGAAAGGGCGCTTGATCCTGGATATGCCGGGAGAAACAGCCATGAAGATGGCCAGTGCCATGACCGGCGAGCCCTATTCATCGGCGGGCGACGAAGAAGTTCTGCTGTCAGGAGCGGAACTGGGCAATATTATCGGTGGCAACGCCATTACCGAGATTAATAACAGCCAGCCCGGTTTGCAGATTCGCCTGACTCCGCCCAGTGTTTTTACCGGGATGGGAATGACCATGTTCAATGCCCGGGTTAACTCTTCGTCACTGCTAGTTAACACGGATGTCGGCCCGGTCAAGGTTAATGTCGCGGTAGAGGGGGCACAATAACATGGATATAAAATTTATAAATGCTTTCATCACAGGTCTGATGAACGTTACCAGCATGCTGGGATTGTCTGATCTAAAAAGAACCGGTCTTTCCAAAAAGGAGCGCCTGGAGATTGACAAGGATGTCAACATCCTTCTGGGCATGACCGGAGGAATGAACGGCAATATAGTACTTTCAATGCCGGAACAGACGGCCCGCAACATAGCTTCGACCATGATGGGAGGCATGGAGGTTGCCGTATTGGACATGATGCCTAAGAGTGCGCTCTGCGAATTGGCCAACATGGTGACGGGCAACAGCGTGGCCGGGCTTGATGCCGATTCTGTTTCGATGAGTCCGCCCACTCTGATAAGCGGGCAGAACATAGTCGCGCTGGTAAGCCTGGTTGAAACCCTGGTCATTGAATTTACGGCGGCGGCCGGGTCTATAACCATGAGCATCGCTCTGGAAGGTTAGTTTTTCATCTGGATAACCTGAAAAGAAAGCTCTTTAAAGGGATGGTATAACCTTGTAAAGCAACCGGGTTAAAAACTGTCCCTTTTTAATTTCAGTATAAAAATGACTTGCCCAGCAATAATTGGTATTATCAGTAAAACGTTGTTTTATCCATCAAATTGGTGTTAATTGATTTAGTTAAGTGACGGCGTTTAGATATTAAGGCCTTATGATAATTGACAGGACGTTTAAACCCGGTATAATTTATAATAAGCATCTAAAATTTTTTATTACTTCAACTGTATAACAGATACTGTACTTGAGAGCCATGAGCCCCTTTTAGAGGGGCTTTTGTTGTTTAGAAAAAGCCCGCCCCTACGAACTGCAGCTGGATTTACAACTTAATCCAAGCATATTTCCAACACCATTTCACCTTAAATGTATTCGTCTCTATATACCACCTGTTGCCAGAACCTTCTCTTGTTTAAACATGCAATTGGCAAATTAATGCTTTTAAAAAAGGCATCCCATACCCTGGTTGGACTGCAAGGTTACTTTAATCTAGCAGCCATTCCTAAATAGATATCATCTATGGCAAAGGAGGTGATAAGTTTGCCCATTGATAAGTTCAGTGACAGTGGAACTAACAGAGGTCTGGTTATTGTAATTACAGGTGATGGAAAAGGTAAAACCACCTCTGCCTTCGGGCAGGCCTTGCGGGCTACTGGACAGGGATATAAAGTGTGCATTATCCAGTTTATGAAAGGAAGAGCTTATGGAGAAGTTTTGGCCGTTAGGAAGTACCTGCCAACCATAACGCTTTACCAGTTCGGACTGGATAGTTTTGTAATGCGGGATGATCCAGCTTCAGTAGATATGGAACTGGCTCAGCAGGGTTTTGAAAAGGCTAAAGAGATAATAGCGAGCGGCGAATACGACATGGTTATATTAGATGAAATCAACGTTGTTATGGACTTTGGCCTGGTGCCGGATTATGAAATACTGGAAATGGTCAAGAACAAACCCCCCGAGTTGGATTTGCTTATGACCGGACGCTACGCACCGGAATCCTTAAAGGCTTTAGCTGACACGGTTAGTGAGGTTAAAGAAGTAAAACACCACTACGCATCAGGAGTCAAAAACCGGGCAGGCATTGAGTATTGAGCAGGCTAAAATAAGACTTGATAAATCACCGAAACCAGGCAAAATTGTTTTCCAAAAAGACAGAGATAGAATAAGGAGGGGTTAACGGATGTTTACACCGGAAGTTCTTGAGCAATCCAAAACCATGAAATCCAAATGGGAAGACGAAGTAAAGAAGATTGTGGCCAAGAATGCGGATCAGAAACCCAAATGGACAACGGTTTCCGATCTGGAGATCAAACGGCTGTATGGGCCGGACGACATCAAGGATATGGATTTTGCCAAAGACATCGGCTATCCCGGGCAGTATCCATTCTTGAGAGGCAACCAGGCCACCGGGTATCGCGGGAAATACTGGACCTTCAGAATGTTTTCCGGAATGGGCAGCGCGGCAGAAACCAACGCACGCTGGCATTACCTGCTTCAATCCGGACAGACCGGACTTTCAACCGCTTTTGACTTTCCCACACTTATGGGTTATGACACCGATTCACCCAAGGCCCGCGGCGAATGCGGCAAGTGCGGGGTGGCCATTGACACAATAGAAGATTTCCAGACCCTGATCAAAGGCATACCATTAGGGAAGATTTCCACATCAATGACCATCAACCCGCCGGCCACCATTTTGTGGGCTATGTACTGCGCTTCGGCTCAGATGGCGGGAATTGGCCTGGATGAAATTGCAGGAACAATTCAAAATGATATGTTAAAAGAGTTCATAGCGCAGAAGACCCTGATGTGCCCGCCCGATCCCTCGGTCAAACTGATCAGCGACACGGTGGAATTCGGCACCAAGTACGTGCCCAAATGGAACACCATCAGCATCAGCGGCTACCATATTAGGGAGGCAGGAGCGACCGCGGTTCAGGAACTGGCCTTCACCCTGCGGGACGGCATGGAATACGTGGAAGACGTAATCAAACGCAAAGGACTGCATGTTGACCAGTTTGCTCCCCGCCTATCCTTCTTCTTCAATTCCCATATCGATTTCTTTGAAGAAATAGCCAAACTGCGGGCTGCGCGCCGCATCTGGGCCAAGGCCATGCGGGAGCGCTACAATTCCCAGGATCAGCGCTCCTGGTGGATGCGCTTCCACACCCAGACGGCCGGTTGCTCCCTGACCGCGCAGCAGCCCTACAACAACGTCATCAGAACCGCCACCGAGGCCCTGGCAGCCGTTCTGGGAGGCACCCAGTCGCTGCACACCAATTCATTGGATGAGGTCTTGTGCCTGCCTTCCGAACACGCTGTACAGATCGCCCTGCGCACCCAGCAGATCATCGCTGAGGAGACGGGCGTTGTAAACACCATCGATCCTCTGGCCGGCTCCTATTTCATCGAAGCTCTGACCAACGAAATGGAAGAAAAAGCCTGGGATTACATCCACAAGATCGACGAAATGGGCGGAATGGTGGCAGCCATCGAGAGAGGCTTCCCGCAGATGGAGATCTCGGATGCAGCGTATTCCTTCCAGAGGCAGATTGATTCCTGCGAAAAGATCATGATAGGCGTAAATAAGTACTGCACTGAAGACAAAGTTGAAATACCTTTCCTCGAGATTGATGAGACAACTGAAAAGGAACAGATCGAACGCCTGACTGCAGTAAAGAGGAAACGCGACAGTCGTCATGTGGCGGATTGCCTGAAGGATATCAAGACCGCCTGTGAAAAGGGAGAAAATGTCATGCCCTATTGCATTGAAGCGGTCAAGGCTATGGCCACCGTTCAGGAGATCTGCGACGTTTACCGCGAAGTCTACGGCGAATATCGCGACCCTGGCATCTACTAAAAATTTTGTGGGGAGGTAAACAATATGTCAGAAAGAAGAATTCGCATTTTACTTGCAAAGCCAGGTCTTGATGGGCATGACCGGGGCGCCAAGGTGTTGGCCCGGGCTTTCCGCGATGCAGGTTTTGAGGTAATATATACCGGCTGCCACCAGACTCCGGAACAGATTGTGGGGGCCGCCCTGCAGGAAGACGTGGACATGGTGGGATTGAGCTGCCTGTCCGGCGCCCATACCTATCTGTTCCCGGCGGTTACCAAACTGCTTAAAGAGCAGGAAGCTGACGACATTGTCGTTGTAGGAGGGGGAATCATCCCCGATTTTGATATGCAGGCCATGTATGACGCCGGCCTGAAAGCCATATTCACTCCTGGTGCAACCCTGGACTCTATATGTGATTGGATTCGTGAGAATATTCAACCAAGGGAATAAAGGACGTGATTAATATGGAAGAACTAGGGAAAAAAGCCATGGCGGGAGACATGAGGGCGGCCTCCCGCTTGATCCGAAACATTGAAGACAACATTCCCGATACCCATAAGGCCATCAAGCACATTTTCCCTCATACAGGGAGGGCGCACGTGGTGGGCCTGACCGGAGCGCCTGGAGCCGGAAAAAGCACCATAACCGACGAACTCCTTATGGCGATCCGCAAAAAGAACAAGACAGTTGGGGTGCTGGCGGTGGACCCGACCAGTCCCTTCACCGGCGGCGCCTTGCTGGGCGACCGTATTCGTATGCTGCGCCACGCCGAAGACCCTGGCGTGTTCATCCGCAGCCTGGCTACCCGTGGGGCTATGGGCGGACTGTCCAAGGCAGTCGGGGACGGCATTCACGTCCTGGATGTAATGGGCAAAGACGTGATCATAGTGGAGACAGTCGGGGTAGGCCAGCAGGAGGTTGATATCATCAACCACGCCCACACGGTTATAGTGGTTCTGGTTCCCGGTATGGGGGATGACGTCCAGGCCATTAAAGCGGGTCTAATGGAAATAGCCGATATCTTCGTCATCAATAAAGCGGATAGAGACGGCGCCAAGAAGCTGTATAAAGAAACCAAGAACATGATCGGTATGGGCAAGTGGACCAACGGGTGGGAGCCGCCGGTCCTGATGATCGAGAGCGTCATGGAGCCGCATAGCTTTGCCAGGAGCGTTGCCGAGCTCAATGAAAAGATCGAAGCGCACTATCAGCACCTGGTTGACAAAAATATTCTGGCCGACCGGGCGCACCGCAAAGTAGTTACCGAGTTGAACGACGCTCTGAAGGCAGCCATCCTGGACCCGGTCCTCAAAAAACTCATGCAGGACGGGGAAATGGAAGGTATGATAGCGAAGCTGAAGACCAAAGAGACCGATCCCTACAGTCTGGCCGAAGCGGTTGCCCTAAAGTACATGAAAGATATTTAGCCAAAAAAGGAGTAAACAGCATTGACCTGGTTGGAGAGCGTCGGCATTTGGTTGGCGCTCTCCGGCACTGGGTGCATATCCCGGCCCCGGGGGCTAAATAAAGGAGGGTGGCCATTGTCCAGGAAGATTAAAGTGCTATTGGCAAAGGCCGGCCTGGATCCGCACGACAAGGGAATAAAGCTGGTGGCGCGCAAGCTGCGCGAAATCGGCGGCATGGAGGTATTCTACACCGGCCTCTACCGGAGTGTCGATGAGATAGTGGAGGCTGCCCTCCAGGAAAGACCAGATATAGTGGGCTTAAGCGTGCATACTGGCATGCAGATGAGCCTGTTCCCGGAATTGCGGTATAAATTAAATGAAAAGGGTGCCGCTGCTATATGCCTTATCGGGGGAGGGGTCATACCACCCCGGGATGTCCAGGTGCTCAAGGAACAGGGCTGTGTAGCTGAAGTATTCGGCCCCAACCAATCCGTAGAAGAGGCAATAGATTGGATTAAAACCAGACCCTGGCTTGCTTAGCCAGGAGCCGTAAGGGAAGGAGAAATACCATGGTTGATATCAAAAACATTCCCCAGGAAGAAATGGTAGAAAAGGTGCGGGGATATGCCAAGGAAAACTTCCGCAAAGGGCTTAACTGTGCGGAGTCAGTATATACGGCTCTATGCGATGCCGGTCTGGTCGACTTCCCCAAAGAAACTGTAGCCCTGGCTACCGGCTTCGGGGGTGGAATAGGTTTGAGCGGTGGGGTTTGCGGTTCCCTGGCGGCTGCGGCCATGGCGGTTGGCGCTGTGCACGGCCGACGCGACCCGGCTCAGGGGAGCTTCGACGAGATCGTTGATAAGCTTTACGGGAATCCCGGTTTGTACCGTTACTTTAACCAGTTGCCTCACAAATTCGAAGAAAAATTTGGCTCTACCCAGTGTGAAGTTTTGAATAAGGATTATTCCAACTGGTTTGACAAAGACCGCTTTCGCAAGTGTATGAGCATCGTTGTTGACACTGCGGGGATGGCAGTAGAAATGATCTACCAGGGGGCCGATGAAGGATTCACTCAGCCCTTTGGCAAGAACATGGCCTCAAAGCAATAAATAATCCGGCCAAAGTCAAACCGTGCCATTTTAGACTAATGTGTGGTACCCTTTAACCTATAAAACTGCCGGGGGGAGATTTTGTGAACCAGACCCTGTTGATGCATATTAACAATTCGGTTTTTTTGCGCAATAATTCCCTGGTAATGATTGACCGCCGTTTTCTTCCTGTCAAACAGGTGGAGATGGTCGCTTCCGATTATGAACAGGTAGCCGGGGCTATTGAGAATATGGTAGTTCAGGGCGCGGGTGATATAGCCATCACTGCGGCATACGGATTATACCTGGCCGCATGCCAGTTTGAGCAAGAAGCGGGCGGGGATCAGGAAAAATTTATGGTCAGACTGTATGACGCGGCTGCGCGCTTAATTCGCACCCGTCCCACCGGCCATCATCTGGCTGCTTTGCTCAATAAAATGCTCGACAAGCTGAACTGGAAACAAGGCGGCTGGCCCGGGCAGCTTTTGGAGCATGTTGAAGCAGCGATACTAAGACAGCAATTCCGCTCGGAAGCTACTGGAAGGGCGGCTGCACAAGTTCTGGAGGATGGCGATACAATTTTGACCCACTGTTTTCCAGGGGCCGGTTTGCTTTACATGCTGGCCATCGCCAGGGAACATGGAAAGGAAATATCGGTAATTGCTTCCGAGACCAGGCCCTATCTACAGGGAGCCCGCCTCACCGCCTGGGCGGTATCCGAGCTCGATATTCCAGTTACTCTCATCACCGACAACATGGCTGCCTATTGCATGAGCGAAGAAATGGTAGACAAAGTTTTTACGGCTGCCGACCGTATAGCCATGGACGGAACGGTAGCCAACAAGGTGGGTACCCTACAACTGGCTTTGATTGCCCGCTACCATCAGGTGCCATTTTATATCCTTGGTTACGGGGGCCCGGATCAGCACTGCGCCACAGCCAAAGACATTCCCATCGAAATCCGGGATCCCGAAGAAGTCCTGAATTTTGCGGGCAACCGCATTACCGGAGACAAGGTGCAGGGGTTTTACCCGGCTTTTGATCTGACTTCGCCCCAACTGGTGCAGGAGATATTTACCGACCGGGGCAGTTTTATTCCCTATCACATTCATAAATACTGGGAAAAAGACAGAATAACAGGAATTAATGAATAAGTTTACCAACCTGAATTAAGGAGGTTTAATCATGACCGTTCTTAAGAAAACCATTATACCGCTGGGCCGTCCTCTTTTCATTCCCAAAGAGGGTAATCTGACCATAGATGATTTAGAAATAGAGACAGCCGGAGCCTACCAGTTGATTGACAAACCGGATCATATTATTCTAAAAAACGACGAATGCTGCCGCAGCATTGAGGTTACCATCCACCGAAAAGATAAAGAATAGTTGAGGATTAATATTTTGGCAGGCAGGGGGAGACTTTAGGTGAGTACAACAGGGGGGAATTAGAGAATGATGGATAAAGTTGAGCTTATGGGGCGTGTTGCCTCGCTGCAGGAAAAGATGCAGGAAAACGAGTGCCAGGCCATGATAATTATTCAGAATGTGGATTTATACTATTACAGCGGCACCATGCAAAACGCCCAGCTCTATATTCCCGCCCACGGGGAGCCGGTTCTATTCTGCCGCAAGAGCTGCCAGCGGGCTTTACAAGAATGTCCCTGGCGAATAATTCAGGTGGGCAACTTCAAAGCCATACCTCGTCATCTGGGTGATCTGGGGATAGAAGCTCCTGCCCGCCTGGCTCTGGAATATGATGTGCTGCCGGTTGCCAACTTCCTGGGAGTGAAAAAGATATTCCCCCATGCCAAAACCATGGATGGGAGCTCCTGGATTAAGGGTGTACGCGCGATTAAAAGCCCCTACGAAATAGCTATGCTGAAAAATGCCGGCCAAAAAATGGCTGAGGTTTTTAAGCAGGTCGCGGCTATAATCAAACCTGGCAAGTCGGAAATCACCTGCGCCGCAGAACTGGAAATGGAAGCCCGCAAGACTCTTCACGAAGGGATCATACGTCTGCGCGGCTACAACCAGAGCTTGTTTTTCGGCCATTTTCTGTCGGGAGAGAGCGGGGCCCTGCCCAGCTTCAACGACGGCGCTACCGGCGGCCCGGGATTGGGAGCCTTTTTCCCTCAGGGCTGCAGCGAAAAAATACTCGCTCCCGGGGAGCCGATCACGCTCGATTATGTAGGCATCTACAACGGGTATCAGGTGGATCAGACCCGCACCTTTGTCATTGGTCAGCTGCCTGAACAGCTTTACAAGGCCTTCAATATTACCCTGGAAATTCAAGACACTATTATCAACCAGGTTAAACCCGGTATAGCACCGAGCAAACTATGGGAAACGGCAGTATCTATAGCGGCGAAAAACAACCTGCAAGACCACCTTCAGGGCTATGGAAGCGACCAGGCCAAGTTCGTTGGGCATGGCATCGGCCTCGAAGTCGATGAACCACCCGTATTGGCCCGGGGCTTCGATTCGCCTCTGTTGGAAAATATGGTTTTTGCCCTGGAACCCAAATTCGTATTTCCCGGTCTCGGCATGGTGGGCATAGAGAACACCTGGCTGGTGACTGCCGAAGGGGCTGAAAAAATAACCGTCTTTCCCGACCAGCTTGTCCAAATCCCGGAATAGAATGAGTTTGGGGCAGGGAAACACGGGGACGGAGGCTTGGGTTTCAGGGGGACGTTCTTTCTGTACCACAAAATTTTGTGTTACAGAAAGAACGTCCCCCTGTAACCTGTTACCCCCTGCTTATCATCATAAATAATGGGCTATTTAGGAAAAACGTAAAGACTTGAGTGTAATTTTGTTGTAACATGAGCGTATTAGTTATAAATAGTAAAACAGTTATATTTTTGATGGTAGGGGAGCTGCAGGAGAAATGTCAAAGAAAAGGGGTTCAATTCTACAAGCAGCTATATTTTTGCTGTTCGCAGTGGTAACTTTAGTCTGCACAACCGGTAAAGTGAGTGCCGCTCCTGATCCGGATGTTAAGGTTTATTTAAACAACCAGCTGCTTGCCTTTGATGTGCCCCCGGTTGTTGAAAATGGACGCACCCTGGTGCCTATGGCGGCTGTTTTTTCCGCTATGGGAGCTGAGGTTCGGTGGGATGGCGGCAGCCAAACGGTAACGGCGATCCGTAAAGGAATTGCCGTGGATCTAAAGATCGGTTCATTGCATCCCTCGGTCAACGGTAGGGATTGTACGATAGATATCCCAGCCAGGATAATAAAAAATCGTACCATGGTACCTCTGGGCTTTGTTGGGGAGGCTTTCGGCGGGCAGGTTGCCTGGGATCCAGCCAACCGGGTGGTAAATATAACCCTTGCCGCTTCACCTGGTCAGACCGGCGGATATGTTACTGTAAAAGAAGATTATGTGAACCTGCGCAGTGGACCCGGCACCGGTTATGATAAAACTGGTACTGCCCCCCATGACCAGCAGATGGAAGTGCTGTCCCAAAGCGGGGATTGGTATCAGGTTAAGTATCAGGGGAAGTCCGTTTGGGTAGCTGGCTGGCTGGTGGTTTTTACCGGGCAAAGCACCCCCAACAGTCCATCCCCGCAACCGGTGCCTTTACCCAATAATACAACTTCCGCAGGGGAACTGGTTCTAAGTTATACCTGTGATGGTTCCGGCATCAGCTTTAGTATGGAATCCTCCGGCAAGCTGCAGCCAACCATCAGCCAAAACGGCAATGATACCGTCTACCGGTATCCCGGCTTTTCCCTTAAAGATAATAAGACATATAAGGAAAAAACAGCCCGGGGCGACGTCGTTATCCAGGCCTCAAACCAGGGTAACGCGGTGCTTGTCAATATATCCTTACCTGCCGGTGCTCAGTCCCAGCGTAAAGCTTCAGAGGATGGAAAAAAGCAAGTGTTCTTAATTCCCAATTGTGTGTTGGGAGTAGAACGGCAATCCTTTGACGCTGCAGGCGAACGATTGATTATTCATACCTTATTGACGCCGTCCTGCACCCACAGCCAGAATGGAACAATTGTAAACATCAGCCTGCCCGGGATGGGTATAGGTACTGTAAACAATACCTATACATTTGCTGGAACACTGCTCAAGTCAGTCAGTTTTGAACCGAGTATTAATAATTCAACGCAAAACCTTACCATCAAGGTCCAGACGCAAAACGCGGTTAAATACAGCATCTTACCGGGGTGCAAAGACGAGAACGCGCTGTTTATGGTGATGATGAATCCCAATGATTTGCCGGCACCTTTAACTGCCGTGCTTCTCGATGCTGGACACGGGGGAGCGGATTCGGGAGCATGCCCCTTGCAGGTTAGAGAAAAAGACGTCAACTTGTCAATTGCTATGAAAGTTGGGGCCGCTTTAAATATAAAAGGCATCAGGATGTATTACACCCGTCGTGATGACAGTTATGTCGGTCTGGCTGAGCGGTCTGCCATGTCTAATTTATTAAACCCTGCGCTGTTTGTATCAATACACAATAACAGTGTTGATGGCAATCCAGATGTCAACGGCACTGAAACCTATTATTACGCTCCCCAGGATAATCCTCAGTTAGCCGCTCAAAAAGCATCAAGAATGCGTATAGCTGCCCTGCTGCAACAGAAATTGGTCAAGAATATGGGGTTCCCCGATAGAGGAGTGAAAGATAAGTCACTGGCAGTTTTAAGGCTCACTCAGGCGCCCTGCGCCCTTGCCGAAGTCGCTTTCCTCTCCAATCCCGAAACAGCAAAATTGATGTTGCAGGATGATTATCAAACCTGCGCGGCATCAGCTATTGCTGATGCTATCAGCGAGTATTTAGGCATATCCAAATAAAAGGGCGCTAAAGAGGGAGCCAGAGGGCTCCCCTTCCTCTTATCCGCTTGCCACCCTATCTTTGATTTAATTAAGCTGATTAATGCCAGGTATATTATAATAAAGATAGGCCAACCAATAATTACTGCTATTATGAAGCCTGCAGCAAAATATCTATAAGTTTTGAATTCAATCCTGATAAGCATTATTCACTATTTTTAAAACCCAAGCATCGAAATCGCCTGCTCCGGAAGGAATCCGCAGGTGTTTTTCTATTAGGAAAAGCGGGTTAGCCCCTGGCGTCTCCATTTTTCTCAATAGGAAGCAACCAAGGCAGATCTTTCTAATATTTATGCTTCTCACCGGCCAAACTGGTACTATGTTAACCCTAAAAGTTTAGTTTCCGCCGAGAAAAATTTTTGCAGGGAGAGGCGGAGGAATGAGTAATACTGGACGTATTGCGATTGACGACAACGAAGCCCTGCGGAAATTTGGCCGGTGGTAACTAAAGTTTTAGGGTTAACAGAGTACTAATGGAAGGGAGGTTTGAAAGCCCGGCATCGTAGTATGCTTAAAGCTGTTAGAAGCCTGCAGTTGCCCTTACTGTAACAGGTGAAAGGAGGAGCTCGCATGAAGTATCAAGAGAAAGATTACTATTCTGGAATTCTGGAGAGCTGTTATCTAAATCCCAGGTATCATGCCGGGTGCCTGATGTGTGTTGACAAGGAAGAATGCTATGGGATGGATGAGTACATGAGATTCAGATCCAAGGCTATTATCATGAGCGATTTGCTGGATAATAATGACGCTCTGGTTCCGTGGCAGGCGGAAAGGATAGCGCGGGCCCTGGGTATGCCAGGCGAGATCGAACGGATTGGCCGTTTGCTGGAGCGGGATATATGTCCTGATAAGGTAATAGAAAAGATCATTAAAATGGCATTGGAAAATGAAGCAAAGACTGCAGGCGGGCAGGCCAGGGCCGAGGTGGGCGCCGTTCCTGCAGCAAGTTAAACTTAAGTAGATGCTTGATTATATATAAAATACTTCCATCAGCAGGATAATTAGGTATGTTTAAAGAAATGCATTGTGTTAGTACTCTGTTAACCCTAATTCTATATATAATCGTCGGTTAAATTTTCGCATGACTGCGTTGTCGTCAAGCGAAATACGTCCAGTATTACTCATTCCTCCGCCTTGTCCTACAAAAATTTTCCTCGACGAGTTATATACAGAATTAGGGTTAACAGAGTACAGGATAAATCGCTGGCGGAGGTGCACTGGATGATTGTAGACATACCGAAAAATGTCCGGCTTATTTTGGATAAGTTATACCAGAAAGACTACCAAGCCTACGTCTATGGCGCATGTATTCGCGACCTGCTGCTGGGTAAGGAACCGATAAACTGGGATATTACTACTGACGCCCTTCCCCCTGACATAGTAACCTTGTTTGATGGGGAGGGCTTCAACTCGATTCCGGATAATCATGATTATTGCAGCGTCCTGGTGGTGTACGGAGGCCAGGGCTATAAGGTAGGTACTTTCCAGACCGGTAAAGATAGAAGGTTCACGAACGACATCAAAGAGGCCTTACTTCACAATGATTTCACCATGAATGCAGTGGCCTATAATGACCGTGATGGGGTAATCGATCCCTACAATGGAATTGAGGATATTCATAGAAAACTCCTGCGCTGCCCGGGAAATGCGGTGGAGCGAATCAAAGAAGACAGCACCAGAATTCTGCGGGCTATCCGCTTTGAGGCTCAACTGGGTTTTGAAATGGATGAAGCCCTATTGGACGCCATAGCTGCATTGAAGGACACCGTACCGGTCAACAATTCGGAAAGGGTCTGCAATGAGCTTACCCAGATATTTTTGAGTTATAAACCATCGGTCAGTATCAGACGAATGCTGCGGCTGGGATTGTTGGAACGCTTGATTCCAGAACTCATGCCAACCATAGGCTTCGACACCAAAAGTTCTTACCATGATCTGGACGTCTTTGAACATTCCCTGGTGGTTATGGATTATACCAAGCCCAGCCTGAGCCTGCGTCTGGCGGCCCTGTTTCATGACATAGCCAAGCCCAACTGCCTGACTGTCGATGAGCAGGGAGAAGGCCACTGTTATGGCCATGCCCAGAGCGGCGCAGAAATGGCCAGAAACATTATGGTCCGACTGGGCTTTGATCGCAAGACGATTGAGGCAGTAACCACCATGATAAATGAGCACATGAACAATTACGAGAGCACCAGTGACCTCTCTATCAAGCGCTTGGCCCGCCGGGTGGGAGTGGACAATATCGACAATCTGTTTGAACTGCAGATGGCTGATATCAAAGGTTCGGACCGCTCGGGCAAGGATCCCAACCGGATACGGGCGGTGCGCAACAAATGCTGGGAGGTAATATCTCGTCGTGAACCGCTGTCCACCCGTGACCTCGAAATAGACGGTTATGATCTGATGGGCCTGGGGTACCCGCAGGGCAAGGAAATCGGAGCAGCGCTTGAATATCTTTTGGATTTTGTAGTTGACAATCCGTCCTTAAATAAAAAAGATATACTGATTGGGATGCTAAAGAACCGTAAATAAACGTGCTGACAAAATAGATAAAAAGCCCTGGGCGCGCCAATTCGCTTCCAGGGCTTTAGTATTAATTCAGGGCTTTTAGCAGGGCCGATACATAACGGTCGAATTTATCCTGGCTGTTGGCAAGCTGGGTTCGAAGCGGCGCGGTTAGTTCTATTTGGGCCCCCCGGCCTATGCTATTGCGGTTGCATATATTAGAATCGCTGTTCCCTCCGATCTCGCCCGCGGCCGTTTGTACGGTGAAGCCCGCCGCTGTTAATTGCTGTTTAACCCTGGCTGCCAGCACTTTGTCCTGACCGCCCACATAGGTTAATACCCGGGTGCTTCGGCAGCCATGGATGGATAAAGTTTTATCCGAACGCTTTACCATGGTTAAGGCGGCCGGGTCATTGAAGCGGGTTGAGGTAAGGTGTAAGCCCGGGGCCAGACCGATAAACTCATAATAATCATACCCGCCGATTCGGGCCACGGCTCTGGCTATGTCATCAGTCTCTCTCTCTATGTTTCCCCCGTGGATGGCTAGAATCATGGTCGTGGAATCGGTAAAGGTCTGCGTTACCCGGTAGTCAACTCCGATTTTCTCGTGGGCTTTAAGCTGGGCGAAATTCTTGTATATGTCCGCCCTGGCCAGTCCGGTAAACATTGTGCAGGATAACAACATGGCTAAGAATCCAGCTAGAGTAATTAATCGCAATCTCTTCAAACTATCCCTTCCTTTCTCCAGTCCCTTCCAATCATCACTTTACTGTCCGAATCGGCATATGGTGCGCCGGATAACAATATCTGGAGCCACAGGGAAATGGATATCCCCATGACCGTGTTTCATTTATACCTTACTGTCGGACGGCTTGTCGAAAGCAATGGCTGGCAGGGCAGTGCACAAGTGGAGAGTCAGGCAATGGCTGGCACTAAAAAGCCGTAAAAATGGTTAAGCTTCTCCATGTGAGGAGTATTTTTCTCCTACTTTGGGGGCTGGTAGACTCACAGCCACATACTCACATGTTGTGGAAAACTCTGAGGGCCTTTGTATAATTTGTAATGTAGTATAGGAAATATTGGCAGGATGCCTAAAAAAGTGTACCTGGTAAAACAGGGGATTGAATGGGGTGGGTCGAAATAGGTGAGATATACCTTGACTTTTTGTATACAATTATGACTTTAGGAAAGGGCGGGATCGTTTGAGCAAGGAAATTACCCTGGATGCGGTGTGCCCCAATTGCGGATTTCACCAGGAGGTGCGGTACTGGGGCAGCATAAATAGCGATTTGAATCCAGAATTAAAAGCCAGGCTGATGGAAGGCGAATTAAATTCATATACCTGCCAGCAATGCTCCGAGCTGATCCAGCTTGGTGTAGCTACCTTATATCACGATATGACCCGGGGTTTCATGATTTACCTGCTTCACAGCCAGGAACAGCACCAGCAGGCTCAAAAGGATCTGGCTGGTTTTATTGCCATGCTCCCCAATTATCGTTTTCGTTTTGTAGACCAGGAAATCCATTTAATAGAGAAAATAAGAATATTTGAAGACGGTTTTGATGACCGGATAGTGGAACTCATAAAAATGCTTATTTTAAACCAGGCGCTGGAAGCAGGGCAGCCTCCAGACATGGTTCTATACCGTGGACTATCTGAATCCGAGGGAGATCCCACCTGCGATTTCATAGTCCGCTTCCGGGATCATTCCGAAGCATATCAGGTATCGATAAAGGACAGCTATGAGCCTTTGCTGCGAGAATTCAAGGAAGGGCTGGAACGCGATGAAATAAACAAGCGCTGGCTGCGGGTGGATTCCGATTATCTTATGAGCCTGGTTTAGAGAACGTTGGGGCTTAACGACAGCGAAAGGACTATATGGAACAGCGCATTATAGAAGAGATAATCGAGCACCATCGCAGACAAAAGGTTGTTCTTTTGGCCCCGACACCCGAAGCAGCCCTTCAATTAAAGAACTGTTATTGCTTCACCAACCGGGAAACAGAACTGCAAACAGCTACACCGGTGGAGCTGGCCCTGGAAGTCTTGGAACCCGATATTAACATGCGAGGCTTAAAAGTGATTCCCAATGACAAGCTCTTTGGCATATTGGCGAAGATCGCCGCCGTTCTTGATGAAAGGGGAGAGCTGAGCCGCTTTGGAGACCCTTGTCAAATAACTTCCCTGCTTCCCGGTATTTATGAGAATATAATAAAAATGCGTTGTTCGTCCATGAAGGAGCAGGTGTTGGCAGCCGAATGGGGAAACGACAGCTCAAGTTTACTGGGGCTAATTCGCAATGAATACGAGCTCAATTTGGAAGTCTGGGGCTGCCTGGATGAAGCGGCGGTATTCTGCCAGGCGGCTGCGATATTGGAGGCCGGGATAATAGACGGTTCGGGGAGGATAATAGTGGTGACGCAGGAATCCTGTTTGGATCCGGTTGTGCTCGATTTTGTAAAGGCTTTAATGGAACACGGTTGTCAAAGAGGATATGGTATCGAATTACTCATTCCCAGAAATACAGCCGAGGGAGAGGTTTTGATGAAAATAAGCCAGGGTATTCCCCCTTTTGTAGAACAGGTTATGGATGAACTCCTTACCCGCGGCTTTTCGGTATCCATTGTGGGGGGAAGCGTACGGGACCTGCTTATGGGTCGCTGCCCCCAGGATTTTGATCTGGTCACCAGCGCTTCAATATCCCAACTAAACGAAATATTTCCCAGGGTTGTCCCGGTTGGAGAGAAGCACGGAACCCTGGTGATTTTGATCAATAATGAGAAGGTTGAGATAAGCCGCTGCCGGGGTGAGATTTACCAGGGAGACGACTGGCCGGTTATGCTCACTGAAGATCTGCGGCATCGGGACTTTACTATAAATGCCATGGCTGTTGATCGGAGCGGACTGCTCTATGATCCCTTCGGAGGTTGTGATGATATTGCCAGACGGCTGATCCGTTCACCGCAAAACGAAGCTCGGGAAAGGTTTAACGAAGATCCCCTGCGTATGCTGCGTGCGATAAGATTGGCTGCGGTTCTAAATTTCGAGCTGGACCAATGCGTGGCCTTCGCCATAAACCAGTGCCATTCACTTTTGGCCGGGGTGGCGGTGGAGAGAATCAGGGAAGAATTGAACAGCATTTTGCTATCCGAGCGGCCTGATTGGGGTATGCGCACCCTGGTGGATACTGGTTTAATGCAGTATGTCGTTCCTGAGATTTTGCCGACCGTCGGGTTTGAACAACACAACCGGGCCCACTTATTCGATGTTTTTACTCATTCCCTGGCCGTATTGAGCAAAGTTCCGGCCAACCTGGAGCTCAGGCTGGCGGCCCTGCTTCATGATGCCGGCAAACCGGCCACCTTTACCCTGGATGATAGAGGGGTCGGACATTTCTACCAGCACCAGCAGGAAAGCTGCCGGCTGGGCAGGGAGGTACTGACCCGTATGAAATACAGCAACGCGGTCATTGACAAGGTCTGCCGCCTGGTGGGGGAGCACATGATCTGGCTGGAAAACCCGTCAGAAGAGAAGATAAGGCGCCTTATCGGCAGGGTGGGAAAGGAGCTTTTGCCGGAGCTATTTACCCTCCAGCGGGCGGATATTATGGGCAGTGCGCCGCCCTTTGAACTTTACCGGGTGGACAGGGTGCAGAGTATGGCAGAAACCACGCTGAGCAACGATGAGGCTCTCACTGTTAAAGACCTGGCCGTAGACGGCTTCGATCTGATCCAAATAGGCTATCTCCCGGACGAGGACCTGGGACGGACTTTGAATGCCCTGCTGGAGATAGTCCTCGCCAGCCCGGCCGCTAATCGAAAAGAAGTTCTGCTGCAGACAGCCGCTTCCTGGCTCCAACCTGATGGAGAAAAGAACAGCTAAAAACCGTTTTATATAGGATTATTAAAGGTTCTGCCAGGCTCCGGGGGGCTGCCCGGGAAAGTTCATACAGCGGATTTCCCCCGATTTGATTACCGGTCCGGCTTCGCAGGCTTCAGGCCGGTAATTTTGTGCTCCGATGTGGCAGATGGGTATGTTCAATTCTTCGGCCCGGGATACTATCCGGGCAGTAACCGAGGAGCTCTTTTGGCGGTGTCCATCCCAAATAACGATAATCACATCACTGTGCTCGGCTATAAAATGGCCCGCTGTGATGAAAGCCTCCTGCCGGGTGGGAGAGGGCGGCATTTCGATTATTTCTATAGCCCGGTTGGAGAGCCAGTAATCAAATTCACTGCGCAATTCAGCTCCCACCGGGTCCAGCCGGTAGTCGCTGCTGCCGAATTCGTTGACATACTGCTCCTGCCCATAGGGTAGAACGGCGATCAGGCGAGATGTTTCAGCTTTCAGAAGTTCCTTGGCTACCAGGCGATCGGCTCCCGGAGCCAGCGGAGAAAAGACGGTAGGATAATGCTCGGGATACTGGTCTTCAATAAAGGCAACCGCTCTCCTTACCGCCATACGAAGCGTATCCCTTTCACCCGGGTCCAGGTTTACATGTCCGGTTATTCCCACCCGCAGCATCTCACGCCGGCCCAGGCAGGTCAGGTCATTGAACTCCCTGATGTTAACATGCATGTCGATTATGTGATCGGGGGGCAGACTGGACAGCTCGTATTTGCGCTTGCTGGCCAGGCTGCTCATTTTCAACAGGTTTTCCAGGGAGCGGGCCCCGTGGCGGTAGCGGCTGGTAAGCAGAAAGGCGTCCAGAACACAGGGCTCAATTTCAAACTGGTTGTTGTGTTTTATCTGGGGAGCGTTGGACTCCAGGTACTGCCGCAATATAAAAGCCCTGCGAATCACATAGAGCCGGTCTTCAATGGTATTGGGATTGCCGTTAATACCCCGGATGTTTATATAGGCCCGCAGCCGGCTGACAAAGTCGGGCTTCTTGGCGGCCCGGTCTTCGGGACTGTCGCCGCTGCTGAATTCCTCCAGTGAGTGGCGGGTGGCGCCGGCGAATACAAAGATGCCGCTGCCCAGAGGATGGGGGAGGCCATTTTCGGTAAATTCCCCGTCCTGCATCGGGGCCAGAAAATAATGCAGCCAGCCCAGGGGACGGCCTTGAAAGGGAGAGTCAAATTCATCCCAGAAAACCAGGGGCATTTTACCATGGAGATTCAGATCCCGGATCTGGTAAAAGGCGATTTGCAGGTCCCCCGGTGATTCGAATTGAGACAGGTTAAAGGTCAACTGGGCGTCGTCTTCAATGCCCAATCCCCGGGCAATTTCCTTGACGACGAACGATTTGCCGGCACCGGGAGGTCCAAAAACGGCAACGCAGAGCGGTGTATCCGGGTTTTTCAGCTGCAGGTAGTCGCGCATGGCGTTGTTTACACTCCGCACCCCTTCGATTTCCTGGCGATCAACGCTGCTCCAGGCTCCTACCGTTTCTATCGGAACCTCGGTTAAAGCGGCCTGCGGCCCATGAATCACAACGTTGCGGGCGCACTCGTGAACCGCTTTAAGGGTCTGCGGGTCTTGTATACGACTTTCCCGGGTTTGGCCTTTCAAAAGGGTCCCCTCCAGAATAGTCCAATGTCCTTTTCGATTCAAAGAGGAGAGATTGGCGTCCCGGTATGTGCCCAGATCGTAAATGCGCTCCAGGTTGGGAAGACCGGTAGCCGACCTTCGCCCGGCGCTCAATTCGCGAAATGCGTAAGCCATGGATTCATAGGGAAATTGCAGGTGCTGGTGGTCAGCTCGCTCAACTATTTCATAACCTTTCACATGAAGCAGACGCGCCATGAAAAGGCCGGTTAGAGTGGTCTGGGGCCAGTTTAGCTCTCCGGGGTTATTAGCCCAGGATGCAGCCAGGGCCGCTAAAATAGAGGTATTGTCACCTATGATCTGACCGGGAAACAGGCTGGCAAAATCGCCTTCCTGGCCGCTGCGATCAAATATCAGAATGCATTCCTCCTGGCTTACGATAACCGCACCACTCAAGCCTATAGGTATAATAACCTGCTGGTATTTGAGCTTTTTGCCATCTGCAGCCAAAAAGGGACAGAAGGGGCTGTATACTGCGCTTACCACTTCTTCCAGCATGCGCTCCCAGGATAGGGAATCTCCCACCTTGACAGCGCAGGCCCGCAGGTCGCTCAAGGAACTCAAAATAGTTGTCTTTCCCGACAGACCCAATTCATCAATACGCCCCAACAGCGGGTTGTAGTGGCCGTCGGCATACTGGCCCAGCTTGTATATTATATGGCGGGGTGGGTTGGGGTTCTCTTTTAGGGATAAAGCCTGGGGCCATCCACAGGGAGACTGGCGAAAACCCAGGCCGCTGTCTTGAACCAGCAACAGATCAGGGTGTCCCTGCAGCCGGGCCGAAGGATAGTCCCACAGGGCCGGTTCGAACTCATGCCATTTCCACAGCCGGTAGGAATTCTCAGGCAGTCCAGGGTTGGGAAACTCCCTCCACAGGGTCCAGGTGGTGGTGATCTGGCGGTCTTTGGGGCGGCTCAAAAAGTCGTCATCCAGACTGGGACCCTCAACAGTGGCTTCAGGTGGAGATATCTCTTTTAACAGTTCAAAAAGAAGAGCTGACCCGCCGGGTTTGGAGCTTAGCTGCACCCGGGAATCGTCCTGCTGTTTCTGCCAGTAATACACACCCCCGCGCACGGTAACGTCCGGACGATATATACGGAACCAGTCAACTGTGGGATCACCGCAAACCTGAATAAGCATTCTTAACCCCTCCCGTTAGCACTTATTAATAAAAAAGCCTTTCCAAGCCGGAACATCCCGGATAAGAAAGACCCGATTTTCTTATATGCCGCTCTCATAAAAGTCCAGCCATCTTTTCTAAATTTTATTATATCATATTTATCGGCAAGAGGGGGATGATTCTTCTTAAAGGTCTGATCGCCAGGGCAGCTGCAGATAGGCGAAAGCTTCCCCTTTGATATAGAGTATAATTATTGGAAGACAACATCCAGGAGGATTTCAAAGACATGGAAAAAGAAGCAAACAAGCTTTCCGAACTTGAAATGATACCGGGTGAAACCCAGGAAGAGTATGTTGAACGAACCCTTTGGACCAAGATAAAACAGACCGCCGCCCGGGTGCCTTTTGTCCCCGATGTGGTGGCCATGTACTACACGGTGCGGGACGCCAAAACGCCTTTTTGGGCCCGAGCCACAGTATTTGCTGCCCTGGCCTATTTTATTCTTCCGGTTGATACGATTCCTGACTTTATTCCACTGGTGGGTTTTAGCGATGACGCCGGCGCCATTGCCGCGGCTCTGGCGGCGGTAAGCGCGCACATGACCGACGAACATCGCGAAAAAGCGCGGCAGGCCCTGGAGAGCAACCGTTCAAGAAGAACGGACAAAGAACCGGGCGAGTAAAATAACAAGGAGCGGCAAAGTGATTGAAGCTACAACTAAAGAAGTTAATAAAAATAAGGCCGGTAAGGTGAAATATATACTGCTGGCTCTAACCGCAATACTGGGAATAGCGGCAATGCTTATAAACTGGCATGTCCAAAGGGTGGGCAGCCGTTATATATGTGACGCCGGGCAGGCTCCACAGGCGGATGCCATCCTGGTACTGGGTGCATACGTTTTGCCGGATGGCAACGTGTCCAGAATGTTGAATGATCGCCTGCAGGTGGGGTATGAACTTTATGAACAGGGCAAAGCCCCCAAGATACTGGTAAGCGGAGACCACGGGCGCCGGGAATACGATGAAGTAAACACCATGAAGGAATATATTAAAAACCGGGGGGCAGCGCCTGACGATGTATTTATGGACCATGCCGGGTTCAGTACCTACGAGAGTATGTACCGGGCCAGGGACATCTTTCAGGTGAAAAAGGTGATCATTGTTACCCAGCGCTACCATTTGATGCGGGCGGTATTCATAGCCCGTGAGCTCGGTCTGGAGGCCTATGGAGTCGCCTCCGACCTGGGCGATTATGGACCGGTTATGTACAACTACCAATTAAGAGAAATAGCCGCTCGCAACAAGGACTTTATTCTGGCCGCCATCATTAAACCTTACCCCACCTTTTTGGGTGAGGCCATTCCGGTTTCGGGGAGCGGACGAGTTACTGACGACAAATAGATATAACCGGTAAGTTCGTAAAACTAACCGGCGGCCCGGCGGCCCAGCAGCAGTTCCTTGAGGTAGCTTATCCCGCTCGCCTGGCTGTAATTCAACAGTTCCAGAGTGGCTCTTACGTCATCCAGAGCCCGGTGGGCGCGCTCCACGGCAATGCCGTGATGACGCAGCAGCTCCTGTAGTCCCCGGCTGGGATACCCCTTGTTTCTCCAATCGATCCCGGACATGGAACATAACCAGGGTTTATTGGTGGCCCGGGGAAAGAGGCGGGTTACAAAGCCACGGTCAAAGCTGGCATTGTGGGCAATTAGAAGGTCGACCCGCTCGATCATACCCTCTATACGCTGGTAATCCAGGTCTTTGCCGCAGAGATCGGCCATGGTAAGACCGTGCACCTGGGAAGCCCGGGGATGCAAGAAACAGCCCGGTTCCCGCAGGCCTACATATTCGTCAACTATTTCAACCAGGTCCAGTTCCCGGTCATAGTGAAATACCAGCAGGCAGAGCTCCACTACCTCGTCCCGGTCAGGGCTGAAGCCGGTTGTCTCAACGTCAACTATTCCACCAACAAGCGGCGAAACGCTGATTATAGCCAATAAATCTTCCTCCTTTGGGACCTATTCCTAAAATGAATTCAACATTCGCGAAGGCTATTCCTTTACTCTCCATGTTTCAAGTAAAATTTACCCCGTCATTTTTATTACCTTGAGAATCAGGCAGGATTTACCGGAGCGAGGTGGAATTTCTATTCAGCGTGCGAATAGAAGAAATACCAGTGCAGTAAAGATCTGCCGAAAATCAGAAATGTGGCAGGGAGGATTCAAATGAATAGAACCAGACTTAAACTCGTTATGGCAATGCTGTTGTGCCTGAACCTGGTAGCTGCTTCCATTCCAGTCGGAGCGGCGCCGGTTAATCTGATGCCGGATGTAAGCCGTCAGATGCTCGATCCTGAATTTTGGACAGACAAACTGTCAGAACCTGATCGTATAATAATGCCGCTTGAAGACATAGATGCATTCAACAGCGCTATTATCAAAGCCCTGCCCGGAACCGTGTGTGATTTGAAAACCTGTTCCACTTTCATGTCCGGTGATGAGATGAGAAAACAGATGGATGTGCCATTTCCTGAGGACCCCATGTATATTGGACCCGACCAGGTCACGCTGAACTATCTCGGCAGAATGAGAGTCAATATGAACCTGGCCGGCGTTAAAGATAGAAACGAGGTCAAATACGCCTTTACGGTCAGACGAAGCAGCTTGCGGGTGTATCCCACCAGCGATGTAGTGAGCGATGAAAAGAATGATCAGGAATTCGACCTCTTTCAGAATACGGCCGTACATCCATTCGAGCCCTTGCTGATTTATCATCAAAGCGCCGACTGCAACTGGTACTTTGCCCGGATGTACAATTGCTTCGGGTGGCTGCCGGCTGAGGATGTGGCTATAAGCCCGGACCGAAAAACCTGGGTGGAATATCAGAAACCCGGCGGCCTGGTGGTGGTTACGGGCAACCGGCTGCGCCTTTGTGAAAATCCCAATTCACCGGAAATATCCAACCTGGGACTTCCTATGGGAACTATAATACCCCTGGCCGACAGTCCAATCCCGGCTATGATTGACCGCCAGGATCCCACCGCGAATTACGTGGTTAAACTCGCCGTTCGCGCCAGCAGCGGGCAGCTCGATTTCAAATTGGGCCTACTGCCCTACTCACTGGATGTTCAGGAAGGATACATGCCTTATACCCGGGCCAACGTTATCAAGCAGGCCTTCAAGCTGCAGGGCGACCGCTACGGGTGGGGCGGAATGCTGGACAGCCATGATTGTTCATCCCTGATACTCGATGTATACCGCTGCTTTGGATTCAGGCTGCCCCGCAACTCCGAACAACAGGCAGTTTCAGCCGGAAAGACGGTATCCTTTCAGGGCATTGCTGCCGGAAGGCGTGCCGACCTGTTTAAAGACCTGCTTCCCGGGGCCAGCCTGCATTTTCCGGGACATGTTATGCTCTACCTGGGCGAAGAGGGCGGACACTATTATGTGATTTCCGCTTTGGGCAGCCGGGCTGTTAAGGGCAGCAACGGAATTATGGAAACACTTCGGGTCCACGGGGTGGTCGTAAACGACCTTGAGCTGACCCGGAAAAACGGCAAGACCTGGATGGAGTCGCTGACAATGGCCAAACAGTACCAGTAGCGTACCCAAGAGCACAAAGGCCCAAAATGGCAGATTAGCTTCCTATTTTCCCCCCGACGAATAAGAAAAGCCAGCGTCAGGCAGGCTATACTAAAGAGGCTTTAAGTATGGACCTATAGCCCAATGATACACAAAGGGGGGATAAGTATGTCCAGGGTAATGCGCTGCATGTGCGAAGAGTGTTTTCACAACGATAATTTTGAATGTAAAGCTGAAGATATTGAAGTCCGTTCCAGCACCCAGAACAACAAAGTACGCAGTTCGGAAGAAACCTGCTGCAATACCTTTAAACACGGTCGTAAAAAATAATTTTAATTAAACAAAGACACGGCTTTTTAAGACCTGTGGCAGTATGCCCGGGTCTTTTTAATTGCATAAAAATGCTGTTAAAAACGATACTGTAACCCCGACCACGGGATGGAATAATATGGATTAAATTGAACGATTGGAGGGGCACATAATGGAATTCCAGGAAATTATGAAAGATATAAGCAAGCTGCAAACTGAAGTAGCCACTTTGAGGTCCCAGGAAGAAATGCTCATGAAGATGTTAGAGGATATATGCAAAAAAGTCGACAACTTGAAAATGTGGCTGATGGGGGTCATGGCAGCAGTTATCATAGCCCTTTTGAGCAACCTGATAACATGAACAGGCCAAAGGACTTCACGCAAGTGAGTTCTGGGTGGTTGACAAAGGAAGCATTTCTGCCTGCATCAAGCTCTGGTCCACAGGTTTTGCAGAATAAAGATTTATTATTTCCAGGACCGGTTCCAGATTTTCATAAAACACTACGATCAGGTCGCCGGGAAGGGCTTGAAAGATGGCGGTTTCCAGGGCATCTGTCTCGGGCAGGATGACCTGCAGGTCCTTTTCACAGGCCCCCCCCTGGAGGGCTCCTTGATAAAGGATTTGAGCGACTTCGCCGGGGAGGCGGCCCCTTAAATCAACATCTTCTTTTATAATGAGTTTAGAAAAGAATCCTCCGGAAATTGTCCCGGCTTCGAATATGACTCGGTCCAGGCGATCTCCGGGCATACCGATAACACCTATTACCCGGTAAGGGTTTAAACAATTGATAAACTGGATTACCGATTGATAGCCGCTGGGATTGTGGGCATAGTCGATAAGGATTTGAAACTCGCCCATATTAAACAGGTTAAATCTTCCCGCATTAATCTGGGCGTCAGGCTTGAATGATGCAATACCTTTTTTTATTATCTCATCCGGTATACCCAGGGCCAACAGCCCGCTTACCGCGGCCAGGGAATTTTCGATATTGCAGCTGATCTTTCCGTCAAAAGTAATAGGAATATCTTTCACTTTGAGCAGGGGGAGAACACTGTTGTGCCAGAATACGGTGATATAGCCGTTGTCCACCGATACTGCCATTCCACCGTTCTTTATGTGCCTGACAAGCAGATGGTTAAAGCGGCTCTGGGAAAAATAGATAATATTGCACTGAACAGAGCCGGAAATGTAATCAGTCATGCGGTCGTCGGCGTTCAGAACGGCGAAGCCGTCGGTTTTAACAGCTTCAACCACCAGCGACTTGGCAAAGGCCAAATCTTCCAGGCTTTCTACACCGTCTATTCCCAGGTGGTCGTCACTGACATTGGTGATAATGCCCACATCGGCCAGATCGTATCCCAAGCCTTTTCGTATAATGCCGCCCCGGGCCGTTTCCAGTACGGCCACCTCCACAGCGCGGTTATATAAAAGGGACCTGGCACTGAGCGGGCCGGTATTGTCGCCGTGGGAGATGCATTCCCGGCCGATATAGGTGCCGCTGGAACAGGTCATACCGGCCTTTTGGCCATGCAGCAAGAGAACATGATGGATCATCCGGGTAACGGTGGTCTTGCCGTTGGTGCCGGTAATCGAGACTATTGGGATAGAAGCGGCTGTACCTTCGGGATATAGCAAATCAACGATATCGGCTGCCACATTGTGCGGTTTTCCTTCGGACGGATAGAGGTGCATTCTCAAACCGGGCGCCGCATTCACCTCAATGACGGCTCCATTTTGAGAGGCCAGCGGCCTGGCAATATCCTCGCAAACCAGGTCGACTCCGGCGACTTCGAGGCCAACCGCCCGGGCGGCTTTTACGGACAATTCTTGGTTTGATGCGTGCATTTCGCCGGTGCAGTCCCGGGCCCGGCCGCCGGTGCTCAAATTGCGGTTTTCTCTTAAAGGAACGGCCTGGCCGGTTTCAGGTATATCGTCCGGAATCAACCCGGAGCGGCTGAGCAGTTCCAGGGCTGGCCCGTCAAGCTTTATCAAGGATAAAGGTCTTTCATGGCCCCGCCCCCTTAAAGGATTTTCATTTTCGGCTTCAACCAATTCGGCAATAGAGTGAATACCATCTCCGGTTACATAAGGAGGGGTTCTTTCGGCGGCGGCAGCCACCTTATTTCCCACCACCAGTACCCTGTAATCCCGGCCCTCTATCTGTTTCTCCACCATGACCTGATCCGAATAGTGCCCGGCAAAATCGTAGGCTGACAGCAGTTCTGATTCATTTTGGATGTTGGTAGTAACCCCTTTGCCCTGGTTGGCATCAAAGGGCTTGAGCACCACCGGGTAGCCCAGCTGATCAGCCAGGTCCAAGGCTTCTTTTAGGGAGCCGGCCAGGCAACCGTCCGGGACCGGGATGTTATTTTCCCGCAGAATATTTTTGGCGAGTTCTTTATTTTTGGCCAGATCGACGGCGATGCAACTGGTTGTATCGGGAAGGGATGCTTCGATGTAGCGCAGGTTTTTTCCATAACCCAACTGCAAAAGACTGTCTTTTCCAATGCGTCGAACCGGAATATGACGCTTTCGGGCTTCGTTCATGATGGCCCGGGTGCTTGGCCCAAGATCAGAGTCCCGTACGGTCTGCCCGAGGTCCTCCAAAATTTTCTGGATGGGAACCGGGAGGTCATTGGCCAGCCCGTCGACTATTTCCAGGGCCGCGCGGCCAAACCGCTCGGCGCAGTACTCATTGACGTACTCGAAGACGATGCAGAATAGGGAAGGCTCCTTGACCACCCGGGTTTTGCCAAAATAAACATCATAACCCATGACACACTGCAGCTCAATGGCTACATGCTCGGTAACATGAGATAAATAGGTGCCTTCATGCAATCTTTCCACAAATCCGCCTTCGTACCCGGGGGAACAGTAGTGGCTCTGCAAACCGGGGAACCACTTCAGCAGCTGTTCATTAAAACCCGGCAACTCAGATGTCGTCGTATCGGCCAGTTCGGCGAGATCCACTACCATTTTGACAACCGGTTTATGAGAGAAAATATTACGGCCAGTATAAGTCCTTAACTCTTTAATATCCACCATGAAACCTCCGTAGAGAGTTAGTGCATTTTCATAACTTCCCGCCTTCTAAAATCAAAGCCGTAGCCGGTGGACAGAACGTGCAGGCTGGCATTGGTGATGGACAATATTTCGTCCGGCTTTAATTCTGAAACATTGGTATTCCTTATGGACTTTCCATCAATGACTGTGACCGCGTTGGTCCCCAGAACTTCAAAATAATCGTCGGGATGCACCAAAATAGCAGTATCTTCGTCTATGCCGATTCCCAGAATGCCAGGGTTCTCAGCCACCCCGCACAAAAGCCGCCCCAGCCGGCCGCGCTGATCAAAGTGCTGGTCAATGATAGCTCCGTCCACCAGGTTTAACCCCGGAGCCATCTTCAAGGTGCATTTGCGAGCCGCGTCATTGCTATTGCCTTCAACGATCATGGTGCTGCTCATGACGGAAGCTCCGGCGCTGGTTCCAACTACTGCCGTACCCCGGTTAAAGGCATCCAGCAGAGCGGTGTAGGCCCTGGTCCCGCCAAGTATACTGGTGATCCTGAGTTGATCGCCGCCGGTAAAGAAGATGCCGGTGGCATCGCTTATCCGGCGAAAGCTATCTTCGGTATTGGCGTCATCACGCGAGTTTATATTTAAGACATCGGTGTGTTCGACTCCCAGGCGGGAGAAGACGTCCCGATATTCTGCACCTACTTCCTCCGGCTGTTGGGTAGCGGTGGTAATGATGCTCAGCCGGGCATTTTCCCCCCCGATAATCTCCACAACCTCCTCCAAAATCCTGCTTTCACCGTATTTATCCTCGGCGCCGCCGATTATAACCAGTTTGCCCTGCCTTCTTGTTCCCATATAAAGGCTCCTTTCTATGATGTAGCTTAAGCCTCTTCGTATTTCCCCTTTTTTATGGCCTTTTGCTCTTCGAGCAGCACTTCTCCCCGAGCCAGCAGCCTGAAAAGGCTCGAGTCGTTCTGTTTAAATACCAGTATATCGGCGTCGCTCCCCGGGCGGAGGCAGCCCTTGCGCGGGTAGAGCTTGAGGGTTTGGGCCGGGTTGATGGTAACCAATCTTATTACCGACCCGAAATCCAGTTTGGCTTCCGCAATGCTGCTTTTAATATCAGATAAAAGCCGGGCCACAGAACCGACTCCTGATTGGTTGGCCGAGTTCTGGGGGGCGCTTCCATTTCCATCTGAGGAAAGGGTAACTCTATCCATTCCGAATCCTTTTTCCTTCAGGCAGGCAAGCGATTCCGCTATGCTGTACCCCACGGTTTCGCCGGCAGTCAGATCAATGCGGCCCCCTATTTTAAGAAGCTGCAAACCCTGAGAAAACACCTGGGGATTTCGGTTGACATGGGTCGGCACAAACATCTCAATAGGAAAATCCGATTCATCAATTAATTGCATCAAGGGCTGCAGTCCTTTCTTACCGTCCCCGACGTGCAGGTGAAGTATTCCGGCTTTGCCGCCCAGCATTCCGCCGGCATTGGCCTCTGAGGCCAGCACCCTCAGATCGGGCAGGGTTGGGTGGAAAGAGCGGTAATCGGATATGGCGATTTCACCGACTCCCAATACCTTGTCCAGGAGGACTAGGTCCGTAAGAACCCTTCCAGTCAGAGTTTCGGTGGGGCTGCCATAGCTGCCGGTATATATGTAGCTGGTAAGGCCTTCTGCTTCCAATCCGCGGGCCTTGGCCAGAAGACCGGCGATGCTTCGAGAAACGCTGTCAAAGCCCAGGACTCCCACCACCGTGGTAACCCCGGCTTCCACGAGCTCACTCAGCATAATCTCCGGAATTCGGCTGACCGGCCCCTGTTCGCCGCCACCCCCGGTGATATGTACATGCTGGTCGATAAACCCCGGGCAGATCAGACAGTCGCTGCAGTCGATCACTTCCACCTCCGGAAAACTTTCCGGTGAAATGTTTCCTTCGATGCGGCAGATGCGGTCAAAGGCGATTAAAATGTCCTTTTGACCTGCATCCTCGGGCAAAAAGCAATGGCCGTTTTTCAAGAGTTTAAACAAGGCCCGGCCTCCTTTTTGAATCTTGATTTACTGCCAATAGATTAACCGGGCGGCAAATAAAAGATGCGTATTACTCACATGCAAAAAAATGCAATTAGAATCGGTTGATGTCTAGCAAGATTTAGCGGCCTTATGCGGTAAAGGGCGAAATCAGCATATACAATGTAAAGAGTGGCAAGCTAAGGAGAGGAAAACCTGAGTATGTTAAAAGGAGGCATTATCTTGGAACTGGACAAAGACGAACAGGGTATTATGGCCTACTTTCCAACAACCGATAAGGCGCAAAAAGCGATGGACGAATTGTCTAAAGCAGGGTTGGTGCCCGGAGAAGGCTATATGCAGATCGACCGGATCTCGCGCTACGCGGTGGTTAATGACCGCGAGAGGAATAATCCAATCAACAACGCCTCGACTTTGCATGGTCTTACTCACTACTCCAATAGTGAAGGCTTGAACCAGGGATTAAACCCTTTGCTGGCCGCCAATGATTCTGAAAGCGGGCGGGGGGTCTATGACGACAACTTTTCCGGGAAGTCGGTCATGCTGACCCTGGTAACTAAAAAAGAGAATGTTGATAAAGCGGTTAAGATAATGAAAGACAACGGGGGCCTGACTTAACGGGTGCAACACGGGGACGGAGACTTTGTTGCATTGAAGAATGCAACAAAGTCTCCGTCCCCGTGTTGCACAGAAACAGCGTTCCCAGGTCCTACTGTATCAGGAGATATCAACCCGTTTCTACAACCCGGTCAACCAGGCTCTGAAAAGCAGCCCGGCGGTTATTGTACTGGGCAGGGAGTTCCCAGACGCTCGTGTGTTCCTTGGGCAGGTCGTGAAGGGCTTCGCAGTGGGGGACGGGGTCGACAATTTTTTCCCATCCGAGGTCTTCAGCCAGGTCAAAAATTAGCTGGCTGTTTTCACTCCATTCTCCGGGTTTAATCTTATTGGGTACCACCAGATCAATCCCTTTGCCATCAGGCCTGGCATCATTAAGGTGCCGATTGAGGGCCATTATACCGGGCAGGTCCGGCTTGTTGCCATCAATGACGCAGAGCACCAGTGCAGGATATTTCATAAGAAACCCATCCAGCCATTCTTTATCGGTTGGGACGTATAAGCGATAGTCAAAGGTGTCATTGACTGTCGCATCAGAATAAAAATCGCCTGACAGCAGCCGCCAGTTAAAAATCGGATTCCTCTCTAGAAGGGAGTTCTCTCTATTGCCGGGACTGCCAAGCCAGTCGGACAGGCGTGTATAACCGCTACTCAAAAGAACTCGGGTTTTGTAATGAGTAAGCCCGATACCCAGGTTGAGGGCTATGGTATTGACCCCGGCACCAGGCCGGGGCGCCACGAGGACTATATTCTCCACGATTCCTCCCCCTAAACTTAAGAACCGAATTCATGTATCCGACGGCTGGCCGGACATTTATTGATGATGATGCTCGTGGTCTCCCACATGCTGACAGGTTACGTTCTGGTCGCCCAACTGTCCGTTCAGGTATTGCTGCAGGACTTCTTCGCAGTTGCCGGAGGCACCTCTAATGACATCCAGGCCCTTGTTTTTGAGAGCTTCAAGGGCCGGCTGGCCGATACCGCCCAGAATAACCAGGGAGGCTCCTTCAGCAATCAATAAGCCGGAAAGGCCGGCATGATTGTGCTGCAGAGCATCAGTCCCTATTTCTTTCTGGTCGATGATCTGCTGATTGTCCACCGAGTAGATTATAAAATTCTTGCTGCGGCCAAAATGCTGGTTGACCATGTCTCCGTCTTTAGGCATTGCTACTTTCATTGCTTTTCACGCTCCATCTGAAATTGTTAATAATAGCATGTCGCAATAAAAACAGTGTTAAACTAACTATTATATTGTTGACATATGCTCAAAATAATTCTACCATCAAAATGAGCATATGACCATTAAAATAATTGGGTCAGGAGGAAAAAGCTTTGTCGCGTCACAAAAAACCTCGCTGTGTCAGCCACATGCCCAATTGTACTTATTTCAAACCGGCGGGCATTCCAACCTATGAACTGGATGAAGTCGTCCTCCAGCTGGAAGAAATGGAAGCCCTGCGTTTGAAAGACCTGCTGGGCTTGGAGCAGGTCAATTGTGCTGTCCAAATGGGAATATCCCGCCCGACCTTTCAAAGGATACTGGTTGAAGCCAGACGCAAAGTTGCGGAGGTTTTAGTATACGGCAAGTCTTTGCGGATTGAAGGTGGAGCTTATAATTTTAAACAAAATCAGCTGGTCTGTCCCAACTGTAAAATCCTATTAGCACCAGAAAACAATGGTTGTCCCAACTGCAACGGCCGGCTGAAATAGCTAAACGGGTTAAATAAAAATGGAAAGGGGAGAAAAAAGGCATATCCCAGTTTATATAGTAAAGGCTTAATACAAACCATAATAAAAAGGGCCTATTCAGGTTAAAGGCAGCAGGATTCAGAAAAGAACGGAGGATAAATGATCGATGAGCAAAGCAGTAAGAATTGATATGGAAAATGAGGACAAAAAAGCTCTACTTGGTTGTTTCAACAACATCGGTATCATTATTGCAGTGATGAGCGGAAAGGGCGGGGTCGGCAAATCGACTGTCAGCAGCCTGCTAGCTGTGGAACTGAAGCGCAATGGCTATTCAGTGGGTATTTTAGACGCTGATATAACCGGGCCCAGTATTCCCAGGGCTTTTGGATTGGGAGGGGTTCAGCCGCAAAGCTCTCCATATGGAATCGAGCCGCCTCAAACTGCCAGTGGGCTCAAGGTCGTATCGATCAACATGTTCTTACCCAATGAAGACGACCCGGTGGTTTGGAGAGGCCCATTACTAGCCGGGGCCGTCAAGCAGTTTTACGAGGAAACCAACTGGGCGGATTTGGATTACCTGATCGTGGATTTGCCTCCGGGAACCGGTGATGTCCCCCTGACCGTCCTTCAAAGTATGCCAGTAACCGGGATTGTCATAGTAACCTCCCCCCAGGACATGGTCGGCATGGTGGTCAAGAAGTCGATTAAGATGGCCAAAGCCATAGGAACGTCTATTGTCGGAGTAGTTGAAAACATGAATGCGGCCATTTGCCCCTGCTGCGGCGAGAGACTGGCCCTGTTTGGAGAGGCGAAACCCAAAGAAACCGAGGAGCTTATGGGTATTCCCTTCCTGGGCGGCATTCCCTGGGATGTCAATATGACCCGCGCTATGGACAGTGGTAAACTGGAGGAATACCGTTTCAAGGAATTCGAACCGGTGGTTAAGAAAGTAATCGAGCGCTTGGAGGATGACCTTTTTAAAAAAGGAAATATCATTAAAGGTATCTAATAATATCATGAAGGAAATATATCGCTACTCTCTACACCGATGACAATATGCAGCCAATTAATCACCTTTAAGAAAGGATGACCTCATTGAACAAGGGAACAATTAATTCTATCGCGATCAGCCCGGAAAGGGGACAGTTAAAAAGCGAGGTGCCTGAAGCCAGAGTTATTGACGGCCATGGTATAGAAAATGATGGTCATGGCGGCGATTGGGGCCGTCAGGTTACCTGCCTCAACTGGCAGAGTGTTTTAAAGGCCAACCGGGAGCACAATTTAAACATCGGCCCCGGCCAATTTGCCGAGAATATTACTATCGATGGTATAGATTTTTCCCGGTTGACGGTCGGCAGCCGATTCAAGCTCGGTGAGAATGTAATCCTCGAGGTATCCCAGGTGGGAAAAGAAGATCACCCCAGTGTGGTTACCAGGACCTATGGCGTCAGCCTGCTGCCCAGCGAGGGATTGTTCTGCCGGGTAATAAGCGGTGGTGTTATTCATAAAGGGGACCCGGTGGAACAGTTGTAGAATTAAAATGGCAGCCTGTTCTGCCTGGTTGCAGTTTCAAGTGGCAATAAAAAGGGAGCCTCGGCTTATCATGGGGAGGCTCCTTTTTCATGAGTAAAATTTCTATTGTGGTTTAGCCAAATATTCGGCAACAAAGGTTCTGACGTCGCTGGTTTCGAAACCTTTGGGGGGTCCCAGGTCCTTTAAGGGAATGGTAAAATCGCCATCCTGTAGTTTAAACCGCTCTTTAAAGGCCTCTTTAGGAATGCCTGAAACACGGCTGACCTCATCCAGAGTCATTTTGCCGGTTATGGTGGAAGGGTCAAACTGACCGGTTTTCTCTACCTGTTGCTCCAGCGTTTTTTGAGTCCATTGAAAATCGCCGGTTGCTGTTGTAACTCCTAATATGACAATGAATACGGCCAGAACTGCTCCTAAAATGGCGGTGGAAGACACCGGTTTGCCTTTGCGGTCGGCCGTGTAGAGGGTGTCTTTGACCGGGCAGACGGTGGTGCACTGGCCGCAGTTGATGCATTCGGCGGAATCAACTGTCACTACTTCGGCAACTGGAAGGCCCATGGGGCATTCCCTGCTGCACAATTTGCAGTTGATGCAGGTTTCGGTATTTCTCTCAATTCTAAACCGGCCGATGCGGTGAATGAGGCCCAGCAAGGCGCCCATGGGGCATAAATATTTGCAGAAAACCCGGCTGAATAAAAAGGAGAGCAGCAATGTGGCGGTCAGTATGCCGAAGCCTATCGGAAGCTCGCTCAGCACGCTGCCGGAGCTGATGTGTTGGTAAGCAGCCCAGGGATCATAAGGGCGCATGATCAGTTCGCCGGTTGCCGCTGAGCCGATAATGATTACTAGAAGTAAAATGTATTTTATGTACCGGGCCGGCTTGTCAAGAGAGTTGGAAATGTTTGGCCTCTTCTTGCTGATTTTAGCACCCAGATCGAAAACAAGCTCCTGCAGGGTACCCAGGGGGCAGAGGAGCCCGCAGAAGGCCCGGCGAAATATTAGGGCCGCTATTAGAACGGCGGCGAAGAGAATAAAGCTGGACAGGGCGATTTTTTTGATGAATACACCGGTGACAGCCAGGGTATAAGCTGCCTCGATGGCTCCAAACGGGCACAGAGCGTCAACGCCCAGAAGGGCTCCGGAAGTCATCATCTGGTGGGCTACACCTGCGCCGGTTACCAGCAGCAAGATTACCACAAGTATTCCAAGACGCAAATTACGGTACCTCTTCAAGATCTGCTTATCAGCCTTTTCATAAGGCATTCAAACCACCCCTTTCAGTACCTATTCAGATGTAAAACCATTTGTTGTACCAATACGACAAAATACACCATCAATCCTCTTTAGCGGCAGGATATTAATGGCATTTTACAGCCTGAATAAGTTGTATTTGATTCTAGTTGATCATTGTAAGAACATTTTGAGGAAATTGTTAAGAAATTGTGGGGAAAATAGCTGAACACTACCGGCAATAAGCCCAAATAAGTTCACTCATTACGAGAACTAAAACCACGATAGATAAAGCGGCTGCCTCTTTGCTCCATTTGTATGCTTTAACGCAATCAAGGCACAATAAAGGATGAGACAAAGGTGACGCTGGGGATTTTGTTCGGCGAGAAAGGAGCCGGGGATGAGTATCTGGTTGATTATCAGTCGGTCAATTATTGCTTTTCTAGCCCTGTTGTTGTTGACCAGCCTGATGGGTAAACGGCAGATTGGACAGTTTTCCTTTTTCAATTATGCAGCCGGAATTACTTTGGGTTCTATTGCCGCAGCGATTTCGGTTGACGAAGCCTTGACGGTCGGTGAAGGCTTGAGCGTCCTGGCCATCTGGGGCTTGCTGGCGATCGGGCTGGCTTATCTGGTTATATATTTCAGGGCTGGGCGAAAACTGCTGATGGGCGCGCCCAGCATCGTAATCAGAAACGGCAGAATTGAACAACAGGCTCTGGCCAGGCTCAGGTTGAACCTGGATGACCTGGGCATGCTTTTGAGAAGGGAAAAAATTTTTGACATTACCGACGTTGAATACGCAATTTTTGAAACCGATGGGCAGCTTTCGGTTCTTAAAAAGCCTGAGCTTAATAATGTCACCCGACGCGATTTGGATATTCCTGCTCCTGCGCTAAAGTATCTACCCGCTGAGCTGATAGTGGATGGGCGGGTAATTGAAAAGAACCTCAAAGAAGTAAATTTGAACCGGGGATGGTTGGAAGAACACGTTAAAGCCCAGGGCTATAAAAGCGCGGATGACATATTCTATGGAGAACTTTTGAGCGATGGTAGTGTTTTCTTAAATCCACGCCACCGCAGCCGATGAGGGGGATAGGTATATGAACTATTTCGAAATGCTTGGTAGAACCCTGGTGATTTTCGCGGTCTTATTTACTCTGGTACGAATATCAGGTAAAAAACAGGTCAGCCAGTTGACCTTTTTCAACTACACAACCGGTATTACCGTCGGCGCTATCGCTGCGATTACCTGCCTTAGTCCCAGAATCACCTTGCTTCAGGGGGTGGTAAGCCTGCTGGTATGGAGCGCCTTGACTATCCTTACCGGATACCTCGCTTTAAAATTGCCATGGGGGAGGGTTCTTGCCCAAGGGGAGCCAACTATCGTAATAAAAAACGGGCAGGTGTTAAAAGAATCCCTGAAGGCTTTGCGGCTGAGTATTGACGAATTGAGCATGATGCTGCGGCGGGAAAAGGTCTTTGATTTCGGCAAGGTGGCCTATGCTATAGTGGAACCAAACGGAAAACTGTCCGTCCTGGAAAAACCGGAAGAGCAGATTTTAACCCGCAAAGACATGCGCATCCCATCCCCGGCCTTTAAGTACTTACCGGTTCAGCTGATAAGTGATGGACAGATAATTGAAGAGAATATGAAAAAAAGCAACCTGGGACTTTCCTGGCTCTATAGAAACATTCACGCCCAGGGCTATAACAAAATTGACGATGTTTTTTTTGCCCAGATGCAAAGCGACGGAAGCCTTTATGCAACACCCCGGCATGAAGGAAAATAGGGACACCCGTTAGTTCTCCCAGCCCGGCCTAATTTCAAATTCAACCTATTTGGCTAGCCATTTCTATTTCTGTCTCCTCCTGCATAATATTTGAATGTAAATCATAGCGTTTAAAAACTTCAGCTATCTATGCTAAAAGCATTACCTTATGCAGAAAGGAGTATATTTATGCCTATCTGGTTATATTGCCAATCGTGTCAGCAGTGGAGTAAATCGGACGCTTCATTGTCAAATGATAAGACCTGCCCGTTTTGTTCCAACCTTTATATCAGCATGAAGCCGGTTATTGATTCCAATCCCTACAAAGTTAAAGTAGAAAACATCGAACCGCAGAGTGATCTTCAGCCAGCGGAAGCCGGGGTAAATACGGCGGCCGAAGATGCAGCTGAAGGGCCGGATTCTGCTGAACCGGATGTGAATGAAAGTGAGCCGCCTGAAGAACCTGTCAAGGAAGAAAGTGCCGAACAAACAGGAAAATCCGAAATGTTCGATTTCGTGGAAATATTAGAGACATCAAAAACATCCGGGCCTACCCGCAAAACTCCTGAGGAAGATGAAGAAAAAGCGGCGCTTGAAGAAGAACAGCTGTCAGCGGTTCCCGAAGCGGTCCGAGAAGAAGCTTCCCAGCTGCCAGCAACAGGTGGGGAGCCGGAAAAACCTTTGCATACCCCTGTAATACAAGTTGGGGGAAAGGCATCAGAACCGGACGGACCGGAAACAACCGAGACGGATGATAAAACCCGGGCCGGCGTTTCAGGGGATACCCCCCCCCGGAAAAAGCGGTTCAAATCTCACTAGAACAAAACTTCATTTGAGTTATCCCGACCAACTCCAAACCGTGCCATAAACGCGCGGTTTTTTCTCTGGCACAATGTCTGGTATATTATGGATAATAGAACCGATAGCCCGGGCTATTTACCGTCCTCAATAGTCCTCATTATCATTTCCAGAAACTCCTCAGTGCTTAAATTTAATTGTAAAGCGATCTGCTCCAGAGTCATATGACTGTCACCCCAGCAGCACCCCACGTTTATCCGGTATTGTTGAAAAACCTTGATGGTGTCGGGATACATGATCGCCACTTTGCCTGCCATCCAATCCTTTTCAATCATATGGCCACCGTCCTCATCCTTTACCATGGAGCCTGAACCACAGTACAGGCTTTTCTGGTCCGATAAATAACCGGCGCCAGGGTATGGTTTAGTGATATGAGACCCTGCCCTGTTAAGTTCCTGATAAATAATAATGCTAACCCTAGGCGCTTAATATAATATAGTTGTATACGTAACCGGGTATTCAATAATTACGATAAAGGTTTAGGGCCGATGAGATATTTGATTAAAGATATAATTGGATTGCTCAAGCAAAAGGAGAGTTTTGCCCTGGCCACAGTTGTCAGGCAGCAGGGCTCCGCTCCTCGTGAAGCCGGGGCGCGCATGTTAATCCGCCGGGATGGAAGCACGCTGGGCACCATCGGGGGTGGAGCGCTGGAAGCGGCTGTAGGTGAGGCGGGCCGGGTTCTAATTGAGCAAGGCCGGGCGCGCCTTTTGTGTTTCAATTTAAACGACCTGGGCATGTTCTGCGGAGGGCAGGTCGAGGTAAGGGTGGATTTTATTGACGCCCAGCAAAAGCTAAACCTGGAAGTCTACGAGGCCTTATTAGACTCCATGAAAACAGGTCGGCGAGTCTGGATGCTGGGTTTTTTAGGAGATTGTGAATCAGGTGGGGGAGGCCCATGTATGATCGACGACCGGGGAGTGGTGTACGGAAAGGAGCCGGTTCAAGACCCCGCCCTTTGGGAAGAAGTTTTGAGAATTGACCGGTTTGCCTTCCTCGATAACCGAAATCTGGTAGTTGAGCCGCTGGTCAGCGCCACGAGCGCGTTCATATTCGGCGCGGGTCATATCGCTCAGAGGCTGGTGCCTTTGCTCAATATGGTGGGTTTTTTTACAGCCGTAATCGATGAACGGGAGGAATATGCCAACCGGGAACGCTTTGCCGATGCGGACAGCATACTGGTAAGCGATTATAACGATGCTTCGAAGCAGCTTGTAATTGGTGAACAAAGCTATATTGTAATTATTACCCACAGCCATGACCATGACCGGGAAGCGCTGGCCGGTGCCTTAAAGACCAGAGCGGCCTACATCGGAATGATAGCCAGCCAGACCAAACGGGAGCGCGTATTCAGATCCCTGCTGGACCAGGGTTTTTCCCCTGAGGACCTCAAGCGGGTGCACTCGCCCATTGGCCTGAATATAGGAGCCGAAACCCCGGAAGAAATAGCCATAAGTATAAGCGCGGAAATGATCAAGATCAGAGCCCAAAGGCTTTCTAAAGGTATGAACGGTTATTAGGCAGCTAGCTGGAACGACGATTTGATTAACCGTTATCTGACCCGTTCCCCCAATTTTTTGTATTGTCGGTTGGTTATTACAATATAAATTATTTCGAGAATGCCCACCAGGTTGACAACTAAGAGGACGACATACCACCCCAGGTGTTTTAATCGGGCCGCGCGCCACAAAGCCCATCCTTTCCAGAACAGGGACCATGTCAGCAACAAAGTGAAAACCCAGGGATTGATATTGGTGAAGAAATTGTTGAGGTTGGCTGCCACTATAAACAAGTCCTTTCGCTTTTCTGATAGTATCACCACTGTTTATTAAAGCAATTCGCCGCCCTGGCCGGGTGTGATAATTAGCTGCAGGTCAAAAATTTATGGCAATTAATTAAAAACTTTATGAAAAGATATGGTAATTAGTGGGCAAATATGCTTAAACTAAGGATAATATGACAACAAAAACCATTAACGGCAGCTGGTGCCATTATTCTCCCCAACATAATACCAATGATGAAAGGATACACAATGAGGTATAAACCCGCCCGAAAACTGACTGCATTGCTCCTTTGTCTCATGCTCGGTTTATGGTCAGGGGCAACCCCGGCCATGGCGGCGACCAATGTCTTGTCCCCGGCGGCTTCCAGCAAATACAAATCCGATATAGCTCCGACCAAGGTGACTCTCAACAAGGGCAGTATGACCCTGTTGGTGGGAAAAAGTGAGACGCTAAAGGCAACGGTACTGCCTCTAAACGCCAGCAATAAAGAGGTGAGCTGGCAGTCCAGTGATCCATCAGTGGCAAGCGTAGACAAGAAGGGCAGGGTAAGCGGTAAAAAAGCGGGCAATGCGCGTATAACGGTCAGGACCAAACAGGGCAGCAAAACTGCCACCTGCCTGGTAACGGTCGGCTACGTGGCGGTTTCTTCGATCCGCTTGAACAAGACCAACCTTACCATCGGTGTAGACGATACTTTTCAATTGGAAGCCACGATTAAACCTGCCGGCGCCTCCAATCAGGAAATAAGGTGGGAATCCAGCGACTCTCTGGTGGTTTCGGTTGACAAAAACGGCCGGTTGACCGGCGTCGGGCAAGGAAACTCGACGGTAACCGCCCAAACCGAGGACGGGAGGCATTCAGCCATCTGTATGGTGAAGGTGAGCTATATACCGGCAACTTCAATTAAGCTGGACAAGGCCAATATTTCCCTTGCAGTAGGCTCGACCGAATCCCTGGCAGCAACCATCGGTCCAGAGGAAGCCACCAATAAAAAGGTCGGATGGCAGTCCAACGATCCCAAAGTGGCTTCAGTGGATGAGGCCGGAAAGGTCACCGGTAAAAAAGTAGGAACCGCTGTAATAACCGCTACTAGCAAAGACAAAAACCTCACCGCCACCTGCACGGTGTCGGTCTTCAATATCCCGGCCGAATCGGTGTCTCTGGACAAGACCAGGCTTAACCTAGCGGTTGGGTCAAGTGTAACGCTCCAGGCTGCAGTTAGTCCCGCCAATGCCAACCGGAAACTGAAATGGAGATCGAGCAACCCGGCGGTGGCCGAGGTAGACGACCAGGGAAAAGTAACCGGTAAAAAGGCCGGATCGGCACTGATAACCACAACAACCATAGAAGGGGGTAAAACCGCCGCCTGTGAGGTAACGGTGGGCGAAGTGGCGGTCTCCTCGATCAAACTGGACAGAACCAAAATCTCCCTTCCGGCCGGTTCCAATTTAACCCTCAAAGTTACCTTCTATCCCGCTAACGCCAGCAACCGGGAGATAACCTGGAAGTCCAGCGACCGATCAGTAGCGACAGTGGACCAGAATGGAAAGATAACCGCCATCAAGGCGGGAATCGCACTTATTACCGCCAAGACCAGGGATAGTATGATAAGCGCCGGCTGCTTCCTGACCGTAGTAAAGAGATAGAGCAAGAGATAAGCGGCCATGGGGCGGTATGCAGAATGGCTCCCTCAAGCGGTTTCACTTTCGGCCTTCCCTTTATCTCGGTTTCTCTTTAAAACCATCATTGAGTATGAGGTTGCCGCGATCCCGATCACACCGCTTACGATCATGCAGAACGGGGCGCCCGCGCGCTCAGTGATATTCCCGGCATAAAGGCTGCCGATAGGGGTTACCCCCAGAAACACCAGCGAGTAGACACTCATAACCCGGCCCCTCATATTGTCCGCTGAATTCAATTGTATGGTCGAATTAACCAGGGCGGTGAATACGGTTACGCAAAAGCCCATCAATACCAGGGTTAAACAGGCCAGATGATAGTTTCTTTCCAAACCGAGCAGCAGTGTAAACAACGACGCGCCAAACGCTCCGCCGATCAGGTATTTAAGGCTGGGCCCGGACTGGCTCCGGGCGGCGATGTTCAAGGCGCCGACAAACGAACCCAGGCCCATACAGGTCATCAAAAGGCCGTATCCAGCAGCGTTTTGCCCCAGGTTCTGCTGGGCAAAAACTGGGATGAGCACGTTGAAGTTGATTACAAAAATGCTTATAAAGGCCAGCAAAACCAGGAGGTGTTTGATGATTCTCTGTCCTGCTATATAACGTATTCCTGCCCGGATCTCACCAAACGGGTGGCCCGTTGCACCGGTTTCCTCTCCCGAAGCCTTTTTTAGCGGGGTATCGATCAGCCACAGGCAGGCAATAACGGCCAAATAGCTGATAGCATTGATGTAAAAACAGGCAGCTATGCCCACCAGTCCGATCAACAATCCTCCTATAGAGGGTCCCAGTATCCTGGCCAGGTTAAAGATGCTGGAGTTAAGTCCGATGGCGTTCATCAGGTCATTTTTCCCGACCAATTCAACAACAAAAGACTGCCGGGCGGGCACATCCAGGGTGTTTACCAGACCCAGAAGGAAGGCCATAAACAGAACTTGCCAGTACTGGACTATTTTAAAATAGGTGAGGGAGGCCAGGATGGCAGCCAGCAAACACAGGCAGGTCTGGGTGAAAATGAGCACCCGGCGCTTGGGGAGCCTATCAGCCAGAGTACCGGCATAAAGGGCGAAGAGCATCATGGGCAAAAACTGGACCATGCTGACCAGGCTCAGCTTGAGCGCTGATTGGGTCAATTGCAGGACCAGCCAGGCCTGAGCAATACTCTGCATCCAGGTGCCGATCAGGGATATACACTGCCCAAAAAAGAACAGCCGGTAATTGCGATGCGTAAGGGCCGGAAAACGGGCCAGTATTAGGTTGGGGTGAATCTGGTCAGCCATAGTTAGACTCCCATTAGTTACAAATCGTGAGCAGATGCATTCATTATACCTTGGTTAGACAGGTTGATTTACAGTTCTTAGTTTTAGGGGATAGTCTACTGAATATGTTCTTGATAGAATAATAAATTTGAAGGGGCTCAAGAAGGGCAGTATTACAAGAAATTTAAACGAGGCCAAAGTTGCGGGGGCGACTATATATTTTACTCCTCATGGGGCAGGGGAAACCTTACCGTAAAACAGGTGCCTTGCGGGGTGGTCTCGACGTCGATTTTGGCATGATGGCGCGCGGCAATGCTGTAGCATACGGCCAGGCCAAGACCGGTGCCGTTTTCCTTGGTGGTGAGAAAGGGAGTTCCGATTTTGTCCAGCATTTCGGGATTGAATCCCCGGCCTTCATCCTTTACGAACAAGATAATGCTGCCATCCTCAAACCCGGTGCCTATGGTCAGGGTTCCCCCCGGTGGCATAGATTCCAACCCGTTGCGGGCCAGATTCAGGATCAGTTGACGAATCTCATTTTCATCTATTAATGGCGCTGGAGGTTTATTCAGTTCGAGTTTAATATTGATCTCTTGATGATTGGCATCCGACCTTATTATCGGGTAGAGAGCCTTTACAATCAAATCAAGGTATTTAGGTCTAAGATCGACATTCTTATCCTTGGCCAGACTCAGGAATTCGGTGATTATTTCGTTGCACCGGTCCAATTCTTCAATCATGAGCGTGAAATACGACTGGTGCCTGGCATAGTCTTCTCTGAGGCCCAGCATCTGCAAAAATCCACGTACAACGGTTAGGGGATTTCTGACCTCATGGCCAATGCTGGCCGCCATTTCTCCCACCAGGTGCAGCCGTTCCAGCCGTGCTATTTCTTTTTCATAGCGTTTCTTTTCATTTATATCCCGGGTGGTGTTTAATAGATGTGGTTTCCCGCCAATGTTCAATATTTCACCTGACAACGAAAACCACCTGATTTCTCCGGATTTTCCACGTAGCTGCAGTTCGAAATCTTTGATGCTGCCGTGTTCTGTGATCTGCTTCACCAAATAGTCTCTCTGCTCGGGGAAAGCCCATATGTTCAAATCAAGGGCGGTACGGCCGATAACTTCATGGCGTTCGTAACCGGTCAATCTTAAAAACGAATCATTGACCTCCAGATAAAGCCCCTCATTCAAGGTGCTCAAGGCCATCAAATCCGGGTTGCAGCGAAAGGCTTTGGAGAAGCATTCTTCGGACTGGCGGAGGGACTCTTCTGCCTGGCGGCGCAGGATATTTCTCCAAAGGCCGCCTATCAAGAGCCGGAGCTGATTTATGTCTGATTCATCATAGTCCTCGTATTTATTGGCGACTGATATAACCGAAACAATACGGTCCCTATCGAATATTGGTACAATCAGGAAACGGCTTATCTTTACATGGCCTAATGGCAGTGTTTTGAAGTAGGAGGCTGCGTAATCATTTATGATAATAGGGCGGCGCTCGCGTATAGCCTGTGCCCAGAGCCCGCCCTGGGCAATCTGATAACAGCGTTTTATATTGGACATGGTGCATTTGGTTGCTCCACTGTCCGACCATGAGGAAACACACATTTCAGTTTCATCCTGGTTGACAAAACCCAACCAGCCAATATCGCTTTTGGTGAGCTCGATGGCTTCTCTATAGGCAAACTCAATAACTTCCTCGGTCGATGCGTCAGACATCTGGTTGAGGGTTTCCAAAGCCTCCAGGCGGCGCTGGTTGAGGTGGAGTTTTTCGGCGGCCAGGGCGTGCTCGGTGGAATCCTGCAGATTGACCAGGCAGAATTCACCCCCATCAATAGTTATCAGCTCGGCCCAGATCTGGATACTGATGATTCTGCCCGAGCCGGTTCGGATATGCGAATTTTTTAGTTCCAAGCGGCGGGTTTGTATTAATTCCTGTTTGGCTTTATCTAATTCTTTATCATCAAGCCACATTTTGAAAGAGCCGGGTGATTGCCCCAAAACTGATTCCCGGTCCAATTCAAGGGTTTCCAGGAAGCTCTGATTGACTTCAACATAACAGTCGTCCTTTATGCTGATTATCGCCATCATGATAGGGCTGGAGTAGAAGGCCCGGGCAAAAAGACGCTTTTCATGAAGCAATGACTCATCGTTTGGATTGAAAAGGCTTTGATCCAATAGGGGACCCTCCCTATAATTTTACCCCGCAACATCTTTGCTATACGAAGTCTCAATTTGTAATAAATGCCGTACTTGTTAGAAACAATTTAGCACAGAGCAATTGTGCACAAAAAGAGGACCAATCTCCTAGGTTTGGAGCCCTGACGGCGCCATAAAACCCCTAAAAAACCTTTAAACGGCATAATATGGTTACGACTGTGTTTATATCCAGAATATAGTTTATATTATATAACTAAAATAAGGGGATTTTTGGCGAAATATATCTGAATATAAAGGAATTATTTTCGGGCATCCGTGAACTGAGAACTCTGTGTTTCAGCATTGGGGGGAAGGAGCGGTTTCCGGAGTAAAGACAAAGCAGATGGATTTCTCCACCTGCTTTATCCTGGGGATATTAAAAGCTCCAACGAACCTTTCTCAACTTCCTACCTCCATCGCCTTCTACTTCCGTTTCCCATTAACCAACTTCCTATAAGCCCTTCATCCAACAGGTTTTCACTTACTCGTCGTCTACAACAGCTTTACGTCATTTCCGTTTTTACTCAATCCTTCGACTTCGTAAACCCTTCGATGGCTGTCAGACCTGCCATAAACCACTTTCTTTGATCCTCTTTGATATAGTGAACTTGCATTCACCGGTACTTATTTTCCGTTGTCCTGTTCCGTTTCCGTGTTCCGGCTCTGTAGGTAATCCACCTTAGGAGTTCCTTGGAGCTTATTCCTAATATACATGACAAAATTGAAGTTATCAAACCGGATATAGGAGCCTGTGGGGCGTTGTAGGACGATAGTAGGGAATGGCGTTGATTTAAGTCCAACTATATAAAAAATGCGAGCTTTTTAAAGACATATTAAAAGACCGAATATACCGGCTTTCTGGGGAGAGCTGGAGACTGCTAGGGCGAGATTAGCTGATGGTTAAAAACCATGATATGATAAAAGAGAATTCACATAAACACCGATGAAGCATTTTCCCCGATCGGGGCATTGCCAAACGAAATGATGAACGGGGTGACCTGTCTTTGTTTATCACGATTTCCAGACAGACCGGAAGCCAGGGCAAAGAAATAGCCGAACTCCTTGCTGAAAAAATGGAACTGCTGCTCATAACCCGGGAGCTGATAATGAATAAATGGATGCCGGAAGTGGCCAGTAAACACGAATTGCACATGCTGTCCGAAAGCCCCGGCTTTTTTCTTACACCGTCCTCCCAGGGCGTAAGCTTTGCCCAGCACCTGGAAAGTAGGCTCAAGGCCTTTATTGACGAACAAGCGGCGGTGGTTTTTGGCCTGGGAGCACAAATAATATTTGCCGACCATCCCGAGGCTCTGCACATAAAAATAGTGGCTTCACCGGAAGTGCGAACCGAGCGTATAATGCAGACCCATAGCCTGGAAAAACGCGATGCACAAAGATTCCTGGAATTGACCGACCGTAAACACAAGCGCTATATAGCGACCCTCTACGGCAAGGACTGGGACGATCCCCTGCTGTATCACGCCACCCTGAACACGGATCATCTGGGAATCGAGGAAGGGGCCTCCCTACTTTACTTTATGGCTCAAAACCGTCAGAATTTCATGCACTCCCTGGAGGAGCCGCAGGAAAATAAGGACCGGGCGGTGGTATTTAAGAATGCTTCTGAAGAAGAATTCGCTCAAATACTTACCATGCACAATATCGAATGGGAGTACGAACCGCGCACCTTCCCGATCAAGTGGGATACGGAAGGAAATATCACCCTGGCTTTTAAACCGGACTTCTACCTGCCCAGGTTTGACACTTATATTGAGTTGACCACCATGGAACAAAAGTACGTTTCTGATAAGAAGAAAAAGGTGCAGCTTTTAAAGAAACTATACCCGGGAACCAATATCAATATAGTATTTAAAAGCGACTTCTACAGCCTGGTAAACAGGTTTGGCATCAGGGGGAGTGATGAATAAGAGTGGGTGTTGGTAAAATTGTCTTTACCGAGGAACAGATTCAAAACCGGATCGCGGAGATCGCCGAAGAGATAAACAAGGATTATCAGGGCCGGGAACTGATCATTGTGAGCGTTCTGAAAGGCTCCCTGTACTTCGTGGCCGACCTGACCCGCCGCCTGACCATGCCTCTTTCCATCGATTTTCTTTCCATAGGTGTTTCACCCGGTGTCGAAAACAAACCGCGGGTGGTCAGGATCAAAAAAGACCTGGACCTGAATCTGGGAGAACGGCATGTGCTGCTGGTAGAAGACCTGATCGGAACCGGACTCACTCTGGCCTACGTATGCCAGCGCCTGGAAATGGATAAACCGGCCAGTTTGAAGATTTGCACCCTGCTTGATAAATCCAAAGACCGGCTGCTTCCCATAAAAATTGACTACCGCTGCTTTGTAATGCCGGATCGTTTCCTGGTTGGATACGGCCTGGACTACAATGAACAATACCGCAACCTGCCCTATATTGCCGAGTTTCGCAAAAAGTGAGAGTGAGTTGAGAATCGTTCCCAAACTCACTTGTTTTACCCCGCAGTGCAACAAAATCCGGTAGTCTCGGGCCGGATTTTTTTTGCTTGGATATATGGATGTTTATCAATTACAATTATCTAGTACAAATATTCAGTACAAATATCTAGTGACCGGTACGGTTGGCAGATAATACTTAACATAGGAATGGAAAACTAATTGTGAAAAGGTATATTGCTATTTTGCTGGCGGCTTTTATCTTATTTGGCCTTTTTCCCAGTCAAGCGGTTGCTCAGGTTGAACCCCCTGAAGTTGCTTCAGAATCGGCGGTTTTGATGGATGCCAAAACCGGGCAGGTTTTGTATGAGAAATCTATGCACATGCAGCTCTACCCGGCGTCTATAACTAAAATACTCACTGTCTTGCTGGCTCTGGAAAACGGCTGCTTGAATGACTACATAACCATGTCCTCTGAAGCGGCCAACAACATAAAGAACGGATCATCCAACATTGCCCTGGAGGAAGGCGAGCAGATCACCCTGGAACAGGCCATGATGGCGGCCATGCTGCCTTCCGCCAACGAGGCCTGCAACGGCATCGCCGAGAATATCGGCGGCAGCCTGGCTGGTTTTGCCCGGTTGATGAACCAGCGGTCCCGAGAAGCCGGAGCCTTAAACAGCAACTTTATAAATCCCAACGGTTTGCCCGACCCCAACCATTTAAGCACCGCCTATGACATGGCTATGATAACCCGGGACGCTTTAAAATACGATAAGTTCAGGGAAATAATAGGCACGGTGCGCTACACCATTCCCCCCACCAACAAGAAAACCGAAGCCCGGGACCTGTGGTCAATGCACCGGATGCTGACCACCAACCGCTATTACTATGACGGAGTAGTCGGGGGCAAGACCGGATACACCCAGGAATCGAAGAATACTCTGGTAACGGTGGCCCGGCGCGGGGACCGCGAGCTTATTGTCGTGGTCATGAAAAGCGATAATTACGCGGACTACAAAGACACCATAGCCCTTTTTGACTACGGTTTTAACGAATTTGTGGAAACCAACATCGTTCCAGCGGTTCCCCCCGGTGGACAAGCTTTATTGATTCAGGATGTTTTGAATCAGCACCAGGACTTGAACTTAAAGCGGCTGCTCCCCAAAGGGATGAACCCGCAGGAAATAGCGATTGATTATGAAACAGTGGACAATGATCCTTTTAAAGAGCCGGATCTGCTTGTAAAACTGCACCTGAACAGCTCAAGCAGCCTTATGTATGCCGACCTGGGTACCATATACCTCATCAATTCATCTTCCAAGCCGGTTCAGGATAGTTGGGGCGACATGGTCCTGAAGGTCTTAAAAATACTGGCAATTGTAGTACTAAGTGTTGCCGCTCTTCTGTTTATAATAAGATGGTTCTTCAAACTGCGCAAACTGCGCAAAAAGCGCAATAACCCCAGGCCGTTAAATGAGCAAATACATTTAAAATAAATTAAAATACTCTGAATTTTTAAAGGGCGCTCTTATCAACTGCTCAGCGCAACCTATTCCTGCATGTAAATGTGTGCATGTGCGACGCTATAATGTTTGCTACGCAAAAGCACTGGCATCATCCATGAAGGTTTAGGTCATGAAATAACTGTCAGGATTAGTTTAAGGAATATTGCCTCAATGCTTCATTTTATCTCTCAGATCGCGCCGGTCGATATGACGCGGCGACTCCTCAAACCAGCCGTTTTCTATCATGATATTCAAACCGTCCTCTGCATAATTGGCCGATTCCATGATTAGCCTGGCGAAGGCGGTGCTGAGGTTGTGCCTGGTGCTGGAAGCCATAGCGGTGGCGTAGTTTCCTATCCCGATCTGGGACAGGGCTATTACATGGTTCATCATCAACCTTTTTGAGAAGGGCGAAACAGTTGAATCGGTCACTGCCTCCTCACCATGCGACGGCAGTGGAAGGTTCTCTTTTTCCATAACAGTTGTGAAAATGTCAATGTGCTTTCTGGCGATAGCTACTCCTCTGTTCAGGAAGGATCTCACCTGCTCGGTTTTTACTACCTGACTGAAGCCGGTCAAAAGCTCCGCGACCACCTCGTTGTTTCTATACCCCAGGAAAAGCTGTTCGATTTCTGCAGCAAGCAGGAGACGGCGCTCACCCAGGAAGCCACGCAGGAAGCTCTGCCGGTCAACATAATCTTTTTCACCGGCAGTACTGATAAACGGGGGACGGATGTATAAACCCTTTTGCAGCATCAACTCATTGAAGGTATTAAAGTATCTCATCGTCGCTTCCAGGCTTTTGGTATAAAACTCGCGCACATCGCCCCGGGTGGCGGCGGCCAGGTTCATTCCGCCCAGGGATACATCTATCTGCGATATGGTGAAGGTGTAGTAATAATAGAACAGGTCCGAGTACAGTCGTGGAGCATTGAGATCGACGTCTTCTTCACTGAATCCCAAAGGTAGGGGATAGGCCGCGCTTTTTAACAGCTCGGTGGTTTGTCTGATTCGCGTATCCAGCATTGCGAAGCCTTCATCAAAAATTTGATGGAGGTAGGCATCATGTAAATGATTGGCAAAATGGTGGTAGATACATTTCAACATTGAGCAATAGGACAGGGAGCGCCATAGCCTGCCCAGCTCGGTGCTGGTGAGAGGCGCGTCGTGAGATACCCCTATTTTCCATCGGTATTTTGAAGAAATGGTTGCTCCATTTGCACTCCTCCAGGGTTTTTAATTAGCTTTCCTTTTCTTTGGCCTGTTCATGCCCCAATCTGGTTCATAGGTGAACCTTTTAAACTGAAAATACTATTCCCGGCTGAAGGGAGTAATAATTACAATTTCGCCTCCCGCTCCCCGCAATTGAACGCGGGCCCGCTCGGTGGGATAAGCAGTGGATAGAGCTATAGAAGCTCCCGGACTGCCGTACGCTTCAAGCGAGTGCCATGGTCCGGCTGCTTTAAACTTCGCTCCCTCTCCCACCTCAAGCCTGGCTTCAACCTTGATCGAAGAAGAAGTGTTGTGCAGCAAAAAGGTAGCCAGGCGATGGGGGCTCAAATCAATGGGCGCGCATGCTGCACTAGGCCTGGCCGGTGGGCCTGGTATAAGCAGGTTTTGCCGATCGTAGATGCCCACCAATCCCAGGTCCAGGTCGATAGTCAAGCTGGGTCCGGCATAGCTGAAGGTATAATTGGGACTCCAAAATCCAAACAGGCTGTTTTCGAGTTCATTACCGGCCAGCTGCACACCATAGTTGGGAACTGAACCATCAACCCACCCTTTAACCAGATCGCCCAGTTCAATGCTTACTAAACCATTGGAAGCGGATGGGGCGATATAAACCGATCCATCCCAAACTCTGTCAAAGCCACCGGGACCGGTACTGGGCTGGTTAATCCAGTTCACGACACCTTGAGACCAGCGGTTAAAGAGGCGTTGAACCCGGATATGAGCTCCACCCATGCCAACCTGGTTGTTATACATGTTCAGATTTAACCACGCGTTATGAATGGCAGCAACGAGCGGAATATTGTCTAAATTGAATTGCAGCAGGGAGCGGTAGATGTCTCCCTCCTGCATAAAACGCCCTGCGAACAAGGTGTTGCTGGAGGAGAAATTTTGCTCAGGATACCAGGAACTGATGTAAGCGCTCTGGCTGGGCCTTAATGTAACCGCTGTCATTCTGTGCTCCCCCTTTACCTGATGGACCCCGTCCTTAACCAATGGTTGCAGCGGCCCCTACCGCAGTGTACCCGTACAAAACAGGACTGTAGGTGCGGCCCATCCGCTATAACCTGGCCCTGTAATTTTCCTCTAAAACTTTCCTCAAGGACCAGTTGGCGGATCATATACCATTCTATTGATGAAAATTCGCAAAGGTTCACTCCGGACTTTTAGAAATTATGAACCAGCCCATCCTGCTTTTCATATTTCATAAGCGGAAAAACTGGGTGGGGATTCTAACCTGGTATGTCAAAATGCTTGAACTTGCCGTATAAATATCTAGAGGACCTTTTGAGGGAGGCAAACCAGCGGAGGAGGGGCGGGGGAAACTGCATAAACAATGGGTTAAGGAGTACAAAAGTCCGGTTTCCCCAACGGTTTGCGAATTTTTGGAATTTTGACTGTATTTCAAACCGAGGCTTTTGAAGAAAGGAGTAAAAATGAAATTTCTCTTTACCACCATCTTTCCCCTGGTTACACATGGTCTGGGAAAGGCTCTTCAGGAATGCGGGCATGAGGTGGAAATGCTGGATATGCAGTCATTATATCAAAACGACCCCGGGTGTTTACCGGCGCTAATATCGAATGCCAATCCTGACTTCGTAGTCAGTGACGGAGGATGGTGGCAATTCTGGGACAGTTTGGTTAAGATCCTGGCTGAATTTGATATTCCCCATATTTACTGGGCGCGCGAGGATCCCCCTTTCTTTGAATCGCTGTCTCTTCCTTATGGCAGAAGTTGTAGAATGGTGTTTACCACCGCCCAGGAGTGTCTTGATCTATACAATGCGCATGGAATTGAGGCGCATTTACTGATGTTTGCCTGTCTTCCGTCCTTTCATCACCGTGTGCAAGCTGATCCGAGATTGAGAAGTGATCTGATGTTTATCGGGACCAATTTCGGCCGCTTTGACGCTCGTGAAGTGGGGATAGATATCATCCTGAGACCGCTGGTGGAAAGAAAGCTCTCTGTAAAAATATACGGCAATGAATGGTGGGTTGATGCGAGCCGGAGGTTTTTCACCGATTCCAATTTCTACGGCGGGTGGTTGGACTATGAACAGACCCGAACCGCCTACGCTTCCAGCAAGATTGTCCTGGGAATACATTCAGTTGATAATTCCCCGACCATGATGAGTATGCGTACTTTTGAAATTTTAGGCTGCGGGGCTTTCTACTTAACCCAATGGACGCCCGCTATTGAAAACCTGTTTGAAAACCACAAACACCTGGTCTGGTCGAAAAGCCCGGAGGAAACCCTGCACCTGGCTGCTTACTATCTTTCCCACCCGGAAGCCAGAGAGAAAATTGCCCGACAGGGCCAGGCCCAAGTGTACAGCAAGCACACCTATAACCACAGAGCTCAGGATATGCTTCGACTGCTAAAGAAAGTAAAAACCGGATAATAAGAGGACTATACCGGTCATGTAGACAGACCGGAAGAGCTTTCACTTTCCTATGACGTGGGGACTTTCACAATCTAGGCGGTGATTACGGCGATGAAGATAATGCTTTTAGTCGATAAATTACATTTCGGCGGACTTGAGAATCATATTGCTTTGTTTGTAAACGGGCTGCTGGCCAGATCCCATCAGATTTTTCTACAGTCAATGAGCATTTCGCCTTACTATTTAGCCAAAATAAAAAGCAGGGATGAGGCTTTTCAATATTTCATCGGGGAAAATGAACTTTTACAGAAGGCGGCTGTTTTTGATCCGGATATCATTCATGCCCACCCCTTTGACTCGATATACAGAGGCTTTAAGCTGGCCGGGGAGCTGCGCAAGCCCTTAATCGTGACCATGCACGGTTTGTATGACGATTTTATCGATAGATCGCCTCAGGGGTGCGAAATAAGCCGGAGTATAAGACGGATTGTAGCAGTCGACCAGGGGGTTGCCGATTTTTTATCAAAGCGTGCGGCTGAGCCGGAAAAAGTAAGCATAATCCGGAACGGTCTAGATTTCAGCCACTTCTATCCGCTGGCCAGGACACCCTGCAAACTGGGCTTTTACGGCCTGAACCCGGACTGGTTTACCATAGCTTACGTAAGCCGGTTTGCTGATGAAAAAGGACTGGCCGTCTTCAAGCTGCTAGATTTGGCCCCGGCTATATCAGGTGAATTGGGAGGACTGAATCTCATGCTGGTCGGCGATGGACCTCATATGCCTGACGTAAAAGAAAAAAGCCAGTTGTTGTGCGCCAAGCATCCCGGACTCAAAATTTCCACGGTGGGTATGCACATGGATGTACGGCCTTTCCTGGCCATGGCCGACCTTGTGGCATCCTGCGATATGGCGGCCACGGAGGCCATGGCCTGTAGAAGGCCGGTCCTGGCCACATTTCCCAGGGGCCTGTACGGGATCATAAATAAAGACAATTTTGAGGATATTATTTACCTGCGCTGCGGATATATAGACGTACTGCCCAATAATGAGGTCGTGAAGCAAATCAAAGCTTTGGCCAGTGATAAGGAATATTGGGACAGCTTGTCCATGGAAAGCTGTGCAATAGTACGCGGCAAATACAGAATAGAGGACGCTATAACCAGGCTGGAGGAGATATATTATCAGTGTATTGGCAAAAGCTAATGAATGGAATCATCCCTGCAGCCTTCCTTTGGTTTTTTGATGGTGAGCATGCTTGAAACAAGAAAGCAGTAATAGGATTGACGGTATGAAAAAGTCCAAAGGGATTGCGGCAATACCTACCCGGTTGAGCTGCAAGAATTGCTTGAACTCGTGGAAAGTGGGATAAGCAAAAATGGCCGTGACGATAATCAGGACACCTATTGGCGCTATGAAAGGTCGATAGCTATTTTTACCGAACAACTGTTGTATTGAAACTGCGGTTATGTAGTAATAAATGGAAATAGTTAAGAAACTTACACTTATCCATGCGAATATAAAGAACATATCAAAGTGAGGAATTGATGGTAAGATGGTAATCTGTTGAAAAGTGAAAAAGAAGGGATAGTTAATGGAGGTAGTCTCATAAGGACCTAAAACTCCAACTACTATGGTGGCCACCAATATAGTAGCCGCACCCGCAATAGCTATTGATATCAATAAATTTCTTTTAGCCCGGGCTTTTTCATGCAGCATGGGAATTAGAATAAGCAGCGAAGAAGCCATTCCCAATGAGGGCAGTTCAAGCAATGCTTCATTAAATAAATATTTAAAATCATGTTTTAAAGGTAATGAAGGTAAATAGTTGGCGTTTGGATAGCTGGCAATTATTCCGAAAATAATCACGATGAGAATAAAGGGAACGGCGAGTTCGGCAAGGCGGCCAATAGAACTCAAGCCTGTAAACAGGGCGTAGGCAGCCGTCAATATGATTACTCCTAAATAGATTGAAATGGGCAGCGTCTCCGAAGTGTAATTCAAAAGAAGTTCCGCGAAGTCGCGGGCTGAAATCGAAGCCATCAGTATAAAAAAACCTATATAGATAAAGCCCAAAAACTTTCCCGGCCACCTACCCAGGATCTGCTGAATGTATTGAATAAGGGTTTGAGAAGGGTATCTGAGGCCGAGCGCTATCATAACATAACCGCCCAACAGTCCCATGACAACGGCCAGTGAAGCCGAAATCCAGACATCGTGTTTGGTCCCGCCAAACACCAACAGGGGCATATTTCAAATGACCGGCATGAGCAAAAGGCCGCTTGTAATCATAACCGCCTGGTATTGACTTAAACGTTCTTTCAAGTTCCTGGACCTTTCTGATGATATTTCCTTGCTAGTATTCCTGGAGCTTACGTGCTATATTCGTAGAAAAGTTCAATTATTTCTTCGCTAATTAAGCATAAATGTGCGATTTAGCACCTTCCCCCGGCTTGTTTAAGGCGATAAAATGCGGGGGATTACATGGGTATAAACACCGGTTTAGAGCGTGGAAGCAAGGAGGTTTAGCGTATGAAAGTGGTGGGAATTAACGGAAGTGCAAGGAAAGACGGCAATACGGCCATACTTATCCGCAAGGTCTTTGAAGAACTTGAAAAAGAGGACATTGAAACAGAACTGATTCAACTGGCCGGGAAAAAGGTCAGGGGATGCACCGCCTGCATGAAATGCCGAGAAAATCTGGACAAGCACTGTTCGGTAAAGAATGATTACTTTAACCAGTGCTTCGATAAAATGCTGGAAGCGGACGGGATAATACTGGGATCCCCCACTTATTTTTCGGATATGACCGCAGAAATGAAGGGGCTTATTGAACGGGCCGGCTATGTAGCCATGGGCAACGGCCAGCTGCTGAAACGAAAAGTGGGTGCGGCCGTATCTGTGGCGAGACGGGCAGGAGCTATTCATACGGTTGATTCCATAAACCACCTGTTTTTTATCAGCGAGATGATCGTGCCCGGTTCAAGTTATTGGAACATAGGCATCGGGCGGGAAAAAGGCGAGGTGTCAAACGATCTGGAGGGCATGAAAACGATGGAGGTGCTGGGGCAGAATATGGCCTGGCTATTGAAAAAGTTGAATCAACCGGAATAACGGATAAACATGATTACTGGCACCGGGGAATATTGTTCTGATTTAATATAAAGGAGAGCTCTTTCAGAAGAAATCTGGTTCGGCATTCTAATCCGGTTTTAATAAATACCTGCTATACTTGATAGTGGTTAATAAGTTAGGGTGGTGATAAAAATCGTCTTCTCCTGGGTAAAAACATCGGGAAAAAAGTTGGGCAGCTACCTGAGCCTTGGAATGTTTATGGGTTTGGCCTGTTTCATATTGTTTTACAACCTGGCCGAAGACCTGCTGGAGCAGGTGTTGGGCCAATTTGACCAGAACATAACCGCTTTTATAACAATTTACAGCGGCCCCCGGGCAACCGAGCTAATGAAGCTGCTTACGGAGATGGGATCGGCCACGGTTATGATCGGTCTGGCCCTGCTGGTCATCGCCGGTCTAGTATACTATAAAAACTTATACTGGGATGCGGGGATGTTGACTATAGCGCTCGGCGGCGCATTTCTCATGAATTACCTGCTGAAACTGGCTTTTCACCGTCCCCGGCCTGACATAATAAGCCTGGTGCAAGCCAGCGGATACAGCTTCCCCAGTGGTCACGCCATGGCCTCTTTGGCTTTTTACGGTATGCTGGCTTTTTTGCTGTGGTCGTACTTTAAAACCAGTAAAATGGTTTATATGGGCATTGTGGTTATCGTTCTGCTGGTACTGGGAATAGGAATCAGTCGTATATATTTAGGCGTCCACTATCCCAGCGACGTTCTGGCCGGCTATGCGGCGGCCGGAGTTTGGCTTACCGGCTGCATCATGGCGCTAAATACCTTGAAATCAAATCGGAGAATAGATGCGGCATGACTTTACCATAATACATGGTCCTAAACGCGGCTACTGGAAGACATAAAAGCTTATGTAGTAATATTTGATATATTAAATCAATATGGAAGGCAGGGCCCGGGATTAATTTTGAAAGGATCATATTGAGTGGATATCTTACTAACTGCAGCCGATTTTGTTATAAACCTGGATCACCATCTCATTGAAATAATCCATAGATACGGGGTGTGGGCCACCTTAATCCTATTTCTGGTTATCTTTTGCGAAACGGGTCTGGTGGTAACTCCATTTCTGCCCGGGGACTCCTTCCTTTTCGTTATCGGTTCCCTGGCTGCCAGTGGCGATATCAATATTGTCCTGATTACCATTGTTCTGATGACGGCCGCCATAACCGGCAACATGGTCAACTACCAGATCGGCCGCTGGGTAGGGCCCAAAGTCTTTGAACGAGAAAAGTCCAGACTTTTTAAGAAGGAATACTTGATACGGACCCATCACTTCTATGAACGCCATGGGGGAAAAACCATAATCATCAGCAGGTTTATTCCTATCATAAGGACATTTGCCCCCTTTGTAGCCGGCATCAGCAAGATGCATTACGGGCGGTTTGCTGTATATAACCTGGTTGGGGGCACCTTGTGGGTCTTGCTCTTTATAACGGGCGGGTATTTCTTTGGCAATATACCTTTTGTGGAGCAGAACTTTACCATGGTGATCTTTGGAATTATTATCATCAGCCTGATCCCCGGGTTAATCGGTGTTATCAATAGCCGTCGTTCCTCACCGGAACATTCCGCCAGATCCGAAAAATAGCAGCGGGCCAAAAACCTAATATCTCCCGGGGAGAAGAAGTCTTAAGCCATGCACGTTTGCATGGCTTTTTAATTTGGATCTCCGGCAAATAGGCACCTGGTTAGAAATGATAACAAGGTATGCCTGGATGTCATATGATATACCAATTGTTGATAAAACAGCGAAGGAGCAGGATGATTATTCGCGGCACAATTATTTTATCAATGAAGCTTGCCATAAGACTGGGCATAACAGTACCTTCTCAAGTGATGATCAGGGTTGGAAGCATCATATTACCGGCAGAAGTGATAATTGGAAAAACCCAACGCGGATCGTACATGCTCTCACCGGATTTGCGGGCGGCACTGCATATCCAGAAAAACCGGAGAATGCAGGTTCGTTATGATGCCGGGAAAAACACCATCCACCTGGGCCCCACCATTGGCATTTTTGCTTCCGGTCTTCCCAACCGGGCGGTCTATGATCCCACCGGTCTGCAAGCCGAGCTCATGATGCTCAGTAGAATTGCGCGGGAAATGCCCGGTCAGATATATATGTTTACGGCAGATTCGGTGAATTGGGAGAGATCAACCGTGAGGGGTTATGTCTACAGTTCATCTTACGGTGGCAGAGGATACTGGGTGCCTGGTGTCTATGCACTCCCCGATGTGGTGTATGACCGCCTTGCTTCCCGCAATGACGAAGAGCGAGAAAAGGTTAAGACAACCAGGGAGCGTTTGATGAGCCTTACCCAGCAGCGCTATTTCAATCCTTCTTTTCTGAACAAATGGGAAGTGCATCGGATGTTGTCCCAAGTTGCTGATCTTAAGCCCTTCCTTCCCGAAACCCATCTGCTGGATCAGTTCACCCTGGAAACCATGCTGGCCAAATACAAAACATTATTTCTAAAACCGGCTAATGGCAGTTTGGGTTCTGGCATAATCCGAGTGAGGACCAAGGGGCCCGGTAAATTACACTATACTACTTACGGGGCGCGCCGCCGGCCAGGTCAAGCCAAAAATGCCCTGGACCTGCTTGAGAAAACCGGTGGGTTTAGAAAAGGCCGGTCCTACATTGTACAGCAGGGGCTGAATCTAAGCACGTACCGGGGATCTATTTTTGATTTGAGGATTGTATATCAAAAGAATTCTACGGGCAAATGGCAGATAGGCAAAGAGTTTGTACGCATAGCCCCCGGCAAGAGCGCTGTCGCCAATATGGCCAGGGGAGGGACCGCGACCCAGAGTCATAAGGTTTTAAAGCATCTTTACCACCAGGAAGAAGCAGTAAAAGAGAAAAAGCTCCTGATCAAGGGGTTGTGCAATAAAATTGCGCTCGCCATCGAAAAGGGCAGTGGCCAGTTCTTCGGTGAGCTGGGCCTGGATATCGGACTGGGGCAAAACGGGCGCCCCTACCTGATCGAAGTCAATTCAAAACCACGCAAGACTACGGAAACCGAACTCTCTCAAGTCGACATGAAAAACGCCTTCCGACGGCCGCTGAAATATGCCACCTACCTGGCCGGTTTTTAAATTTAGGGCGACAATATAGGCATAGCCACATATCGTAATCATTCGGACGATATGTGACTACGCCCTCCTGCATTACACCCTCATATTGTCAAAATCGGTTGCTCAGTTCAAATACTTTCCCCCTTTTAAAGTTGAATTTCACGACTTGGGACGCACTTGACCCGGGCTGCACCGTTGCCTATAATAATATCGAAGTACAATATCGTATACTGATATCAGGATGTGATAGTTTGATAAAACAAATGTTGTCAGGGTTTGTACGAATCCATATCCTGCATCATGCTGCTTTGGCTCCCATCTATGGAGTGGAAATCATAGAAGAATTAAAGAGACACGGATACCGGGTGGGGCCGGGAACAGTATACCCGGTCCTTCACCAAATGGAGAATGGAGGATTTCTAAGCGCGCAAAGGATTAACGTTGAAGGCAGGATCCGTATTTATTATCAAATCACCGAAAAGGGACGCCATATCCTGCAAGAGAGCAAAATGTGGCTGCGCGAACTAGTAAAAGAAGTATTGGAAGAAGACTAATGTGAACATAAAGAGGCGAATATAATGGATTTGAAGGCTCGTATCAAAGGTTTTTTCGCGCTAAACAGCAGTATCCTATCCATGTTGATCATGGTTATTTTAATAGGCCTGGGAGAAAGAATGGCGGAAAGGTTTTTGCCCCTTTACCTGGTGGCGTTGGGAGGTACAGTGTTTGTCGTCGGGTTCATGAACGCTATGCAGAATTTCCTGGGGGCCATTTACTCTTTCCCCGGCGGATATCTATCCGATAAATTGGGCTATAAACGCTCACTGATGCTGTTTACGGTTATTGCCCTTTTCGGCTACGCGATTGTTATTATATTTCCGTACTGGCAGGCCGTAATCGTCGGTTGCATATTTTTTATCGCCTGGTCCGCCGTCTCCCTTCCAGCAGTCATGAGCCTGGTGGCCAGCGCAGTCAGCAAGGAAAAGCGGACCATGGGGGTGACTCTCCACTCCCTGGTACGGCGCATTCCGATGGCTTTGGGACCCATCATCGGGGGAATCTTAATCGGTTTATACGGAGAAGTGAAAGGCATCAAGATAGCCTTTTGCATAGCCTTTGTGGTGGGGGTCATCTCTTTGCTGGTACAATATTACTTTATTGAAGACAGCGGGGAGAAGAAAGAAGCTCATCTGCATGCGGGGGAAATATTTTCCTCTTTTACGCCCGGGCTGCGCAGCCTGCTGCTGTCGGATATTTTGATTCGCTTTGCCGAGCAGATCCCTTATGCCTTTGTGGTTATCTGGGTAGTGGAAGTCAATAAGATATCAGCGGCCAAATTTGGGATTTTAACCAGCATTGAAATGTTGACCGCAGTGCTTATCTATATTCCGGTGGCTTATGCGGCGGACAAATATACCAAGAAGCCTTTTGTCCTAATAACCTTTGCCTTTTTCACTGTATTTCCCGTAATCCTGTATTACTCGCATACCTTTGCAGCGCTCGTCATTGCTTTCATCATCCGGGGTTTAAAGGAGTTTGGCGAACCTACCCGCAAGGCCTTGATTATGGACCTGGCTCCCGAACACTTGAAAGCAGCTACTTTTGGAACCTATTACTTGATTCGGGACATCATCGTATCGATTGCGGCTTTAAGCAGTGCTTACCTCTGGAATATATCTCCGGGAACCAATTTCATGGTTGCCTTCGCCTGCGGCTTGGTGGGGCTTATTGTCTTTGCCCTGTGGGGCAAGGATTTGAGTGCTGAAAGCACGGCGGAATAGTCTTAAAGTATAAAAAAGCGGCAGCTTTGTTTTTACACACCTGATTTCTAATTAACATCCTTCAGGCCAACCCGGACGTGATATGCCAGGGGAGGCCTTTTGTAATTAAAGAATAATACTATCCCCGCGATATCCAATTTCATTACTCCCGTTGACTATTCGGTGACAAACTGCATCTTTTTCTCATAATTTATATCAATAATGGCGAGATCAGTTTGCTCTTACCGGTTAGTTGAGGAGTGAAATCTTGTATTACGATGAGAAAAAACATATTAGTCATCCAGCAAAAGGCAGAAGGGTAAAACGCTACCATTCAAAACCCATAAAAAAGAAATGTGTTAAAAGTGTGCAACCCTCAAAAGGCAAACTGGTTAAACACTACAAATGCAAACAGGTAAAAATTAGAATGTGATAAAAATATACAACAGTCTGCACAATGTCAAACCATCCCGCCGCAGTTGCCCTGCCTGAATTTCACTGAATTAGAACGTAATATAAGGCAAATAGAAACAAGTTTGACCAACCCCAATTATGGTTTGCAGGAGATAAAGAGGGAGGTCAAAATAACCGAAGACGTGGTAAACAATCCGCACTATGGTTTGAAAGAAATAAAGCGAGAAGTTATACAAATAGATAATTCTTTAAACGACCATTCAAGTGGACTTCCACAAATAAAGGCTACTGTCAAAAGTATTGAATCAATATTAGTAAGCCCGACCTTTGGTCTGGCAGAAATTAAAACAGAAGTTTACGCGATAGAAAAGGCAATCAGCGGAGCATTCACCGGAATTGGTGAAATTGTCAATGTCATTAATAACCCCACATATGGCTTAGCCGAGATAAAGACAGAAGTTTACGGCATAGAGCAAGCAATAAACAGTCCTATATTTGGCCTTGCGGAGATAAAGACCGAAGTCTATGCAATTGAGCAGGCGATTAGCGGTGCATTCACCGGAATTAATGAAATAGTCAATGTCATTAACAGCCCGACGTACGGCTTAGCCGAGATTAAGACTGAGATCTACTCAATCGAGCAGGCGGTAAGCAGTTCCACGTTTGGTTTGGCTGAAATAAAAACCGAAGTCTATGCAATAGCGCAAGCATTGAGCAGTGAAACTTATGGTCTGGCAGAAATAAAGACTGAGGTCTACGCAATCGAGCAGGCGGTAAGCGGAGCATTCACCGGGATATCAGAAATTATCAATATAATTACCAGTTCGACGTTTGGCCTTGCTGAAATCAAGACTGAGGTCTATGCCATAGAGCAGGCGGTAAGCGGAGCGTTCACGGGAATATCAGAAATTATTAATCTGATTACCAGCTCCACTTTCGGCCTGGCTGAGATTAAGACAGAGGTCTATGCTATAGAACAGGCAATAAACAGCAGCACTTTTGGCTTGGCGGAGATAAAGACGGAAGTCTATGCGATTGAGCAAGCGGTAAGCGGAGCGTTCACGGGAGTATCAGAAATCATCAATCTGATCACCAGTTCTACCTTCGGCCTGGCCGAGATTAAGACAGAGGTCTATGCCATAGAACAGGCAATAAACAGCAGCACTTTTGGATTGGCTGAGATAAAGACGGAAGTCTACGCGATAGAACAAGCGGTAAGTGGAGCGTTCACGGGAATATCAGAAATCATCAATCTGATTACCAGTTCTACTTTCGGCCTGGCGGAGATCAAGACTGAGGTTTATGCGATAGAGCAGGCCATATCCAGTTCCACTTTCGGTTTGGTGGAGATCAAAACCGAAGTTTATGCCATTGAACAGGCTATAAACAGCTCTACTTTCGGGTTAGCGGAGATTAAAACTGAGGTCTATGCAATAGAACAGGCCATCAACAGCTCCACCTTCGGCCTGGCGGAAATCAAGACCGAGGTCTATGCTATTGAACAGGCTATCACCAGTTCCACCTTCGGGCTAGCGGAGATCAAGACTGAGGTCTACGCGATAGAGCAGGCGATTAGCAGTTCCACATTCGGGTTAGCTGAGATAAAAACTGAGGTCTATGCGATAGAACAGGCAATTACCAGTTCGACCTTCGGTTTGGCAGAAATAAAGACCGAGGTTTATGCAATAGAGCAGGCGATAAGCAGTTCCACCTTTGGCCTGGCAGAGATAAAGACCGAGGTCTACGCAATTGAGCAAGCTTTAAACAGCAGCACCTTTGGTTTAGCTGAGATAAAGACAGAAGTATATGCGATAGAACAGGCGGTAAGCGGAGCATTCACGGGAATATCAGAAATCATCAATCTGATCACCAGTTCTACTTTCGGTTTGGCTGAAATAAAAACCGAAGTCCACGCAATTGAGCAAGCTTTAAACAGTGATACTTTTGGTTTAGCGGAAATAAAGACAGAAGTATATGCGATTGAACAGGCGGTAAGCGGAGCATTCACGGGAATATCAGAAATCATCAATCTGATCACCAGTTCCACCTTCGGCCTGGCGGAAATCAAGACCGAGGTTTATGCTATCGAGCAAGCTATCAGCAGTTCAACCTTCGGTTTGGCTGAGATCAAAACTGAAGTATATGCGATAGGGCAAGCGGTAAGCAGCACAACCTTCGGGCTAGCGGAGATCAAGACCGAGGTCTATGCAATAGAACAGGCAATAAATAGCAGCACCTTTGGTTTAGCTGAGATAAAGACAGAAGTATATGCGATAGAGCAGGCAGTAAGCGGAGCATTCACGGGAATATCAGAAATCATCAATCTGATCACCAGTTCCACCTTCGGTTTGGCAGAGATCAAAACCGAGGTCTACCGGATAGAGCAGGCAATCGACAGTTCAACCTTCGGTTTGGCGGAGATAAAGACCGAGGTCTATGCCATAAAAGAAGCAGTTAATAGCTCGACTTATGGCTTGATGGAGATCAAAACCGAGGTCTACCGGATAGAGCAGGCAATAGACAGTTCAACCTTCGGTTTGGCGGAGATAAAGACCGAAGTCTTTGATATAAGAGAAGCAATAA
>JBEHWI010000006.1:0-103744 GCA_040217815.1 Syntrophomonadaceae bacterium | reverse complement strand
GTGTACTCTTTTCGTCAAACAATCAAATGTTTCTGGTTATAATAGAACTAAGATGTTTTATCCTGTTCACATTGTAGTTTGGGCTGCATAGGGAGGTGTTCTCATGGCTTCCGTACTGTTATGGTCCATTATAGGGTTGATAGTACTGCTGCTGCTTTTTCTCAGTATAAAGGTGGTGTCAGAATGGGAGCGGCTGGCGGTGTTGACTCTGGGTAAGTTTGCCGGTATCAAGGGACCTGGTTTAATAATCATTGTTCCCATTATTCAGACTATTGCTTCGCGCATCGATACCAGGGTGCAGACCACCCGTTTTCAGAGCGAAACCACCCTGACCAAAGACGGGGTGGCTGTTACCATACAGGCGGTGTTGTTCTGGCGGGTAATCGACGCCAAGATGGCTACCCTGGAGGTATCCAACTACCGGGTGGCGGTGGAACTGGCCGCTCAAACGTCCTTGCGCGACGCCATAGGCAAAATGAACCTGGCCAACATCCTTTCCAACCTGGAAGAACTCGATGAAATACTCAAGGAGACCATTGGACGAAAATCGATGCCCTGGGGCATTGAAACCATGTCTGTGGAGATAAGAGACGTATCCATACCTCATGAGTTGCAGGAGGTAATGTCGCGGGGAGCCCAGGCGGAAAGGGAGAAGCAGGCCCGGGTCACCTATGGGCAGGCCGAGGTCGAGGCAGCCATCAAATTTGTGGAGGCTGCCGAAATATATGCCACAAGCCAAAATGCACTTACCTTAAGGGCTATGACCATAATGTATGAGGCATTGAAGAATGAACAAAACACTTTGATTGTAGTCCCCAGTGATATAGCCCGTTCCCTTGACTTTACCACCCTGTCGGCTGCCAAGGCCATGAACCTCCCCTTCCTGAACAAGGCTCCGACTGAATCGGCTGGGCCCGAGAATATCGCCGCGGATATAATCAGCGGCGGCCCTCTGCCCGGTTAAGCCACTAATCAAGTCTAAATTTTAAAAGCGGGGACCAACATTAACAATCCCCGCTTTTTGCATGGGTAGGATTTAAGAATTTGCCCTTTGTGCTAATAGAAATTGGATACGCTTTTGCCGATAATGGTAGCGGTTAAGGTTAACGGAACTAGGATTTAAGAGAACACGCCATTTTTTAAGAAAAAGTTTAGTAATAATTCAGTTGAGCTTAATACCTTCTTTAAAATTGTTTTTTACAATTGAAGCATCAATCAAAAGGAGTTGGATTGATGTGTTGTCTCAAACCCACTGGTTAATTGGCGATACTGTGGCCCATATTGCCTCAGAACAAATACCTGGTAGGATAAATAAATTGGCATTTTGCTGGGGAAGCGTACTCCCTGACCTGGTGCGTCCTTATAGTCTCATCCCCCATACCATTAACGGTTCTGAAGCCTTGTTAACCAAATTGTTGAACCAAACTGAATTGATACAATCTAAAGGCGTATGGACATTATCCATGCACCTCGGAATAATCAGCCATTTGGTAAGCGATTATTTCTGCCTGGCCCACAACGAAACATCATTGGAGGCCTTGGTTCCTCACGCTATTTATGAAGCAAAGCTGCACAGCAGTATAAATGGCAGGAGACTCAGAAACCTGGCCCTGGCCACTCTGAAAACCAGAGGCAGTGAACCATGTGCGCTGCGTAGATATCTTGAAGTAAAACACCGGGATTATAAAAACGAAGCACCAGGACCGCTGACGGATGTGGCTTATGCCCTGAATGCGGTCCTGGTGCTTATATACAGTTTGCCGGAGCCAGCCGGTTACCGGCGCGGAGTATTTAGCGTTGACTTGGGCCGGGTAAAAATAGCCTGATTTTGTAATCCGGGTAAAAACAGCGGGAAATATATTTCCCGCTCCGGATGTCGGGATGTTTTAAATGCTTAAGCTCCTGTCCTTTTTTGCCGTTCAAAAATGACATAAGAATAGATCATCGGAACCAGGACCATTATCATAAGCAGCGTGAAATACAGATAGGCTGACCAGGCTCCGGAAAAGGGTGACAAAGCCAGGCAGCCCAGGCCGCAGAGCACCCAGATCCGCCCCCCCAGGCGGTGGGTCCGCTGCCATACTTCTACATTGGCCAGGGTCCAGGGCGTCTTGATGCCGACAAAGTAGTTGTGTCTAAACTGCCCCATAAAATTGCCAATAATCATAAAGAGGACGGCAACCCCCGCTTTGACAAAGAGGCCCGTATTTATCGTATAACCAAGACTGGCCAGAACTGTTACAACATAAAGGCTGTACATAAATATGAGCAAAGCCCAGCGTAAGAAGGCATAGGCGTTTGCAAAACGCACATAGTTTTCTTTGCGTGGATCCACCAGCGGGAGCAGAATCAGCAGAAGATAGAGTACGGGAGCCAGCAAAGGCTCAAAAAAGGCGCCAAAAAAACGTGACGAGTAAGCATCAATCTGCCCGTGAATATTCCAATGGCTGGGGACCTGGTCGGGAAGCAGGGGGTAGATGAAAAATGCCGCTCCCAGAAAACCCGCCATTATAATCCATAAAGGCCAATCGCGGCCCAGGGTTGCCCAGTTGAGACGATAGCCATTTTGGTTTTCAATCATTATCCACACTCTCCTTTGCCGGGGATATCCCATCAACATCAACACCATCTGTCTTATCCGGTATATCGCCGTTGTCAGGCGGACCCAGAATATCATAGAACCAGCCCACCACTTCCTGAAAGACGGTAGTGTTTAACGAGTAGACGATGTTTTGCCCCTGGCGGACGTCCTGCACCAGGCGGGCCTGTTTTAAGATATTCAGGTGGTGGGAGATGCTGGGCTTGGAAATATGAAACTGATCGGCAATTTCACCGGCGGTCATATCTCCCTTTTGCAGCATATTCAGGATTTGCCTGCGGCTGCCGTCCGACAGGGCTTTAAAAACCAGGTTAAGCGGCATAAGCAACCCCTTCTTGCCCTTGTAATTAGATATTTAGACAACCATCTAAATATCTAATTACAGTATATGCGTGCCCGCCTATAAAGTCAATTCTGATCTTGTTCCAGTTTTAATTAGGAGAGGCGGATATGAATGGTGCAAAAAATGACATAAAAATAATAAACATATAACACAAATTAACATTTACTGGACATATTAATTATTTACTGTATTTTTTGTAAAATATTTAAAGTTATTCGACAAATAAATCGATATATTTTATAAACCTACTAAGGAGAGATGTCTATGAACGTCAGTTGGAATCCGGAACAGATGTCAGTATCTTTTAAAAACACTTATTTTAACAACTCTTCGCAAACTTCACGCCAAAACAACGCCACCGCCATATTCAATCAAGGCATGGATTCTGCCCAGTTTAGCCCCCAGGCCATGCAGGCCCTCCGCTCTTCCCAGCAAGGAGGAGAGGAAAATTTTGAACAGCAAATGCAGGACAAACTTGATGACCTGGTATCCGATGGTGCCATCACCGAGGAGCAGATGGCTGCAGTTGCCAGTGCTTTTTCCGGAGGCGCGCAGACTGGCAGTCAGGTAGATAATCCTCTCAAAAGCTCGCTGGACAGCCTGGTATCGGCTGGCACCATAAGCGAGGCCCAATCAAGCGCCATCAGCGAGGCCCTGAAGCCCCCCGCCGGAAGGCAGGGTCCGCCGCCGCCCCCACCCTCCTCAGGCGGATTTGAGCAGCAGTTGAGCGATCAACTGAACAATCTGGTATCAGCTGGCACCCTTACCGAGGATCAGGTGACTGCCATTACCGATGCCCTTTCTACCAGCAGCACCAGCTCAACTGAAGAAGACAATCCGCTAAAGAGCGCTCTGGACAGTCTGGTATCGGCTGGAACTATAAACGAGGATCAGGAAACGGCTATCGCTGAAGCCCTGACGCCTCCCATCGGGCAGGGCCCTCCGCCCCCTCCGCCTTCAGGTGGTTTTGAGCAGCAGTTGAGCGATCAGCTGGACAGCCTGGTGTCGGTGGGTACTATTACCGAAGAGCAGGAAACCGCTATTGCTGAAGCCCTGAAGCCCCCAACCGGGCAGGGTCCTCCGCCCCCTCCGCCTTCAGGTGGTTTTGAGCAGCAGTTGAGCGATCAGCTGGACAGCCTGGTGAGCGCTGGGACCATTACCGAAGATCAGGAAAGCAGCTTACTTGATCTATTGAACTCGGATTCACAAGATGAGGATGAGGTTGCCCAATCTTCGCAAAGACCTGCTTATCGCCCGTCTATGGAGCAGATGCTCGATCGGCTGGTTGCCAAAGGAGTCATCAACGAAGATCAGGAAGCGGCTATAGCAGACGCGATGGATTCTTAGAAGCTTGAGCACCAGAACTCCAGAGCGAGCGACGGAAGCACCATCCAGGCACCACGATTTGCGCTCCGCTTCGCTTCGCATATTATTAAGGTTGCAAAGCACTTTCCAGCACCACGATTTCGCTCGCTGCGCTCGAAAATAAATAGGATGAGCAAGGCACGAGACAGGCCTGCGATTGAGGCGTACACTAGTACGTTGATTGAGTAGGACTTTCTCGCAACGCAGCTATTTGCTTTTGTCGACGGTCTGGCCCTTACTGCATAGTTGGTAAGGGCTTTAATTATTAGAATCGCTTATGGGTATTGGTTTTGATTTGTTAACAACCGCGACATCCAGCATAACCTTTACCAGATAAACCAGCAGCAATAAATTAAGAATGGCTGTAAAAGCCGGAATTCCCGCCCCGGCAAGGGAGTGCACCCCTCTGATGGTTGCAAAGAGCACGGCGTGGGTATTGAGAAAAATGCTGACACTGAATCCGCCTGCCATAAATAAAAAGCGTCGGTCCCCAAGGTAGACAAAGGTAAACAGCGAAAGGGCCAGAGCTGGAAATAGATATCTTTCGTGCATTCCGGCAGCCAGGGTAAAAACCCCGCTGATAAGCAGAAGTGCGGTGGCCCAGGCCATTTTAACATTATTGGCCCGGGCATAGACAAGCCAGCCTATAGCAGTAACAGCTACAATGAAAAACATCCCCCAGCCTTGATAGTTCATGAACCCTAAAGACTCAGTATACCTGGTGTAGTTGGCGCCCAACAGGTTGAAAAGGTTAAAGGCGTTGACTGAGGCAAAAGGGTATTCCCCCAGCGTTTTCATATACAATTCTATTATCCAAAACGGCCCCTGCCTCAAGGCAAAGGGCAGGATAATGACCAGCAGACTTACCGCGGCCATACCAACACTCTTTAACCAGAGCTTCCCATCCTTTTGCCTGACCAGTTCAAAAAATAGAACCGGAAGAAAGATTATTCCCTGCGGTTTCATCAAAACGGCAGCTGCAAATAAAACTGATGCCCAGGATACTCGATTTTCGGCCAGCATTATGAGTGCAGCGACCAGCAGGCAGGTAAAGAATGAATCGACCTGACCCCAGAGGCTGGAATTGATGAGAACCGCGGGATTGAACAGGTAAAAGGCGGCAAGAAAGCTGGCCAGGGTCGGGTTAAGATGTTTGCGGGCCCGGGAAAAAATGAAGTACGAAGTTACAAGGTCGGCAAATATGGCAGGAAGCTTCAGTATTACGGTGCTGAACTGATGCAGCCAGGAGAAGCTGATTGCCTTGCCGGCCAGATATAGCACATACATATAAAGGGGGGGGTAGTCCACCCGGTTGTTGGAATAAACGCCGCCCAGATCGCGAGCGGCAGCAGAAGCCCAGTTGACAAAAAGACCCATGTCATAGGGATGCCCGGTCATCAGCCCGGCCAGGACCAGCCTTATCACCAGCCCAAGGCATAAAAGGCCCATAATGACCAGGGACTCTCTCGAGATGGCCAGGTTTATTTTTTTCCTGAACAATAAAAAGCCTGATATTGCAGCCCCAATCAGTAGAAAAATAGCTCCGATCAGCACCGGTCGCTCCAACTGCGCCCCGCTGCCGGCCAGGCCGGATGAAGCAGCCGGGCCTCCAGGAGCCGGTTGGGGATTGACATTGCCCTGCGGTCTTATTCCCCCGGGGCGGCCGGGGGGCGGCGAACCTGGCTGGTCGGAACCAGAGTGGGGTTGAACCTGCTGCCCATCTGAAACGGATGATGGCATGCCGGTTAGATCGCCTGCCCAGACCCGGGAACAGAATAATGGAGACGACAGACATAAAAGTATTAAGAGAAAGGTGAAGAGCCCTTTTCCAGACCAGTTCATAAGTACTCCTTTTTACCTCAAGCTATATCTTAAAGACTGCAGCCGGAATAGCCTGATGGCGGGTCCCTGGGAGAAGGGGTGGGCGGCCAGCCGGCTGCAGTCGTGATTGTCTCAGACTTCAATTGGTTGCACTCTGCTGCCCATTGTTTGGAAAGATGGATTCCTGATATCCCCGGGGGTGGTTTTTATGCCAGTTCCAGGCCGTCGACAAAAGGGTAGGCAGCTCGCTGAATTTTGCCTTCCACCCCAGTTTGATGAGCCTGGAGTTGTCAGCCACCAGTACCGGAGGATCACCTTGCCGGCGGGATTCATACTTCAAACCCAAGCGCTGCCCGCTGACTTTTTGCGATTCTTCCACAACTTCCCGAATCGAGAAGCCCTGTCCGGTGCCCACGTTCAAGGACTGGCTGGGCTGCCCTTCCTGCAAGGCCTGCAGGGCCAGGATATGGGCCTGAGCCAGGTCGCTTACATGAACGTAATCACGAATGCAGGTACCGTCCGGGGTATCGTAATCAGTCCCGAACACTGACAGCTCAGTGCCTTGCAGCATAGCCTGCATGATCAGGGGGATCAGATGGGTTTCGGGGCAGTGGTCCTCACCCAGGCTTCCATCTATGGCTGCACCGGCGGCATTAAAGTAGCGCAGGATCATCCAGTTTACCTTGCGCAGGCTCCCGACCCACTGCAGGTATTCTTCAATCATGCGCTTGGATGCGCCATAGGGGTTGATAGGAGCAAGCCGGGCGTCTTCCGGGATGGGACATCGGTCGGGTATGCCGTAAACGGCTGCGGTTGATGAAAAGACCAGATTTTTAATTCCCGTCTTAACGGCCGTTTCCAGGAAGATAAAGGACTTGGCCGTGTTTTCACAGAAATAGGTTTCAGGTCGATGCCAGGATTCCCCGACCTGGCTTTTGGCAGCAAAGTGGATCAGGGATTCGATCTTATGCTTCCTTATAACGTACTCCACAAGATCGCTGTCGGCGATATCACCTTCATAGAAATAAGGGCTGCGTACAGCTTCCCGGTGCCCGGTGGAAAGGTTATCCAAAATTATTACGGGTATTCCTAGAGGGATGAGTTCAGAGACGGTTTGGCTGCCTATGTAGCCGGCGCCGCCTGAAATGAGCACCGCGTTCATATCATTTCCTCCTGCACTTTTTCTTAGCAATTTATACTACGCCTGCTTTTTCCGTTCGGTAACTATTACTAAAAAACATCACCCGCCGCTTTCCGGACGTTAAAAACCCACCGGCGGCTGGCGGTGAAATTAACCAGCATGCAAAGCCCGGTGGCGGCTAGCTTGCTCAGCCATAACGGCACGTGGCAGGCATCGTAGAGGATAAATAGCAGGAGGGAGGAGAGCAGCAGGGAGCTGAGGTTTACCAGGAGAAAGCTGGACATCTCACCCCAGCTGGTTTTCCCCTCAACTTTAAACGTCCATCTTCGGTTCATGAAGAAGCTGTTGACCACCCCGGTGCTGTAAGCCAGAACCTGAGCTACCAGATAGGGCACCCCGCCAAAGGTCAAAACGAAGAAGACACCGAGGTCGACGGCCGTATTTGCAATTCCTACAATGCAAAAACGCATAAGCTGCAGCAGGTTCTTTCTATCTAACACTTCGCTTCACCCTTTCCGTGCGCAGTTGATATTTCTTCGCCTCGCTTTTTAGTATATACAGGGGGCGGTTTCTGGCTTCATCATAAATGCGGCCCACATATTCGCCCAGAATGCCGATGCATATAAGGGTTATACCATTGACCAGCAGAGACAGGGCAGTAAGGAATGACCAGAGGGTCGTGGTGCCAGGCGACCAGATCAAACGGACCGCGGATATCACCAGGAACAGTAAGCTCAGGCCGGCTATAAAGAGGCCGCTCCAGGTGGCCAGCTGCAGCGGTTTGAGCGAAAAGGAGGTAATGCCGTCCATTGATAGGCGCAGCATCTTTTTTAATGAGTATTTGGTTTCACCGGCCAGACGCTCATCCCTGACGTACTCGATGGCGGTTTGGCGAAAACCCACCCAGCTGACCAGGCCCCGGATGAAGCGGTTTTTCTCTCTCAGGGTAAGCAGAATATCGGCGACCCGGCGGTCAATGAGCCGGAAGTCTCCGGTATCCAGAGGAATGTTTACATCGGTTAAAGCGTTTAAAAACCGGTAGAATAATGCGGCGCTCGATTTCTTAAACCAGGTTTCGCCCCTTCTCTCACGGCGTTGGCCATAGACTACCTCATAGCCCTCTTTCCATTTTTCAATCATCTGTTTAATCAGTTCGGGCGGATCCTGCAGATCGGCGTCAATAATAATGATGGCCCGGCCCGAGGCGTGATCAAGGCCGGCTGTAACCGCCGTTTGATGGCCGAAGTTGCGCGAGAAGCTGAGCAGGCGCACATGGGAGTCGCTTCTTTCCAGATCCCCGAGTATGGCCTCGGTTTGATCCCAGCTTCCATCATTAACAAATATCAGCTCATAGCTTTCACCAAGTGACTGCATCACCCTGGTCAAGCGAAAATAAGTTTCCTCAATAACCGCCTCTTCGTTGTAGGCGGGTATTATTAATGAATACTGCGGATTCATCATGATAATGAACCTCCTGGAACTTAATCGGGGAGCTGGTACAGGGTCATATTGTCCCCGCTTCGGGAGCCGCTTGAGCCGGTGGACTGCCACAGCTCCCGGTCTACTTCTTTACAGTTGGCGCGGATCCAGTTCAGGGCTTCGCTGTTGGAGCCCGGGCCACGGTCCTGTCCGGAGCCTATCAGAAAGTACTTCACTTCCCGGTTTTTTATCATTCTTTGCAGCCGCTCCAGGCTCAAAGCGGAATCGCCGCCGTTAAACCCCCCTATAGCAACCACGGCCTTTTTAGTGGCAATGATATATGACTCGGCTGTGGAGGTATCGCTGGTCATGAAAAAGCACTTTTCGCCGCTGCTGCTTTGCTCGATGTAGCCGATCAACTTCTGGTTAATCCCACTGCTGCTGCCACCCGGACCCTGGGGCGCTCCCCCCGGGCCTCCCCTTTGCCCAGGCCCGGCCTGGGGCAAAGCGCAGTTGTCGCCGTACAGCAGGGGAGTGGCAGACCAGTAAGCGGGGCCGATCAACAGGACCAATATCCCGGCCGTAATGGCCATAGAGCCAGGACGTTCTCTTTTTCTACCCAGAAGCAGCAGCAGGATAGTGAGGCCGCCTGCGGCAGCGATGCCTATCAACCAGGAGATACCGATTTGGGTGCGGTAGGGCAGGAGAATATAGAGTTCAAAGGCTATAGTGGATAGCAGGGCCAGAGGCAGCAGCCAGCTTTTCCAGCCTTCCCGAGCCCTGTAAAGGCGGGCCAGTTCGCTCCAGCCCGCTCCAGCCAGTACGGCGATGGGCGGGGCTAGCATAATGAGATAGTAGTGGTGGTAGAAGCCGGCGATGCTGAAGAATACGGCCCCGGGAATCAGCCAGGCCAGCCAAAATAGGGCCTGGTTTTCCTTATTATCTAAGGGCTTTTTACGGCGGATGCCGCTCAGCAAAGCCAGGGCAGCAAAGGCAACCAGCGGCAATAACCAGCTGGCCTGGCCGGAAAGTTCACTCTGAAAGAGGCGCAGGGGACCAATTTGGCCGGTCCCAAAGGCGCCGCTGCGAACGTTCCCATTGCCGCCTGGTCCTTGCCCATTGCCAGGCCCGTCAGGACGGTTGCTGCCGCCCTGATCCGGTATACGCCCCTGATTGCGGTTGGCATCCGGGTATTTCCCGGGAGGCACCTGGGTTTCGCGGGAATCAGACGTTACCGGCTGATATCCATTCCGATCGTAAGCTTCAATATTTTCAACTATGCTTGAATTTACCGAAGAAGGGGCAGGGTTGGCAGAAGCATTCAGGCCGCCTGCCGGGACGTTAGGAGGTGCCTCAGGAGCCGCATAAGGCTGCTGCCCGGCATTCTGCGGAGGCTGCCCACCCGGGGCACCGCCCGGGCCTCCTGGGCCGGGTGCTCCACCGCCGCCGCCCGGGCCTCCCATCCCGTTTAAACGAGATATCCCGTTATAGCCCAGGGCCAGGTCCAGAACCGAATTGGTCTTGCTTCCTCCGATATAGGGGCGGTTTTCCTGAGGTATGGAGTCGACCACCAGGGCCCAGGATAGAGAAACTCCCAGTAGAATAAGGGTTGAGGCGGCCAGAACCAAAAGCTTCTTCTTCCAGGGGCTTTTGAAAGCCAGCAGGTAGAACAGATAAAAGGCTGGAACCACCAGGTAGGCCTGCAGCATCTTTTCATTGAATCCCAATCCTATCAAGGCAAAAGCCAATATGACAAAACCGGGTCTTACCCCGCCAACTCCCCGGAATAAAAACCAGGTCGCCAAGAGCAGGGTAAACACCAGCAGGCTGTCAATATTGTTGGTTCGGCTGACGGCCACGGCTATAGGAGTCAAGGCCATTACCAGGCTGGTCAGACGAGCTGCGTTTTTGCCAAAAGCGGGTTTGGTAAGACAGTATATGAGCAGTACCGAGCCGATCCCGGCCAGGGCCTGGGGAAGGATCACGCTCCAGCCGTGAACTCCAAAAACGTAAGCGAACAGGCTTTGCACCCAGAAAGCCACCGGTGGTTTGTCAATGGTGATGAATCCGGCCGGATCCAGGGAGGCGAAAAAGAAGGCGTGGAAATTCTGCAGCATGCTGGTAACCGCGGTTGTGTAATAAACATTGGCGTTGGAATTGTGCCCAATATTATATATATTCAGGAAAGCGGCCAGCAGAGCAATGGCTGTCAGTACCGGGTCTATGCGTTTAATACCGCTGAGTTTCATATTTTAAGTCTCCTTCAAGCCCCTGGTATTCCATTAAGTCTATATATATGATAGACAGGGCAACTGAATGGAGACTGATTGCTCACTGAAGGTTGATTAAAGGTAAGCTGAATGTTTGCTGAATGCCTGGAATGTTGAAAAGAAGGACATTTATCGGCTTTAGAGATAAATGCCCCTTTAGCTTTCGTTATTCAACTTCAAATTTAGCCGGGGAGCCAGACCTTGAAGGTACATCCCCGGCCGGCTTGACTGCTGACTTGGATGCTTCCGCCATGGGCGTCGATAATGCTCTTGCTGATGGACAAGCCCAGGCCGGCGCCTCCGTATTTGCGGGTTCGGGCCGAATCGCTGCGGTAGAACCGGTCAAATACATGGATCAGGTGTTCTTCCGCAATACCCGGTCCGTTGTCCTCAATAGCCAGCTCTACACCGCCTGAAAACGGAGCGGTGGATATCTGAATCCGGCCCGTTTCCGGATCGGTATGCTGCACGGCGTTCTGAAACAGGTTTAATATCACCTGCTTGATCTGGTCGGTATTGAACCTGGATTCAAGGTTACGGTCCAGGTTCAGGATCAGTTCCCGGGAGCCCGCCAGGATGCGCAGCTGGGGTTCCATATCCCGTATTACTCCACCCAGTGAACCTTCCGAGATCTCCAGGTGTGGAGTCCGGTCCAATTTGCTAAGCAAAAGTAGATCGTGAACCAGTTTGTTGAGCCGTTGTGATTCACTGTGCATGTTTTTCAATGCCTTTTCCAGTTGATCTGGCTGTTGCGCTGCACCACGCAGGAGCACCTCCAGGAATCCGTGGATGGACGTTAACGGAGTGCGAAGTTCATGTGATGCATCGGCAATAAAGCGCCGCATCTGTTCTTTGGTCTCCAGTTCGGCGGCGAATGAAGCTTCCAGGCGTTCCAGCATTCCGTTGCAGGATTGGGCCAGGTGATCGATTTCTTCTTGTCCCTGCCCGACCGGGAAACGCCGGTCCAGGTTGCCGGAGTCAATCTGCCCGGCAGTATTAATCATATTGGACAGCGGAAGCAAGGTCCGTTTTATAACCGGCAGATAAGCCAGCAGGCCGACCAGCATGGCAGCCAGGGCGAGAAGCAGAAAAGTCAGCAACTGACGCATCAACAGCTCCTGCAGGTGAGCGGTAGGGGTGCTTAATTGGACAACCCCTCCGGTATCGCGGCCGGGGCCGGGAGGCATTCGCTTCAATACCACCAGCAGCTCTCTGCCCCCCGAGTTGACAACCCGATAATTCACATCATCCGGTCGAAATTCAGAGTTTAAAACGGCCTGGTATTCGCTGGCCTCCAGTTGAGGTGGACCGGATTCATTGGGTTCGCTGGCCAGAACCTTGAAATTGCCCTGTTCATCGATTAATGCCACACTGGCTCCTGGTATAAAAAACTGGGGTGGTACATCTCTACCGTTTCCAGCCCCCGGCTCGAAGCGTTCTCCGGTAGCCCGTACTATAGACATTGCTCTGCTTTCCAGTATACTGGCCTCATTTTTGTATACCACTTCGCGCATGAACCAGTACTGCGACACTCCGATTAAAACCAGCAAAAATGCCAAAAGCAGCAGGGTACGGGAGAGAAGTTGGACACGCAGGGATCCTCCCCAGAAAAAAGAACGCCAATCAGAAGCCGGTTTAAATTTCATGGCAGATCCACCCTGTATCCTGATCCACGCAAAGTCCGGATCAATTGATGGTCTTTGTCGTTCAATTTATCTCTTAATGAGCGTATGTAAACTTCGACGATGTTCTTTTCCCCTCCGAAATCGTAGCCCCAAACCCGATCCAGAATCAGGGTTTTGCTCAAAACCAGGCCGTGGTTTAAAACAAGGAATTTCAGCAGTTCGTATTCGGTTGGCGACAGTTCCAAAATCCGTTCTTCGTACCTGATCTCTTTGCGCCTGTCATCAATCTGAAAGGGGCCGAATACCACTTCGCTGAACAGGCTGGGATACTGATTGCGCAGGCGGGCGTTGATGCGCGCCAGAAGCTCCTCAAAGCTGAAGGGCTTGACCATGTAGTCGTCTGCTCCCAAATTTAATCCCTTTACCCGGTCGTCCACTTCATCGCGGGCAGTAAGCATAATAACCGCGACGTTTTCAGTTTTTTTAAGCATACGGCACACTTCGAAACCGTCCATTCCCGGCATCATCACATCCAAAACCACTACATGGGGCTGAAACTGCTTGAGCATGGTAATGGCATTAATCCCATCCTGGGCCGTCTGGGTTTCGTACCCTTCGTTTTGCAGACCCAGCTCCAAAAAATTTAATATATTGGGCTCATCGTCAACCAGTAAGATTTTTATTCCTTTGGGCTTTTGCATAACTTTTCACCGCCTGGCCGGTAGTTTTAAAGTCGTTGCCCGGAGCCGCTCTCCAACAGCTTCTCCGGGAAACGGGTAGGGACCCGGAACACCTGCTGAATAGAAAATTGGATGGTACCGGTGATTTTATAGTATGCCGCGACTTTATTAATTATATTATCGTCAATTAAGCTGAAACCGCACTGAAGAAAAACTGAAAATTGCGTAAAATTTATGGCTTTTCCAGGGTATTATCCGGATATTGGGATGAAAAAAGGACCTGCAGCCGCCTTTTTAAGCAGCGGGTGCAGGTCCGTAAAGGTGCTATCTATTGGGCGGGAGCCTTGATGATGCTAATCTGCTCAATGACGGTTGAATCAGTTGTACTGTATTTGATTTCTATCATATCGCCCACTTTGATATCACTGATGGAGAGCTGGGTTGAAGCATCTTTACCTCCGCCAACTATCTTGGCCGAAGAGGGTATGGTAATCGTCTTGCTTTCTCCGGTCAACTGTACAGATGGTTGTTTTTGGCTATCCGCCGGGGGAGCCCCTCCCTGGGAGGGCTCCTTGGCGGGGGCTTGACCGCTGCCTGGCTGCCCGGCCGGAGGCTGTCCTCCTGGTTGAGAGCCGCCCTGGGGCATCTGGGCCAGGGCCAAAACCACTGTGCTGCCGTTAATACTGGTAACCTTGGCTATAACACCGGCTGTATTTTTAGCATCACTGGTTGCCGCGGTGTTTTGTCCGGCCGCGGGCTGTGAGGTCGTGGTGCTGTTCTGAGCGGCGGGCTGCCCAGTTTGCGCTACTTCAGCCGTCTTTGAGCATCCCGCTCCGGTCATCACCAACGCGGTGCACAAAAACAGGCTGGCCAATTTTCCTCTTCTCATCGATACATCCTCCTTAAATAATTAGTCGGTGGTAGCTACTCGTTAAACCGGTAGCCGTAGCCCCAGATGGTCTTGATGTTTTTGTTGGACTCTGATTCCCGCAATTTTTTGCGCAGCCTTTTAATCAGATCATCCACCGCCCTTTCGCTGCCTACATAATCACAACCCCATACCCGGTCCAGCAGTTCCTGCCTGGTAAAAGTTCGGTAGGGCTGCCCGACCAGTAAGAGTAATAGCTCGTACTCCTTGGGGGTGAGCATCACTTCACGGTCTTCCACCATAGTGTGGCGATCATTTAAGTTAATGCGTAAATTGCCGATCTCCATAAGCTGAGCCGGCATAATAGGCAGAGAGGAACGCCGGAAAATGGAGCGGACCCTGGCCACCAGTTCCCTGGGGCTAAACGGTTTGGTCAGATAGTCGTCGCCCCCCAGTTCTAAACCGAGAACCCGATCGGCTTCCTCCCCCCGGGTGGAAATGAATATTATGGGAATGCCACTGCGGCTTCTGATGTCACGGCAGAAGTCAAGACCGTCCTTATTGGGTAAAAAGAGGTCTAGAATAAACATATCCGGATATCCTGTGCATTGAATACGCTCCATGGCACTTTCCACCGACGGATAAGTCTCTACTGAAAAACCTTCCCTGGCCAGGTATTCAGCGATAATAAACCGTATGTTTTCTTCTGGATCGATAACATAAATAGACCGCAAACCTACCACCCCGTTGTACTTATTATTATTTAGGTATGATGAAGCAGCTATTACCGGGCTGCCGCCGGTTGGGCTACTCAAAGCGCAAAGCCTCAATGGGATTGGAATTGGCCGCTTTGCGTGCTGGATAATATCCGAAAAACAGGCCAATTAGCAGAGAGAATCCCATTGATACGAGAACCATTACAGGTGATACCTTCATGGTCATGCCGGCCAGCAAGGTAAGCAATTGTGAAGCACCCCATCCCAGCAAGACTCCTAACAATCCACCTATCAAGCAAAGCAGGAGAGCTTCGATTAAAAACTGGGTTAGAATGGCCTTGGTGCTGGCCCCAATGGCCATGCGGACGCCTATCTCCCGCGTACGTTCGGTAACCGATACCAGCATGATATTCATAATTCCTATACCCCCTACCAGAAGTGATACGGCGGCAATGCCACCCAGCAAAAAGCTCATCATTTTAGTTGTGTCTTGAACGGTTGACAAGACTTCGGCCATATCCCTTATCCGGAAATCGTCATCGGCAGTATCAGCCAGGCGGTGACGCTGGCGCAATAGGGTTGTAATGTATTCTTTGAGCGGGGTAAGGGCTTCGGAACTGGTGGCCTGGACATTTATGCTACGCACCGTCTGAGAGCCCAGTAGGCGCTGTTGGGCGGTGCTAAGCGGAATGTATATTATATCATCCTGATCCTGCCCTCCACTGCTTCCTTTGGTAGACAACACCCCGATAACGGTAAAGTCGATGCCGTTAATCCTGATAGTCTGTCCCAGAGGGCTTCCGCTATTCATAAATAAATTCTCCACCACGGTTGAACCCAGGACAGCTACCCGGTTCATGTTGGTGACATCGCTGGCGGTAAAAAAATCTCCCTGGGTGGTTGCCCAGTTCTTAATCAGTTGTAATTCGGGGGCGGTCCCATCTACGGTTGAGGTCCAGGTGGTGCTTCCGTACGCTATGGTGGCGCTGCTGGTACTGTTTTCCGCGGCAACATATTTGACCAGGGGCAGGGTTTTGATGGCGTCCACGTCCCCATTGGTCAGTTTAGCGGTGCTGACCCCTCGAATCGGGCCGCTGCTGCCCCCTGCGGAAATGGTTAATAAGTTGGCCCCCATGCTGGATATCCGGTCGGTTATCCCCGAAGAGGTGCCCTGGCTAAGGGCCACCATGGCAATAACCGCTCCTACACCGATAATTACCCCCAGCATAGTCAGGAAAGAACGCATTTTGTTGACCAGCAGGCTACGCCATGCCATTTGAATAGTCGATACTAAATCCATTACTATCCCGCCTTCTAATTTTATACGGCCTTACGAACCGGTAATGGCTCTTTAACAGCTTCGGTTCGCACAACACCGGCCTGTGCCCTCAGGTGCTCGGGCACCATCTCATCACTTACTATCTGACCGTCGCTCAGGCGCACGATGCGCTGGCAGTGCTGGGCAATATCGGGTTCATGGGTTACTATGGCAATCGACAGACCCTGCTCGCGGTGCAATTGCTGCAGAAGTCCCATTATCTCTATGCTGGTTTTGGTGTCAAGTGCTCCGGTGGGCTCGTCGGCCAGGAGCAGGTGGGGCCGGTTAACCAGGGAGCGGGCAATGGCTACCCGCTGCTGCTGCCCGCCTGACAACTGGCGGGGCAGGTGGTGCTCACGGCCCTGCAATCCTACCAAGCGCAGTATTTCCATGCCCCGGGCCTCTTTTTCCTTTCCTTTAACTCCAGCGTAGATAAGCGGGAGGCATACGTTTTCCAGAGCTGAGGATCTTCCCAGCAGGTTGAACTGTTGAAAAACAAAACCTATTAGAATGTTGCGCAATTTGGCTAATTGGTCCCGGTCCAGGGTCATGATATCCTGGCCGGAAAAGATGTAGCTTCCTTCATCAGGTTTATCCAGGCAGCCCAGAAGATTCATCATGGTTGATTTGCCGGATCCGGAAGGACCCATGATAGCCAGCATTTCTCCCCTGGGTATATCAAGAGACACCGAGCGCAGGGCATGAACCGGTTCTCCCGCTCCCCAGTAGGTCTTGCTGATGTTTTTTATAGAAATTACATTTTCACTCATATTGCTTCTCCTTTCTCGAAGTCAGGCTGTGTTACATACCGGGAGGAGGTCCGCCCATGCCGCCCATACCGCCCATGCCGCCCTGGTTCTTCTGATTGCTGCTGTTGGACTTGCTGGAGCTGGATGATGAGGACGAACTGCTGGAGCTGGAGCTTATCGTATTGGAGCCGACAATTATTACATCGCCTTCATTCAGGCCTTCAATAACTTCATAATTGGAGCCGTCACTCATACCCAGGACCACGTTTTTAACCACCGGCTGATTGTTTTGCATAATCAGGATCGCACTCTGTTTGCTTTCAGTTGTCGACGAAGTTGATGAAGTGCTTCCGCTGGCCGGGGCTGCACTGCCTCCCTGCGAGGACGAAGTAGTGCCTGAAGCAGCCGAGGGGTTGCTTTTTAGATAACTCTGAGCGTAGCTTATTGCCATCATGGGCACAGTCAATACATCGGTTTTGCGGTTTACAATTATGCTGGCGGACACCGACATGCCGGAAAAGAGCTGGTGGGCGGAGTCCTCACAGGAAATAAGGACCGGATAATACTGAACATTGCTGACCGTTTTGGCTTCAGGAGTTATCCTTAGGACGGTCCCTTTGAAGGTCTTATTGGTGAAAGCGCTGCTGGTGAACTCCACCTCCTGCCCGGCTTTGATGCGGGCAATATCGGCTTCGTTTACCAGGGCGCTCATCTGCAGGTCTTCACTCATAACCGTCAGCAGGGTGCTGGAACTGCTGTTTAAACCGTTGATCTGGCCTACCTGGCCGTTTACGGCTCCTATTACCCCGTCAAAGGGAGCCACCAAAACAGCTCCTTCATAATCGGACTGGGCCTGGGCTACCTTGGCCTGGTCGTTGACCAGCTTGGCGTTGGCCGTCTCTACATCCCACTGGGCCTTGGTATAGTCATCCCGGGCTGTTTCAAGATCACTCTCGGTAATAGCTCCGGCATCGTACAAGGCCTGCTGCCGTTCCAGGGTTTTTTGTTTGGCGACACAGGTCATTTCGGACGATTTTACGCTTATCTGATCCTGCTGCAGTGAGCTGTAGGCTTGCTGCAGAGAGGACTGCAAGGTCGTAGCATCCTGAGTGGCCAGAATATCGCCCTGCTTTACATGATCACCGGGCTGCACGTTGATGGTGGTAATGGTATTGTCGCTCTTGAAACCCATTTCCGATTTTTTCACCGGTTCCAGGGTGCCGGTGGCGGTTATGGTATCGCTTATGGTGGATTTGGATGCCTTTGATGTTAAATAATCAGCTTTATTGCTGCTGCCCAGGTATTTATAAATACCGTAAGCGGAAGCGGCCACAATAAGCAACATGACCAGAATTCCGATCAGCTTCTTTTTCCTGGACATGCCGCGAATTTGCTTGTTAATAAGAACTGCCTGTACGGGATCCACAGACATGGGCGCCTTTTCAGGCAGGGATTCTGCGCCTGCACCCTCTCCCTGGATGCTGTTTTCTTCTGACATATAAGCTTCACTCCCAATTAGTTTTTGATATACCGCGCATATCGGCCATTTCAAATTTCTGCATATATTATCCAGCCTGAAACTGAAACCGCACTGAATGCTGACTGAAAAATCATTGAATATCTCCCACAGTTTTTACTTAATAATGCGAGGAAATAGGGGACCAAAGACGCCGGTCCGATTTCAGGCTAAAACCTTTTAATTTGGATGTCGGGCGGCAGTGGCAAGGTAATATTTGGGCTATAATAGGGTCAGAAGGCCATTGATAGTGTTTTTTAAGGAGGAAATGCATGCAGCTCGATAAAGATAAAAATGAGATACGAATTATCGCTACAGAGAACGTCAGCTATGCAATGGGATACAAGTTCACAACCCTGCTGCTGCTGTCTGATATATTGTTCAGAGCCTGGATAAAGGGGGAGGCCGCCTGGGACTTAATGGGATTGGTGCTGGGCAGCGGCCTGCTGGTCACCCTGTATCAGGCCAAGAATCGGATGTTTACTCCCCGCTGGAAGCAGTATGCCGGGCTGCTTTTGATCCTGCTGGCGGCTGTAGCGGTCTTATTGTTATGGGGGCGGCGCTAAGCCCCGGGAGTGAGTTGGGACGGTTCTTCAACTCATTTTTCCTTCGGATAATCCGACCGAGTGGGCAGCTATACTATGGTATAATGGGTAACGTAAATCACCAAGGAGGGCTTATATAGTGGATAATAGCAAAGAAATAGAAATGATGCGCAAGCTGATTGAGCAGAAGAAGGCTAAAAGTGCTTCCCAGGGCAGCGTCAAACGAGGGCCGGAGGACTTTTACGGCAACACCCAGCCCGGCAATAAAAAGAAGAAAAAGGGCGGTCTGCCTCCCAAGTAGCAAGGAATTGAGGTTAAGTATATGAAATCCCTGGTTTTGGCGGAAAAACCGAGTGTGGCCCGGGAGATAGCCCGGGTTTTAAAATGCGGCCACAAGGCCAAAGGCTATCTGGAAGGGGAACAGTATGTGGTTACCTGGGCCCTGGGACACCTGGTAACCCTGGCCGAGCCGGAAGATTATGATCAGAAACTGAAGGAATGGCGGCTGGAGGATTTGCCCATGCTGCCCCCTCGCATGAAGCTCAAGGTCATCAGGCAGAGCTCCCACCAGTATCAGGTGGTAAAAGGCTTGATGAAGCGCCAGGATATTAAAGACCTGGTCATAGCCACCGACGCCGGCCGGGAAGGTGAGCTGGTTGCCCGCTGGATCATGGATATGGCCAACTGGAAAAAGCCGTTTAGCCGTCTATGGATATCATCCCAGACCGATAAAGCGATCAAAGAGGGTTTTGCCAGCCTGCAGCCGGGGGCTAACTACAACAAGCTGTACGACGCAGCGGTGTGCCGGGCAGAGGCCGACTGGCTGGTGGGTTTGAACGTCACCCGCACCCTTACCTGCAAATTCAACGCCCAGCTAAACGCGGGCCGGGTGCAAACTCCAACCCTGGCCATGATCGTGGAGCGGGAAAACGAGATCAAGAACTTTAAACCGGTCGACTACTGGACAGTGAGGGCCGACTTTGGCAACTATTACGGTGATTGGCGCGGGCTTTCCGGAGGACGGCTCTTTGACCAGACCCGGGCCGAGCAGATTGCCGCCCGAGTAGCCGGACAAACGGGAAGCATCATAGATCTAAAGACCGAGGCCAAACAGGAGCCTCCCCCGCTGGCCTATGACCTGACCGAACTGCAGCGCGACGCCAACCGGCGCTACGGCTGGACGGCCCAAAAGACGTCGAGTGTTTTGCAAGGCCTCTATGAAGAGCACAAACTGGTCAGCTACCCGCGCACCGATTCCCGCTATATTAGCAGCGATATTGTTCCCACCCTGGGAGCCCGTTTAAAGGGTATGAACAACGGACCTTACGGTGAACTGGTTAAACCGCTTTTACAGCAGCCGTTAAAACCGGGCCGGCGTTTTGTGGATGATAGCAAGGTGAGCGATCACCATGCCATCATTCCCACAGAACAGACCCTGAATCTCAATAATCTGGACCAGGATGAAAAGCGTCTTTATGACTTGATTGCCCGCCGTTTTATAGCGGTGCTCTACCCCCCCTACCGCTGCGACCAGACCAGCATAGTCAGTGAAGTGAACGGAGAACGCTTCTATTCCCGGGGTAAAGTTGAGACTGCCAGGGGTTGGAAAGCGGTTCAGTCGGTTATGCCGGATAAAGATGAAAAAGACGAACAACTGCCGGAGCAGGCTCTGGCCCTTCATCAAAAAGGGGAAAAACTTTTGGTAAAGACCTGTAAAACCAGTAAAAATAAGACCAAACCACCGGCGCGCTACAACGAAGCCACCCTGCTTACCGCCATGGAGCAGGCCGGACGCCTGGTGGAAGATGAGGAATTGAGAGAGTCCATAAAGGGAAGTGGTCTGGGAACCCCGGCTACCCGGGCGGAAATCATCGAAAAGCTTATTCATACGTCGTACATCGAAAGGCATGGCAAAGAGCTGGTACCTACTTCCAAAGGAATTCAACTGGTGGGCCTAGTGCCTGAAGCCCTGCGTTCTCCCGAGTTGACCGCCCAGTGGGAACAGAGGCTTACCGACATTGCCAAAGGCCGGGAAAAAAGGAACACCTTTATGGAGGACATCAAAAAAGACGCGTCCCGGCTGGTGGATGAGGTTAAAAAGGATGACTCCGTATACCGGGCGGACAATGTATCCAAAAGCAAATGCCCTCTCTGCGGGCGCTACATGTTGATAGTGAACGGCAAGAAAGGACGCATGTTGTCCTGCCCGGACCGGAACTGCGGCCATCGCCAGCCGGAAAAGGAAAATCCCTACGGCCGGATGGGCAGCAGCAGCCGCGTCAACCAGAAGCTGATCGCCCGCTACAGCGACAAAGAAGAACTGGGCACCAACCTGGGCGACTTGTTTAAAGCCGCCCTGGATAAAAAAGGGAAAAAAGGTAAGGAATAATAAGCGGCACGCTTTGCCAGGTAGAGCTGGTAATGGTTGATTTGTTAGATGATGCTCTCATTCGATCCAACCCCGTGGGAAATACTATCCTTCAAGACAAGGAGGTTGGCGAATGAATTTATTAACCAGAGATGATCTGACCGATCTAATGCATGAACAGGATGAGGTATGCATCAGCATATATATGCCCACCTGCAGGGCCGGTGCTGAAACCCAGCAGGGTAAAACGCGCCTGCAAAATCTGCTTCGTAACGCCCAGGTGGAGCTAATAAACCGGGGGTTAAGCTCTTCGGAGATCAAGCATTTCTTAAAGCCGGTTCAAGAATTGGTGTCTGATAAAGAGTTCTGGCAGCACCAACGGGATGGTCTGGCCATTTTTCTATCATCACACATGTTCTATCATTTTAGCCTGCCGATGAGGTTTAACGAGTTTATGCTGGTTGGCGCGCGCTTTCACTTGAAGCCCCTGCTGCCATGGTTGAGCGGTGACGGGCTTTTCTATCTATTAGCCTTGAGTCAAAACCAGGTCCGGTTCTTCAGATGCACCCGGGCCAGTGTTCAGGAGTTGGAAGTGAGTGATATTCCCCACAGTCTGTCGGAAGCGCTCCAATACGATGACCCGGAAAGACAGCTTCAATACCACAGCAATACCCTGGAGGGAACCAACACCAGGGCCGCGGTTATCTTCCACGGCCAGGGAGCGAATCCCCGGGATTCAAAAGCTAATATTTTACGGTTTTTTCGTTTGATTGATCGGGGGTTACATTCCATACTGCGGGAGGAAAAAGCCCCCCTGGTTTTGGCCGGGGTCGAGTTTCTCTTTTCCATTTACCAGGAGGCCAACACCTACCCCTTCCTCACTGGACATGGGATTCCGGGTAATCCTGAAGAACTGAGCGCCGAAGATCTGCAGACCCTGGCCTGGCCGGTTGTGGAACACTATTTCCATAAAGCTGAGCAGGAAGCTTTGACTTACTATGGCCCTTATACTGGAACCGATCGCACTTCATATGATGTTAGCGAAGCCGTTCCGGCCGCCTATAATGGCCAGGTCGAAATACTGTTTCTTTCCGATGGGGCACAGCAGTGGGGCAGGTTTGACGAACAGACCAATCAAGTGCTGATGCACCGGGACCAGGAGCCGGGCGATCAAGATTTGTATGATTTTACGGCCATTCAGACTATTATGAATGGCGGATCAGTATATATTATGAAATCTGAAAAAATTCCGGACGGGCGGGAAATGGCCGCTCTGTTTCGGTATTGATCCGGTAGGCTCAAGCGGCAGGTAGAACAGGTCTAGATTACCATTTCATGTGAGGTGGGGTCAGTCCTTTTTTTTGACATTGAACTTTTTCAGGCTTTTTTTCTGCATTAATCATATGCGAAGCTTCTGCGTCATCTGCGTCCAAAACCTTAACAAGCAAAGGAGGGAAACTTTGGCGCGATTCAAGGTTTATTTCTCACCGGCTTGCGCTTTGAGCGCTCCTATGCTTTGGCCGCCAATCCCAATATTGGCATCACTCAGCTCATTGATCACCACGGTAAAGGCGCCAAGTGGTATATTAGTGATCTGGGCCGCGATAAGGCTGAGTTTTTCGATCAAAGCCGCTTTCTCAGGCTCACTCAGTTTACCGATATCCAGACTGATTACCGGCATTTTCATCTCTCCCTTCTCATTAAACCTGCAAGTAAATTATATCTAAATTTACCAAACAAAAACAAGAATAGACAGAATAAGGTGAACGATCCTTTGACTTGACAGAATTAAAGGATTTCCAGCCGTTTAGGAGGCGATTTGACAGATCCTGCCTCATACATATAATGGAAAAAATGGAATTATTGTCAGACGGGCTGATTGCTTGGAAAAGACAAAAGGATATCAGGATAGATATTTATGGTCTTTATAATCAGCCTGCAGGTGGAAGTAGTACAATATGTATTGGGGCTTGGGCCCAACGATTATTGATGATATTATTTTGAATTGCTTGGGTGGTCTGATTGAGGTTTTGCCCGGTAAGTTGACAGCACTGGCCTTCAAACCAGATAAACCTGCTAATGCAGGATGTAAGAACAAAGATCTTAAACAAAGGTGATTGTTAGAGCCAAAAGGACGGCTGCCTGGTTTTTGGGGAGAGGCAAGTTATGGAAGATAAGATAAAACAGGTCATGAAAAAATATTACGGCTACGATGAATTCAAAGCCGGACAAGAGGCAGTGATGGGCAGTATTCTCCAAGCCCATGACACCCTGGCGGTGATGCCCACCGGGGGCGGCAAATCATTATGCTACCAGGTGCCGGCCCTGCTTTTGCCGGGCACCACCCTGGTAATTTCACCCCTCATCGCCCTGATGAAAGACCAGGTGGACACCCTGAACAACCAGGGGATAGCGGCTTCCTTTATAAATAGCTCCCTGAGCTCCCGCCAGGTAAATGAACGCCTTTACCGGACCCGGGAGGGTCGGATCAAGCTGCTCTATGTGGCCCCGGAACGTTTGGAATCAGAAAATTTTACCGAACTGTTTCAAGACCTGCCTCTTTCTCTGGTGGCCGTCGATGAAGCCCATTGCATATCCCAGTGGGGGCACGATTTCCGCCCCAGTTATCTGGCCATCGGAAAGTGGATCGACTCCATGCCCAGGCGGCCGGTGCTGGCAGCTTTCACCGCCACCGCCACCGCCCGGGTAAGACTGGACATCGCCAGTCGATTGGATCTGGATAAGCCCCGGGTTTTCATCAGCAGCTTCGACCGGCCCAACCTGCGCTTTATACTTATCAAGGGCGGGGACCGCAGCCGCTTTATTCATCGCTATTTGAAAGAGCACCCGGAGCAGTCTGGCATTATATATGCCGCCACCCGCAATGAGGTGGATGGCCTGTTTCAAGAATTGGGAGCGGCTGGCTTCAAGGTGGGCCGATACCATGCCGGCATGGGCAGTGAAGTGAGGGATCAAACCCAGGAAGCCTTCCTGTACGACCAGATTCAGGTGATGGTGGCTACCAACGCTTTCGGACTGGGCATTAATAAGTCCAACGTCCGTTTTGTCATCCATCACAACATGCCCCGCCATCTGGAAGCCTACTACCAGGAGGCCGGGAGAGCGGGACGGGATGGCCAGGCAGCCGACTGCATCCTGCTGTTTCAGGCCGGGGATATTCACATCCAGAAATACCTGATCGAACAGAGCACCCTGGCGCCGGAGCGCCAAGAGATGGAGTATGTCAAGCTGCGCAGCATGATCGATTATTGTCATACCTCTCGCTGTCTGAGAGCCTATATCCTGGAGTACTTCGGTGAAATGAATCAGGAAGAGAATTGTGGCAATTGCGCCAATTGCACCGATTATGAGATCCGGGATATCACCACCGAAGCCCAGAAAATCTTGTCCTGCGTCTACCGGATGGGCCAGCCCTATGGCAGTACCATGGTGGCTGCCGTTTTAAAGGGCTCCAGCCAGAAGAGAATCCTTGAACTGGGCTTTCACCAGCTTTCCACCTACGGAATCATGAAGGATTATAAAACCGAACAGATTGTAGATTATATCAACCTGTTGGCCGCCGAGGAGTATCTTTCCATTACCGCAGGAAAATATCCGGTGCTGCTGCTGAATACCCGGTCGCGAGAAGTGCTGAAAAGCCGGGAAAAGGTGATGGTCAGGCTTCCCCAGGCCCCGGCTGCTGCTTCGAAGGAAAGCGGTATTTTTCAGGCTTTGCGCCTCCTGCGCCAGCAGATTGCCAAAGAGCAAAAGGTGCCTCCCTACGTGGTATTTCCCGATACCACCCTGCTGAAGATGGCTGCGGTCCTTCCCCTTGACCAGGAGGAAATGCTCAGCATCACCGGGGTGGGGGAGGTTAAATACGAACGCTACGGCCGGCAGTTCTTGGATTTGATTCAGCAGTATGTGGAAAATCCGGCGGATGTGCAGGAGGCGGCTAAGCCCCCGGCAGAAACGGCTCCCCAAACCAAAGTGTCTAAGAAACGAAAGGCAGAAGAATCCCCTAAAGAGGAAAAAATTCCTTCCCATATTCAAACCTGGCTGTCCTACGGTCAGGGCAGCTCGTTGGCCGACATTGCCCGGGAGCGAAGTCTGCATTTAAGAACCATTCAGAATCACCTGTTGCGAGCGTCCCAGGAGGGCCATACCATCGATTGGAGTTCCTTCTTAAGCCCCTCCCACGAAGAACTGATCCTGAAAACGGTCATGCCGATGGAGGTCGGCAAGCTGGCTCCTATTAAGGCAGCCCTGCCGCCCGAGATTGACTACTTCATGATTCACATTGCCCTTCTTAAAAACAGACTGGGGCCGTACAGCGAGGACGAGAATAAAAATGAGTCCCCGAACTTCTAGGCGGCAACTTCTTCGGCCTGGAACAGAGCTTCTTCAGTCCAGATTTTGGCGAAGCGCAGGTCGCGGACCCTTACCCGGGTTCCTATCTTTCGGGAGAAACGCCGCAGCAGATAATACACCTCTCCCGGCTTTAGAAACCCGTCTCTACTATTGCCCACTATAAGGCGATCCCCGAGCAGAATCGGCTTTAAAATCATATAGTGCTCCAGGGCCAGGCGGGCTTCAGAATGAAGCTTAACCTGGCGATCATCAAGCACCAGATGGTCGTCGCTGTTTTGCAGGTCTTTAAGCAGGACGCAGACTTCCCGTACCGAAAGGCCGGCATAAAGAAATTCCACTATAACCCGGCCGGGAAGTTCCAGTACGTCGCTGTGAACCTCGCTGCGCAGGGCCTGGACCGAATTCGGGGAGGCGCTGCAAGGCGGGGTGCAAGCGCTGTTCTCTTTTAGCCTGGTCACTATTTCCAGGGGATTGTAGCCAAGGATTCCTTTACCCATCAAAAAACGGGCAAAGTTTGACAGGGCGGTAAGGCGCCCATTTATGGTTGAAGGCCGCAGTCCTCGCATTGTGGCGAGGTAATTCCAATAAGTCTCGATATTTTCAATTTGCAGGCGTTTCACTATATTCTCCCGCCTTAACCGGGAGGGCCGGTGGGAAAGAAACTCGGATAAAGCCCGGGAATATCTTTTGGTGGTGGCGGGGCTTTTACCCTGACGGCGGAGATAGACCTGAAAGCATAAGCGGTAGTTCATTTATGAATCCCTCTCTTGTTGTTTCGATGTACCATTATATGACAAGTTCGTTGAAAGGTGCGGACGGTTGAGTGTTGTCAACACTTTTTGAACATATTCTCTGAGAATGAGTTTAATAATGATCTCAAAAAATGTTTAGGCTTGAACTGCCCCCGCCGCCCGACATAGCGAGTAAAATAGCCGTATCCTTACTGGCCGCAGCTTGTAAAAATTGTAAAGATGCTTCCAATTTGGCCCTGCCCATAATATAATATGTTTAGAATATTCTAAACGTATAAGACAAAAGAGACCGGAGGCCTGCTTTATGTCAAAAAACAACGGATTGGTGCTATCCAAGTGGAAAACGAGCGAAATGATGGGCTTTTTCTACGGGTTCACAGCGGCGGTTATGCTGGAAAGCGTTGCCGTGCACTATCTGGCCAGGGTTTGGCTCCTCCCCCGGACCAGTTTGATGGTGGCGGTAGTACATTTCCTGCTGAGCCTGGCCCTTCTTTACTGGCTTTTTGTTCAACCCGCCCGCCGTCCCCATATTATAACCGGGAATGAATTGATCCTGCGCTATGGCACTATTGCCAGTGCCGTTATTCCTTTAAGCGATATTGTCTCCATGGAAGCGACCGACATGATAAGCAGCGAAGGCTTTGGAGCCAGTGCTTTCGGCAACGATAAAAAAACCGGGGCGATGTTTATGACCACCGGCAAAAGCAATAAATTCTTGCTGCAGTTGGAGCAGCCGGTTAAAGCCAGGGGAATAAAAACCTATCAATTTGCTAGTCAGTTTGTGTTTAACCTCGATGAGCCGGAACTGCTGAAAGAACGTTTGGAGGAAAGCGGCACAGCTGATAATGCAGCCCATGAACAAGTGCAGCCGGTTCCTCCATCCCCCATTTTGCACGCCGTACCCAATACTTTTAGGGCCAACGGCGTAAAAGTACTGCCGATGGACGGCAGGGTATCTTCATTCTGCCTGCAGAATCTGAGTAAAATGTTTGGCCCTCTGGCAGCACTGCAGAACATAAATTTGGAGATTTATCCCGGTGAAATATTCGGATTGCTGGGGCCTAACGGAGCGGGTAAGACCACTCTTTTAAAAACCGTAACCGGCCTATTGCAGCCGAGTTCGGGTATGGTTACCGTACGCCAGGAACAGGTTGCCTATATGCCCGAGTATCTTATGCTCTACGAGCGACTGAGCGGCAGGGAGTTCCTCAATTTTCTGGGCACTCTTTATGATCTACCCGCTGAAACAATGGAAAGGGATATAGAGTCCTATTTAGCCCGTTTCGATCTACGGGCGGCGGCCGATCGCCCAATGGGCTCCTACTCACAGGGCATGAAACGCAAAATATCGCTTATCGGGACCCTGCTCAAAAACAGTCCCATCGTGCTCCTGGATGAGCCTACCAATGGACTGGATCCGACCGGAATCATTCAGGTCAAGGACTTGATGCGGGAACTGACTGACCGTGGCCGGACGGTGCTTATCTCCACCCATATCCTGGATATGGTCGAACGGCTCTGCGACCGGGTAGGCATTCTAGCCGGGGGGCGGCTGCTGTTTGTCGGTACGCTTGAAGAGTTGCGAAACCTGACCGGCATGGGCGAGGCTTCGTTGGAGTCCATTTTCCTGCGTCTGGTCCAGGAGGAAAGGGAGTGGGCGGTTTGAAAAGGGCGCTGCAGCTCCATCGCTTGAACATAATATATGCCGCCGCCCACTGGTCTTTTAAAGACAGCCTGGCCCTGTTTTTCGACCTGGCCTTAGGCATCGGCATGTTTATCGGAATGCTCCACTGGCTGGCGGGTCTTGCTCCCCAGGCCCTGGCTGTATGGTTTGGGAGGACTGTTTGCGGACTATTTTTAATGTATTATTTATTAACCCTGGCCAGTGCCTCCAAGACCTGGTTTGCAAATGCCAATGCCTTTTACTTTACCACCGCACCACTGCCTTTCAATGAAATGTATTTATACAACCTGCTGGATGCGGCATATGTAAGCGTCAAACGCCTGGCGGGCTATTTAATGCTGCCCACCCTGGCGGCCCTGGGCCTGATGATGATGGGCTGGTGGGGAATAATCCTGGCCCTGCTCGGCCTGGGGGCGGTTGCTTTCACGGCAGTCAATGGCGGATTTCTTGCCATGTTCGTCATGCTGGGACGCAAATCCCACCCCGTATGGTGGGCGGTGGCGGCAGCCCTGGGATTCATTGCAGCGGGGGCCTTTTATATTTTCAATATAAAAAGTTTTAACCTGTTTGTCATTGCGATAGCAGTTGCCGGGTTGCTGGCTTTCACAGGAAGCTTCTTTTATGGAAACAGGTTTTTTCGTAAATGTATGGATAATGCCGAGATATCCTTTGACTTCGACTTTACAAGCCCCCGGGCGTCCCGGTGGATTTTGGGCAAGGGCGCTTTACCAAGAGTTCTAAGGGCGTATTTATACAAGGAACTGGTTACCGACTGGCGCAACGTCTTCTTTTATGCCCGCTACACCCTGGTTTTCATCCTGCTTGTAGCCTACATTCCTCTGTCCCACTGGCGGGTCCTGGAAGGGGCCGGCTTAGCCGGGGCTTTGATCTATTGCCTCTGGGTGGTTTTGGGCAATTTTCACGAGACCTTCGCCAGCACTTATACCAAGGAAGGCAGTATGATCACTTATCTATTGCCCTGGTCCCAATCGAAATGGGTTGGAGTTGCCAAACTGCTGACCGCTGTGGTTGAAGAAGTACCTTTCGTACTAGCGGCTTTTTTCGTAATTTTTTGGCGGTGGTCGCCAGGGGTTGAGGAAGCGTTTTGCCTGGCTGTCTCCCTGGGCCTGCTTTTAACCGGTCACCTGGCCCTGGTGATGCTTACAGCCGCCCTCTATACCAACTTGGAGAACCGGGAAGGCGGACTTTTTGCCGGAATGCTCTATGAATATGTCTTTGCGGGAATAAATCCCGGCCTGCTGTCGTGGTATATGGCTACTATGATTCTACCGGGACTTTTCACCGGAGTCCTGCTGGGGTGGCCGGCTGTAAAGCCAGGGATAGCGCCCTGGAGCCATATCTGGGCCTTTGACGGTTTGATTTTGGCCTTCATCCTGCTGGCTGTTTATCTGCAAAATCTCTTATACCAGCGGCGTTTAGGACAATTGCTGGCCTGATGGTCATATAGCAAACGGTCATGGTAAACTTATACTGAAGTCACAATATTATCATAAATCCGGGCAAATATTGCGGGATTTTTACAATGGATTATAACAACTTTAAAGGAGTGGCTGGATCTTGGAACAGGACAAAGTGCAGGAAGCATGTGATATTGTTATCGAAGCCTTCGGTAAGTCCTATGCCCTCTATGGTTTGCCTGATGTGCTGGGCAGGATCTACGGGGTGTTGTTTTTTGCCGACCAGCCCCTGGGGCTGGAGGATATCGCCCGGGAACTGCAGGTCAGCAAGGCTACTGTCAGTGTCAATATACGGCTTTTGGAAGCCGTTAAAAACGTGCGCAAGGTATGGGTAAAAGGAAGCCGCCGCGACTACTATGAAGCGGAACGGAATTTCTCCAAGATAATGGTTGAATCCCTGCGCAGCAATATGCAACGGGAAATGGAAATCAGCAGTGAGGCGATCAATCGATGTAAAGAGCTGTTAAACGAAATCATTGATTCTCCGGACGCGGATCTCAAGGAGCGAGCAGCCAAACACTTCTACGATTTGGATAGGCTGGAGAAACAGTACGAGTGGAGTTACAAAGTATTAAGCGAAGCTATAAGTGCTTTGGAAAGCCCTGAGATAGAGTGAGAAAACCCCTGTAAAACAGGGGTAAAAGGATCAGGTCGTTTGGCTAACAAGTTTTAATTATATCCCGTAGAGAGCATAATAACCTTCTATCGAACCCATAGGAACGAAGGTGTCTGACTCGATCAGACTTTTGATATCATTAATGGGAGTCACAAAGTTTAGTTCCTGTGCTTCTATATATTCAGAATCTGCGAAATTCAATCCGACCAGTTCGCCCCTGGTGTTGAACAGAAAACCTCCCATAGTTGAAAAATCCATGGGAGCCGATATCTGCATCAGATTCATATCGTCAACCTTTCGCCGGGCGCTACTGACAAGTCCATCAGCCATCGTCTTTTCCAGACCAAACGGGCAGCCGATAAAATATATCCTGCTGCCGGTCGTTAATAAATCGGAATCTCCCAGAATAGCCGGTTTTAAGACATCCCTTTTAGGGAATTTAAGTATGGCGACATCCTGTTCTTTGCTATACCCGCCGACTTCCCTGCTTACCAGAATAGATTTGTCAGGCAGTTCAATACAGGCCCAGGCAGCGCCGTCGATCAAGGCAAAGTTGGTCATTATTTTACCGTCCCTGACTACCAGGCCATCACCGTATCCCCAGAATTCTAGATCGCTGGTAAAGGTTACAACTGTAAACACCGACGGTTCGACCTGTTTGAATATATCTGAAGGGGTGAGTGACCAGTCTTTTACCGGGGCCTTTTTCAACATTATAGACACTGTCTCGGTGGGTCCATCCCAGGCGACCTTGGCGTCCAGAGCGGTGGCGACAAAACTCAGGGGAACCAGGGTGCGTCCATCCACAATTACCGGTGGGCTGTCCAGGGTCTGAGTTTTGCCGTTTATGATAGCGTTAGTTTTTCCAATCTGTATTACAAGGAGGGTCTTATCTTTTTTAGCAAGGATAGTCTTAGTCTCATCCATCCAGGTGACTTCGGCTCCCAATTCCCCGAAGATCGAACTGATAGGCACCATAACTCGATCCTGGATTATCTGCGGGGAGACCTCCATCTCCAGAGAATGGCCGTTTATAAGTACAGTAGGTGCTGCCCAAGCTACTGCTGGAGCACAAATAAGCAATAGCATAACTAAACCCAATATTCGAATCGCTTTTACCATATACGCCATCCTCATGAACAAACAGAATAGTTAACAGTCTACTACTAGTACCTGTCGGTAAAGACCGAAGTGAACGGGCTAAAAGTCTCGACTTTAATTATATCTTTAACATCGTTAATAGGAATGGCAAAATTGAGGTTTTGAGCATATTCAATGGTCGCGCAGGTTATTCCAATAACCTGGCCGGTGTTGTCAATCAATGCTCCACCGCTGCTGCCGTGGTCAATAGGTGCTGAAATTTGAATATACTTCTGTTCTTCAAAGGTCCGTATGGAGCTGACCAAACCGTCGGACATGGTTCGTTCCAGGCCCTGGGGGCAGCCGATGGTTAAAATATTGTTACCGGTTATTACCTTGTCGGAGTCGCCCAACTCAGCCTTGGGAAGCCCGCTGGCTTCAATTTTCAACACAGCTATATCACGGTCCACGTCATAACCTAGCATCTCTTTACAAGTGTAGGTTTTGCCGTTTTCAAGGTTAACCTCAACCTGGGTTGCCCCCTCTAAAACATGGTAGTTGGTTACTATTTTACCGTCAGATGATACAATGACCCCGCTTCCGTAGGCATACGCTGCTCCGCTTTTATCCATAGTGGTCAACTCAACGACGGTAGGACCCAAACATTCCATTATTTGCGTGTTGGTGGGGAGGCCATCGGTATCGGACACGACCACTGAAACGGTTTCGGATGGTGCATCCCACATGACCTCAGCTCCAAGGGCCCGAGCGATTAAGCTTACAGGGATCAGGGTTCTTCCGTCAATGATCACCGGAGGACTGTCCAAGGTGAGCTCAACTCCATTAAGTATTGCACTGGTTTTGCCTACTTGGAGGGCTATGCGGGTCAGATATCTTTTGCCCAGGATGGTCTGGGTTTCACCAACCCAGGTGACCTCCCCTCCCAGGGATTTGAACACTGGGCTGATGGGCACCATAACCCGGCCGTTCTGAATCTGTGGAGGAACATCTAAATTCAGGGAATAACCATTGATGAGAACTTTGGGTATGGCTGCTGCAGACCCGGGAAAGGCTGCTAAAATGGCCATGGCTAATAGAAATCCCATGACTTTTCGTGTCATTTATGTATTTCCTCCCAATAAAATGTCTTCCAGGTTGAGTAAAACAAAGTATATGCGTTAGTACACTGTCGACCCTATTTCTATATATTATCACCGGTTAAATTTACGTATGACTGCGTTGTCGTCAATCGTAATACGTCCAGTATTACTCATTCCTCCGCCTTGCCCTATGAAAATTTTCCTCGGTGAGTACTATACAGAAATAGGGTTGACAGTGTACTGCTTGTGCAAGGTATTCCATCAAATACGGGAATATTCCTGCTTGATATATTAGTAAATAACATGAAACAGGAGGATAGTTCCCTCTATCCCCCTGTTTCTGCTGCTTACTCTGGGGCAGTAAGCTATTGGGAAGGACTATTTCTTTTTCGGTTTAGCCGGTGTCTTGGCGGCAGCCGGCTGCCGGGTCATTTTTTTCAACTGCTGCCATTGTTCTTCGGCCAGGATGCTATTAAGATCGAGGCCCATGATGAGGCGTTCTCCCATTTTTACAATTCCGTTGATATAAGCCGTATCCTGGCTCTCGTTGACAATACCGGGCATTTCTTCAAGGCAACCGGATGGTATTTGCAGTACTTCAAGCACTTCGTCGACTATTATTCCAGCCTTGTTCTGGTTTAATTCGGCTACCATTATGCGGCTGCGGTCGGTTCGCTCTCCGGAAGGCATGACAAAACGCCTCCTCAGGTCGATGACCGGAATCAGATCGCCGCGCAGGTTAAAAACGCCCTCTACATACTCCGGCGCCCGGGGTACACGAGTGATTTTGGCCAGTTTGGTTATTTCCTGAATCTGGCTGATGCGCACCCCGTACTGCTCACCGGCCAGGCGAAACACTACCATCTGTTCGTCGGAATCAGCGTTATTATCTAACACTACTTCTTCGTTTTCAGGGGTGAGATATGATGCATCGTTTTTCAGGTTTTGAATCATTGATGAGTTGATAACGTCCTGTAAATCCAGCAGCATGATAATTCTTTTGCCGTTGTCCAAACGGGCGATACCGGTAATCCTTTCTCCGGCCTGATTGTCAAATACCTGCGGCGGGGGGAATACTGTTTCGCGCGGCAGCCGTATAACCTCAAATACCCGGTCTACCGTAACCCCCACGTTTATCCCGTTAAGGTCCACGATTATAACTCTGGTGCCGGTGTCGACCTGATCACTGCCCGCTCCCAGTTTGGTGCGCAGGTCGATGATGGGCATCAGGGAATTGCGCAGCGATATGATCCCCTTGATATAGTCGGGAGCGTTCGGCACTTTGGCAATAGCGGGGAAGCGTATAATTTCTCTGACGGCTCCTAGGTCCAGGCCGTATTCTTCTTCACCTACTAAAAAGGATACGATCTGAATTTCGTCCCGGACTGATTGATTTTGAGCAGTGTCCGTCCTGCTCCCACCCTGGTTCAGGACGGTCGCACCCTCCTGTATATTGCACAGTGAAGCAGTATTAAGAATCATGACCAATTTTCTGGCACCTTCACACTTAACCACTCCGGTTATGGACGTGCTGTCCAGACCGCTGCCCAGGCTCGCGGGGGCTGCTTCAATGCTGCGAGAGTCCACCCGTATTATTTCTGATACCGAGTCCACGTTCAAACCGGCCGCCTTCCCGTTTACATTTACCACGATAACCCGGCTGGAGCTGTCAATGTTCTGGCTGGCCATGCCGAATTTGGCCCGGGTGTCAATAACCGGAAGGATTGAGCCGCGCAGGTTGCTAACCCCGCGGACATAGGGGAGGGATTGAGGAACCCTTACCAGTTCAGGAATCCTGATGATTTCCTGCACATTCATGATGTCTATGCCGAAGCTTTCCTCTCCCAGAGCAAAGGTGACCAGCTGCATTTCGGCCGTGGAAAAAACACTATCTGTGTGCATCTAGAGTACCTCCTTTATAAGCGTTTTCTCCCGGGTAATCAACCCATCTGCATCTCATCAGCGACCGAGGCGATATCCTCTATAAAACCGGCCAGTTCTTCTATGCTCCGAGCCTGCTCTTGGCCCACCACGGTGGCTTCTTTGATCATGCCTTCGACCTTCCCCACCGTATTACTCATCTCACCGATCTGTTCGGAATTAGTCTCCAACCCGTTCTTTATACCCTGGACGGTTTCCCAGTAGCCGGCCCGAACCCGGTCGATTTCGGCAAAAGCGTCATTAACCGCGCTATTCTTCTTGACGGCCACTGGAACAAAAGCGGCAGCTTCCTGCGCGGCAGTTTCTGATTGGTTGATGTCGGTCATCACTTTGCCCATCAGGTTTTGGATTTCGCGGATCAAATCCTTAATTTTATCAGCATTTTCGGCTGATTCAGTGGCCAGGTTGCGGATGTCGCTGGCCACTACGGAAAACCCGCGGCCGTGCTCACCGGCCGTAGCCGCTTCCACAAAACCGTTGACTGCCAGCATATTGGTCTGGATGGACACATTCTGAATGGTATCCACGATTTTTTCGATGCGGCGGATCTTATCCTGAAGATCATTCAGGGAGGCATTGGTAACTTCATAAGATTTAGTGCTGTCGTTGAGGAGCTGGACTATCTCTCTGGCCTTGCTCCGTGACGCTTCCAAATTTTCCAAGGCTGTCACTCTGATCTCTCCGGACTCGGTTCCCAGCCTGGACATCCCTTCATAGGTGTTTTGCGCTGATTGCATAAGGACCAATGCCTCTTTGGATTCCTGGCATATAGAGTTAATTCCCTCGTTCATGCTGAGTATTACTCCGGCTATCTCGGCGGCGGTGCTGCTCATCTCCTCGATATTGGCGGAAAGCTGTTCGGCGCTCGCGGCCACCTCTTCGGCTGATTTACTGGTGTTGGTAGAGGTCTTGAGATCCTCCGCCATTTCGCTCAATTCCTGGCAGGCGGTGTTCACCTCGGCCAGGGCTTTGCTCTGTTCGGCAACTGATTTGGAAATCTCCCTGGTTCCGGCCGCTGCTTCATCAGTGGCCGCCGTGCTCCTGTCGCTGAAACTGAGCAGCTTACCGGCCATTTCTCCCATGCCTTCGGACAAAACCTTAATTCCCATGAATTTTTGCCCGTAGCCGGTAACCAGTTCACCCACCTGGGTGAATCCCTCTACGGCTTCTTCAACTACATCAGCCATGGAGTTAAAATTGTCTACCGCCAGATTTATGTCTTTAACCACCTCGGTCACCAAATTACGAATCTCTTCAACCACTCCGCGAATATCCCGGGCGGAACGTTCCGATATTTCAGCCAGGTTACGGACTTCGTCAGCCACCACCGCAAACCCACGCCCGTGTTCCCCGGCTCGGGCTGCTTCGATGGCCGCGTTCAAGGCCAGCAGGTTGGTCTGATCGGCGATCATAACCACGGCTTGCACAATATCCCCGATACGCTGGGATTGTACTTCCAGATCCTGAACCCTTTTGCCGGAGAGGGTATTTTTACTAGCGGCCACTTTGGTGAGCCCGGCCATATCCTTCATGGTCTGGATCGACTCCTGGGCTGCAGCTATGACCAGATTGCTCTTGGCCATCAAATCATCCAAAACCCGGGCTTGGGCGCGGGCTGAATCATTCAGTTGAATACTGGCTTCGCGAACTTTTTCCGCATTGTAACCGGCATTGGCTGAAGCGGTTGCCACTTCATCAGCCAGGGTGGCGAATTCGTGAGCGGCAGTATTGGCTTCACTGACTCCGTTGACCAGTTGATCCGCGGCTGACGCTATTCTCTCTGCCATCGCCTGTTGTTTGGCCAGGGTCCGGGCGCGCGACTTTTCCTGGGCCATTTTCCGGGCCTGTTCTCTTTTTTGGGCTATTAACTCATCTTCATCCTTGCTGACGAGGTTGGTTCTTTCTGAGAATGTTGATGGTTGTGATAATTTTTTGGCCACAAATATTCCTCCCAATAATGTTTCTTTAAAGACTGAGGTAATAATGACCGGCTTCTTAAGACAGGACGCGTTGACTCGGTCCTGCTTTACCCCCTTATAATGTTTCTTTAATTATTAAGGCAAATATTTCCGGGTTTCTGCTGATAAGAGCATGGATTTAGTTTTGCTTTAACCTCCTTCCTGTTATTTATATATTTCCACTCCTGTCCCAGGGCAGTGACTAAGACAACAAGATATATTGCAACTTCCAAATTATCTATCGGATATGGTATTTAAAATTACTTATATTTGCAGCGAATACCCGCTTTAGTTAGATGAATAGACGACATTAGTTAGTAACTTGTGATATATTTGTCAGAAAAGGATTTATGCGTAAGGTATTTGTAGAAATGATCGTGTTTGTATCAGAGGAGTATCAACGCAACTTTCTCCGCAGTATTTTAGAACATATACCTGGGATAACCCCTATTTTCGAAGCAGGATCGCTGGACGAGTTTTATACACTTGCTCGGAAGCATGGACCCCAGATGGCTATAGTTGACGCCCAGTTGATTGACGACAACCGCCACGAATTCTATGAGCGCAGCTACCGGTATGTCCCGGAGATGATTTTGATCAACAACTTCTGCCAATTCGCGGTCTGCTCGTTCCTGGAAGTCCGCCGCATATATCACGAACCTCCCACTAAAGAGACGCTGGAACAATTGATAATGGGGATTATGCAAAGAACCTCCACCAGAGTGAAAGCAGGCCTGTTGAGCATTAAAACCAAGGGCAGCCTGGTAAATGTAGTTAAGGATGAGGTCCTGTTTATTGAAGCAAACAGTGGCAAATGCCTGATTCACACCAGACGGGGGATTTTTTCGGTGCGCAGCACGCTGGACAATATGGAGCGCCAGCTGGGGGAGGGATTCCTCCGGGTGCACCGTTCATTTATTGTCAACGTCAAAGCAATAAGCCAGGTCAGATATATGCACGACCGGACCTACGAAATCGAATTCCTCAATTACAATGCCAAAGCCCTGATGAGTCGTTACAAATCTCAGATCTATTACGATATGCTCAAAAATCAATAGACAGACACAAGTTGGGATGAATTCATGGCTGGTTTTATAGGGGAACCATGGGGAACCGCTATATCTTTTGCCATAATGCGAAACAGATTACAACCAATGGGAGAGTCCTAGTGGTTGAGAGGGAGCGGGCCTTGGGCCCGTTCTTCTTTTGCTGGAATGAAAACCCCCAGGAACTCATGGGCTTAAAAAGATACTGTGTTACAATAGCATTGATGCCGAAAAACACTTTCTAAAATGGAGGAGCGATTGAGTGGAGCACATTTATCCCCGCATAGTCCAGGAAACCGGAATATCTCTGCAGCAGGTCAAGGCCTGCATCCAGCTTCTTGACGGCGGCAACACCGTGCCTTTTGTGGCCCGCTACCGCAAGGAGGCCACCGGGGGTCTGGATGAAAACCAGATTCGCCTCATTGAAGAAAGGTTGCAGTTTCACCGCAACCTTGAACAGCGTAAAGAAGAGGTTTTGAGGCTTATAGATGAGCAGGGCCAACTAACCGAGCAACTGACGGTTATGATTCGCCAGGCAGAAAAGCTGGTGCAGGTGGAGGACCTCTACCTGCCTTATAGGCCGAAGCGCAAAACCAGGGCCTCCCAGGCCCGGGAAAAAGGTCTGCAAGGATTGGCTGACTACTTTCTGTCTTTCCCCCAGACGGGGAATGTTGAAGAAGAAGCCCTGCTCTACACATCAGAGGATTTATCCAGCCATGAAGCTTTGCAGGGAGCCATGGATATAGTGGCTGAAATGGCAGCTGAAGACGCCATAGGCCGGGGCTGGATACGGGATTATACCAGGCGAACCGGAATATTACAGGTGGCAGCCAGAGACCGGGAGTTGGAATCGCCCTATCGCATGTACTATGAATACCAGGAAGCGGTGGCCAAGATCCCTCCCCACCGAATTTTAGCAATTAACCGCGGAGAACGGGAAGACATTTTAAAAGTAGCTCTGACTGTAGAGCCTGACCGTATTATTGAATACCTGGAGGGAAGCTGGGTAAAAACGGGAATTACAGCCGACTATGTGTCAGAAGCGGTCAAAGACGGCTACCTGCGATTGAGTAAACCGGCTGTGGAGCGGGACTTGAGAGCGGAGCTCAGCCAAAGGGCCCAGGAACAGGCCATAAAGGTTTTTGCTCAAAACCTGGGCGGGCTGCTGCTCCAGCCTCCGGTAAAAGGGCAGATTGTCCTGGGGCTCGACCCCGCCTACCGCACCGGTTGCAAATGGACGGTGGTGGATGATACCGGTAAAATGCTGGAGGTGGGGGTGGTGTACCCCACACCCCCGCACAAAAAGATTGCCGAAGCCAAAAAAATCCTTACCGAAAAAATACGCAAGTACGGAGTGACCGTCATAGCCATTGGCAACGGGACCGCTTCCCGGGAAACGGAGCAATTTATCGCCGACCTGATCAGGGAAATGGCTCTGACCGTACCTTATACAATAGTCAGTGAAGCGGGGGCCAGCGTCTACTCGGCTTCCAAACTGGCCGCTCAGGAGTTCCCGGAACTGGATGTATCCGAACGTAGTGCGGTTTCCATTGCCCGCCGTCTGCAGGATCCACTGGCTGAGCTGGTCAAGATAGAACCTAAAGCTATAGGGGTAGGGCAATACCAGCATGATCTACCGCGCAAGGAACTGGACAGCAGTCTGAACGCGGTAGTTGAATCGGCTGTCAACCGGGTGGGGGTCGAGTTGAACACGGCGTCACCATCGCTGCTTTCCTATGTGTCCGGATTAAGTGCAGCGGTGGCCGGCAACATTGTAAAACACCGCGACGAAAACGGGCGCTTTAAAAACCGCAGGCAGCTTCTGAAAGTTCCGAAATTGGGGCCCAAAGCCTATGAACAGGCGGCTGGATTTTTGCGGGTATACGGTGGAGAGAATCCTCTGGATTCCACTGCGATTCATCCTGAATCGTATGGGCTGGCGGAAAAGCTGTTGAATAGCGTGGGGGCCGATCCCGGCGACATAGGCAAACCGGTTCTGACTGAAAAGTTGAGGGGCTTGAGCATTAAAAAGCTGAGCCAGGAGTTGGAAGCCGGCGAGCCCACTCTGAAGGATGTGCTGGACTGCCTGCAAAAGCCGCACCGGGATCCTCGTGAGGATTTGCCTGCACCTATATTCAGGACCGATGTTTTAAGCATTGACGACCTTCTGCCGGGCATGGTATTGAATGGAACAGTGCGAAATGTCGTGGATTTCGGGGCATTCGTGGACATAGGTATAAAAAACGATGGGCTTGTCCACATATCGGAAATGGCGGAGCGCTTTATACGGCATCCCAGCGAAGTCGTATCGGTTGGAGATGTTGTGTCGGTCAGGGTTTTATCAGTGGACAAAGGGAGGGGGAAGGTAGCCCTGTCCCTTAAACCAGAGACTTAAGCACTGAAAAAGACCCGGGACGAAAACGCCTTCGTTACTAATGAACGATAAATAATGCTGAAGGTTAACCTTACGCCTTTTACCCGCATATTCATAAAGGAAAAAGGCGGCTTGGAATGGAAAGCAAAGACGGTTCCAGGAACCATTTGTCCGAACCTGAACGGAAGCCTGTTCAAGAGGAAGGCGTTAAGATTGCCCTGGGCGGAAGATCATTGAAGATGCCCATAGAGCAGATTGAAACACGCGTTAATAAAGGTGCTGGCAGAGTGGCTATCAGTGGTTCCCTGGCCAGCAGTTTGGGTCTGCCGAGGGGAGCCGTATTGAACGTCAGACAGCAGGATGGAGTGCTTCGCCTTGGCCCCCTGGTGGGAATCATAACCGTTCCCTCCAAGTCCGCTCCTCTTTTCGGCGAACAGGAGGGCTATTTCCGGCACCTTCTGAAGAGCCTGGCGGGCCTAAACGGCTTTGGGTATATTTTTACTCCGTCCGGTGTTGATTGGGAAGGGCGGAGCATTATCGGATACTATACCGGGCGAAGCAGCGGATGGCAAAAGGCCCGCTTCCCCCTGCCTGATGTAATATACAACCGCTGCCTGATCGGGTCTGGCAAGTCTACTGAAGCAATAGAAGGCCTTGCTGCCCTGGGGGTTAATTCTTTTAACACCAGTTTGGGCTCGAAATGGCGTGTTTACCAGATGCTGAAACTAAGCAGCCCGGCCTTGACCTGCCTACCTGAAACCATTCTTTTAGATTCAAGCGAAGCCCTGGAGCGAATATTAAAGTCCCACCATGATGTCTATGTAAAAAGCCTGGATGGGCATCTGGGAAAAGGAATTTACCGGATAAGCAAAGGGGAGGTTGGGTACCGGGTTCAGAGAACCGGTGAAACCCATGGAAGATATGTTGGAAGCGTGCCAAAGATCATCCGGATGTATGGGATGGACAAAAAGTACGGCAAGCTGATTGCCCAAAAGAGCATCAAACCCGGCCGCAGCGGCAGCCATTTTGACATCCGGGTCCTGGTCCAAAAGGATGGACGGGGCTGCTGGAGGCTGACCGGTATGGCAGTCAGGATGGGGCTGGCTGGCCAAATAACCACCAATTTGCACACTGGCGGGCGGGCTGAAAGCCTGGAAAAAGCACTTCGTTTAAAAGGCTATAACGTTGCCCGGACATCTATGGTCAAGCAGGCGCTGATGAGTGCCGCCCTCCAGATAGCGAAAGCCCTGGAACACACCACGGAAAATCTCGGTGAGCTGGGGCTGGATTTTGTCCTCGACGCCGAAGGACGGCCCTGGTTTTTAGAAGCCAATCCCAGAGCCGGCCGCCGTTCTTTTGCTCGCCTGGGCTTGAATACCCGCCGTTTGGCGGTCCGGCGCCCTATGGAGTATGCTTGCCATTTAGCCGGTTTCGAACTTACCTAGATATTTCACCAGCACTAGGAGTGTTCTTTAGACCTTGGTTCTGATTGCATTATGGTGCCAAAATCCCCACAGGCTACGAAACTTCCAAGCCCGGAGGCCACGCCACAAAAAGTATTCTGAGTTCCGGATGGTTCTCCGGTCCATTGGGAGCCGTCCGGTGAACTGTAGATGGCTCCATCGGCTCCTACTGCGATGGTTTCCAGGTGGTTGGCGGCAAGTGCCTTTAATTCCACAGTCTCGGGCAGGGAATGCTCCTCCCAGTTTTTGCCATCCCGCGAGGTCAATACCAGGCCAAAATCACCAACCGCAATAAACTGCCCACTGGAATATACAATCCCTTCGATCAGATTGACTAGAGCAGGAATCTTTTGCTTTTCCCAGTTGGCACCGTCATTGGATACGAGCACTGTTGCGAAATCGCCTACTGCTACAAAGAGCCCGGCTCCATAGCTTACATCCAGCAGGGCATTGGTGGTTCCGGAATATTGTACCTCCCAGTTGACGCTGTCAGCAGAGCTCAAAATCACACCCTTTTGGCCCACCGCCACAAATACCCCACTGCCATAAACGGCCGCGTTTAGATCATTACTTATCGAAACTTCCTGTTCTACCCAACTGGTACCATCGTGTGAAGTTATTATGGTTCCGTTTTCGCCTACCACCAGGTACAGGCCTACGGTGTACAAAACACCCTGAAGATTCTCACCGCTGCCTGAAGGCACTTCTTCCCAATCCTGGCCTTCTCTGGACTTCAAGATAGTGCCTGCAGCGCCCACGGCAATGAAACTGCTATTGCCGAATACCACGTCCTTCAGGTTTTCGTAAACGCCCCGGGTTTGTCTGGTCCATGAATTACCTTCCGGAGAAATTAATATGATGCCTCCCTGACCTACGGCCAGAAAGAAGCTGCCTCCCCAGGTCAGGCCTTTGGCGTACTGCAGGTCCGACCAGGGGCCTCCCTCCCAGCTTATCCCGTCCTCTGATTTTATAGAGACTCCGGGTTTGGGTGCACCGCTGCCGACCGCCACAAACTGACCACCACCAAAAGCCACCGCTTGCAGATCGGCTCCGGTGGGAGAAACGCGATTGAGCCAGTTCTCGCCGTCCGCTGATGTTATGATGGTGCCATTGGCTCCCACCGCCACGAAAAGGCCGTTTCCATAGGCAATCGAATTAAGCCGGGCGGACGTTGGTTCACCTCGATTCACCCAATCTATACCGTTGCTAGATGTGAATATGACGTTGCTGTTGCCGATAGCCACAAAAACTCCTTCATTAAAAACCAGGCCATTCAGCCAATAGGGGCCCAGATAGCCGCTGTTCCAATGCACTCCGTCTTCCGATTGTAGAGTTATGCCGCCCTGTCCCACCGCGACAAAATGGCCATTGCCATAGGCAACCGAATTGATCCAGTGCACGGTACCAGATTCACGGGCGATCCACTCCGCACCATCGAGTGAGCTTATAATGCGACCATTTGATCCCACAGCCACAAATTGACCGGCGGCAAAAGTTATACCAAGCAGGTAATCTTCATATATCCCGGAGCGGTCGGTCCACTCACTGGCGTTGTCGGAGCTCAGTATGGTTCCATGCTGGCCAACGGCAACGAAAAGGTTGCAGCCATAAGCTGCGGCCCGAAGCGTATTTCCCTGGGGCAGGGGATTGCACCACTGCCAGGTCAAATCTTCCATTGAACTCCCCAACTCCTTGTTGTTCAGCCCACCCGGACTGAAGGTTTTTACATGGATATGTAGCACAATTCCCGAGAATTACCGATAGATGAATTTATCATATTTTTCGGTTTCAGACAGTCATTTCAAAAGGTGATTCTGATGGGTTATTAACCCGATATATCTACATGCAGCGTAAAATCTGATGCTTGATATAATGCCCTGGGGAGGTTTTTATCGGAGCAAACCGAAATATTAGTCAGGAAGCTTTAGGTATGGGTTGCTAAGGGAGGTGCCCGGGCTGTGGCGGATGTGGAGGAACCCAGATTTACCATCCAATGGCATATCACCGAACGATGCAATTGCCGCTGTCGGCACTGCTATCAGGAAGATAGCCGGGCTGAGGCGACGGCCGTTGAACTGGATGAGGTAAGGCGGCAGGTGGAGTTATTTCTGGAGCATCGCCCAGGCATGCTTACCATAACCGGGGGTGAGCCTTTATTACATCCCGGCTTTTACACCCTGCTGGAAGAATTGAACTGTCGTTTCGCAGTGTTGAGTAACGGCACCCTGATTGACCGGGGGACGGCCGGGCGCCTGACCCAATTGAAGCCCCGCTTTATTCAGGTAAGCATTGAAGGACGGGAGAAAACCCACGATAATATACGCGGCCCGGGCACATTCGCCCGGGCCGTGGAAGGCATTGCAAATTTGGTTGAAGCCGGTCTGCGGGTTTTGATTTCCTTTACCGCCCACCGTGAAAACTATAAAGATTTGCCATATGTAGTCCGCCTGGGCCGCAAACTTAAGGTAGACAAAGTTTGGGTGGACCGCCTCATACCGGCTGGAGCCGGCGCTGATCTGGGCAGCCTCAGCTCTATGGAAACCAGAGATCTGTTTATGATGATGAATAAAAACCGGGTAGCCCTGGATCGGGCGCTACAGTTCCTGGCTGGTGGTCAACCTTACCGCTGTCAAGCGGGCCGAAACCTGCTGGCTATCCTGCCAGGCGGAGAAGTTCTGCCCTGCCGGCGTCTGCCCATAGTGGCCGGAAACCTTCATGAAACCAGCCTGGAAGATATATACCAGGGCTCCTGCTTTGAAGAATTGCGCCAGAGAAGCTGCGCCCCCTGCGCTTCCTGTTTGTACCGGGAAATCTGCGACGGAGGCCTGCGCTGTCTGGCCTACGCCCTGAAGGGCAGTCCGTTTGAGCCCGACCCGGGCTGCTGGATTGCCGATTCCATTGCCAGATCGCAGTTGCCCAGGGAAAACGGGACTTCCCTGCCGGCCATGCTGGTTAAGCCGGGCTGGTTCAAGCACCTTTGGAAGTAATGGCCTGCTTCATAGTGCTAGAAATTCCGCCATGGCTCGGCAGGCGTCGTACAGGATGTCTACCAGGTGATTGCACCCTTGGGCCCCTCCGGCCAGGGAGGCCAGATCTTTTTTGCTTAAATCTAACAGGCGAAGACCGAGAAGCTTTTTCAGGTGGCGGGTGTTGTACCAGCATATTTTATCTGGCGCCCGGTTGTAGGAGGCCTCGGAAAGCAGAATAATTCCGTCGGTATCCATCCCCAGGCGGACGCCCAGTTCATGGAAAGAATCAATAAAAGAAGCGTTCAAGCTGTAGCAGCCATTTGGCTCCCGGTGGATTACCAATGAATGAACCCGGTTAAACAGATTTGCGGAACGCTGCGTATAGCCGACGTAGTCCAGCCAGGGCTTTTCCACCTCGTCCAGATGGCTGTAGTAATAACAGCCATTGAGGTACATTTCTTCCCAGTAGCTGTCATACTGGGCAGCGCTTAAGTAACCGCGTTCTCTAAAGAAAAAGGTTTCAGCCTGAACCAGGCCGCGGATGCATTCCGAAATGAGATCGCGGATGGGCTCCTGTTCCCTGGAGGGCAGAGCTCTTTTTAAATGAGGGCCGGCATCCAGGAAAGCTTCAACCCCTATCAGTTTCGGGATGTTTCCGGAACGGGCGCTGCCCCCGGCTTTGCGATAATCGGCCCATCCCGCCTGGCTGATCTTCAAACCCTGAACGTCGGTAATGAGCCATCCCCGGGATTCCCTGTTAGTGCTGAGAACTACGCACTCAGCTTTGAGTTCTTGCTCGGAGATGCGGTCTACTTTCACGCTCGAGTGGAAATGGAAGCTTGCCATCGGTCATACCCCCCTTATGTAATGCTTCCCGTAATCAAGCCTGGTGTTCAGCTTGATACGATTTATAGAGGTAAAATAGAATAGGGCCCAAGGAGAAAACCATAACTATAAACACAAACCAGGGCCCCAACCCGGTACTTTGCCCTAAAGCGGTCTGAATAGTAGCCCATTCGCCATAGGTGAATATGAGGATAACGCCGGCTTTGAGCCCGCTTACCAGGCTGCGCGCCAACCGGTATTGGACTTGGGCATTGGCCTCGTTTATGGTATATAAATAGTTGTAGATATGAGGAAATCTATATAGAACGGTTAATCCCAGGTAAAAAAACAAGCCCAGGCCCAGGTTGACAAAAAGACTGGTCTTACTGCCCCAACCGTCGGGCTGGCCGGCAGCTCCGAAATGAGTGGGTACTATGGAGGGGAGTCCAGTCCAGTACCTGGCCAGCAGGTATACCATGGCGAAAAGCCCCAGAACGCTTACCGTTTCCAGGTAATTGTCCAGGGTGGTGCGGGGAAGCTTGATTACCGGCCGGGGTTTGCGGTACGAAGATTTCATAAAGGGGTTTCTTCTCCCTGTCATTTTAATTTTGTATAGTTAATCAAGAATAGATCATTATGCCACTTTATGACTACACATAAATAACTACTTTTTTCATTTTTTAGCGGGCTATAATAAATATACTATCTGATCATCCATTGCAAGGAGAACCCTATGATCTGTATTTACCGGCGAACACTCCTTATCTGGCTGCTGGTGGCTATTCTGCCGGTTGCCCTTATGGGAGGGAGCCTTCGCTATTACTTTAAAGTCCAATGCGAAAATATAATGAGAAAAAATCAGGCTGCCCAAGCCGCAGAGCTTAACCGGGAGCTTTTACCCATGCAGTGGAGTCCGGCCAAGCAGGCCCTGGAAAAGGAATTGCATGAAGATAAATCGGTATCCCAGATAACATGGGCTCCCAATGGGATAAGCGCCGTTTATGTACGCAAAAATGGCGCAATAAGCAAAATATTTATTAAGAAGGCGGGAGAAAGCAAGGAAAGGGTTCTGGGAGATTACAGTTCAAATACCCAGGGGATGTTCTGGTCTCCCAATAATAACTTTGTGCTTTTAAGTGAAAAGTCCGGGGAGGGAACCACCAGTAAAATAATCCGGACCGATACGCTGGCCGTGCAGGCACCTCCCATCAGCAGCACTTTACTGCCGGTATGGAGTCCGGACGGCAACCGACTGGCAGCGGCCAACCTGGAGAAAGATAAAAATAACAATATTATAACCATCCGGATGTATACGGTGGGTTCCAAAGATTCCAGAGTCTTGCTGAAGTCCCCGTTTGCTTTCGGATTGTATTTCGTTGAATACTGGGACCACAATGGTATTATTGGTTATTCGGAAGTCGACCAAAATGGGCAGCGGGTGAAAAAAACCCTGCCTGCTCCCAAAAGCTGATCACATTACCTTCCTTGAAATCGAACTCTTCTCAATTTTCCTTCAGTTTCTTAAAAAGTAAATAACTCCGGCACGGTTGATGCCACTTCAGGCATTTACATGGCCCCATGGGAATATACCTGAATTGTATCGATGGGCCAGATTCAGCTTGGGCCTGACCATCAGAAACAAAATAGCAGGAGGCGATTTTATGCCCGGTGAATACTATCAACTGCGCCGTTTCATGGAAACTCTGGAGAACTATCATGAGGGCTATCCGCTGCTTTGTTTACCCTCTCCGGAAGACTCCAGAGATTACCAGTACCTGCGTTTAATGGGGGCGTCAATGGCGGAGCCGATCGCCATTGATTATCGATCTAAACTTCCACCGGTTTTTGACCAGGGAGAGCGAGGGTCCTGTGTAGCCTGCGCATCTACCTGGACGCTGAAAGCCTATGAAGAGATTGCTCAGGGCGACTATCCACCCGCAGGCCTATCTGCTGCTTTCTTGTACAGCATGTGCAAACAGATTGACGGCATGCCGACCGAAGAAGGGACCACACCAAGAGCAGCCCTGAAGGTTCTGAAAAATAATGGCGTTTGCGGTGAAGAAATAATGCCCTACCACCTTTTAACCGATCTTCCAGCTCCCCATACGCCTCAAATTCCAGATCCCGCCCTGGCGGCGGCCCAGGCTTTTAAGATTCAGTCTTACGCCAGCTTATGCGGCTATGCCGATCGGGATAGAAACCAGGCCCTTCCGGCAATTCGTCAAGCCCTTCAGCAGCAGGGCCCCCTAGTGTTGGCTTTGATGGTGAGCGAAAATTTTATCCCCGATGAACAGGGGATGCTGCCGCTTCCCCAGGGACTTCCTCGCGGAGGACATGCGGTGGGAATCGTCGGTGATCTGCCGGAAAAAGATGCCTTAATCCTGCGCAATTCATGGGGCGCCTCCTGGGGTCAGGACGGTTATGCCTATCTTCCCTACGGGTGGCTTGAAGCCAAAAATGGAGGAGGGTGGCAGGTGTTTGAAGCCTGGACCGCTGTGGATATGGCTGTGGCCCGGCCGGCCTCCCGCATTGAAATCTCGGCTGGAGCTGCGTCCATGTTGGTGGATGGTGTGGAGGAGGTCATGGAACACCCCGCATTTGAAAATGAAAAACGTCTTCTGATGGCTCCGGTTCGCTCACTGGCTTCAGCCATGGGCTACCAGATTAGATGGTACGGCAAAAAGCTGGTATTGATTAAACCGAACTAGTATATAGAGGGTCAGGCCTGATTTATTGCAATTACTGTTTCTAATTAACATCACTGCCTGTTTTAATCTTATACAGGCCAGTCAACCCTCTTTCAATTCTGGGACAAGCCTTATGGTGATAGATATAAGTAAAGACTGAAGACCATAATCCAAGGGTGCAACACCGGACGCCGGGTGGTGCTATTGCTTTTAACAAAAATTCATCGAATAGAAGCATGTTCGAAAGATATCAAAAAGAATCTTCCGTTTTTGCCAGGAACATATGCACAAATAGCGAAAAAAGAGTTATGATCAGTTGATAAAACAAGACGATTTCAGAATCCAAATGCTTTGTGGGAGGGATAAGTATGTATGAAAAGGCTTTGGTGGCGGTTGACGGTTCGCAGCATTCTTTTAAAGCAGCAGCTACAGCAGGGAACCTGGCCCGGCAGGGTGCAATAAAAGAGGTAATATTGATATACGTCATGAATTTCCCCACTCCCCGGGTAATGCCGGAAGGTATGAGTCTTGATTTTACTCCTGCTCAATACCACAATGAACTCATTCAAGCGGCGGAGATAATAACCGAAAAGGCCAGGGAGCAATTGGGACCGGGGGTAAATGCCAAGGTCATTATTGATTCAGGTCCGGCCCCGGAAATGATCCTTCAGGAAGCTGAAAAACATAATATTGATTTGATTATTATCGGTAACCGGGGCTTGAACCAGCTGCAAAAACTGCTGCTGGGCAGTGTGAGCAGCCGTGTGGTCTCACTGGCCACCTGCCATGTTCTGGTCGTCAAATAAAATAAATGAAAAAGCGGAATTATAGTTGAAAATAATGATAAATTAATCAAGCGATTTAGCTCTTTCAGACAGGGAAAAGACCTTTGTTTAAAGAATATTTGCTAGATATTAGAAATAATAATTAGGCGGGTTGGCTAAAGACTATGGGCTGGAGGTATGGCAGCCGCTTAAAACAGGGTATGGAGCAGGAGTAATAAACCTGGGCGATTAGGTAAAAAATGACCTTCAGCCAGCGATGTAGAGAAACGGAGGTGGAGATCAGGGTGAAAGTTCAGTTCTTGGGCAGTGGTGATGCCTTTGGCAGCGGGGGGAGGCTGCAGAGCTGCATCCTGGTGGAAAGTGGAGAACGTCAGTTTCTGGTTGATTGCGGAGCCTCGGCAATGGTTTCCCTGAATAAATATGGAGTTGATCCGAATAAGATTAGCTTGATTATAGTCAGCAATCTGCATGGGGATCACTTTGGGGGAATACCTTATTTTATTATTGACGCCCAGCTCAACCAGAAGAGGAAACAAAATATAACTCTGATAGGGCCTACCGGGCTTAAAAAACGCTTTGATCAAGTTATGGAGGCCGCTTTTCCAGGCTTTCTTAAAAGCAAGCTGAGTTTTGAATTGGTGAAAGTTGAACTAAATCCGGCTGACCACTTCATTATCTCGGGAATGTCCATCTCTACTTTTGAAGCCCTATCCGGTGAAAGTGATACTCACTTGATCTACCGGATTGAATCCCAGGGCAAAGTATTTACCTATTCCGGTGATACTGACTGGACCGACAAGCTGGTCACTGCAGCTCAGGGGGCGGACTTATTTGTGGCTGAATCGTATTTCTACGCCAAAAAAGTGAAGCATCACCTTGACTACCGGACCTTGATGGCTAATTATAGCCGCCTGGGCGCAAAGAAGGTAATTATAACCCATATGGGGCAGGAAATGCTGGAGTACCTGCACGCCCTTCACAGCGAGTATGCCGAGGATGGAAAAATAGTTGAGTTTTAAAGGAGTTTAAAGGTGCACGGTACCGAAGCGATGTAGCATTGTATCTATACAAGGGGGGAGAATTGATCAATGGACCCCAAGAAAGCACTCTTGAAATTAACTGGATTACTTGTGACATTTGCTGTAGTGATAGCTGTCGTAATTTTCGTTTTATATTATTGAGAAGCACCTGGAGCGAAAATAAAGGAGGGACCGGATCATGGAAGTGACTATTTACACTAAAACCGGGTGCCCTTATTGTGCGGCAGCCCGCCAGTATTTAAATGAACAGGGAATCCCTTTTCAGGAGATCAATGTATCCCAGCAGCCTGATAAAAAGGAGGAACTTATCAAAGTCTCCGGAGGCGCGCAAGTCCCGGTTATAGTTGACGGCGATAAGGTCACTATTGGCTTCAATGGCGGTGGCTGAGGTGTATGAGATACAAGCCCGTGTGGTTTAACAATCAGAGGATAGGGACGCCGGTACTGCTAAAAGGCGTCCCTTTGGCTTGCCAGGGGCGGTGCTTACCCGGTAATCCCAGGTGTGTTGAATCCGGTAAGGCGGTATTTTGAAAGCCTGCTTGTAACCCGGTCCCCAAGTAGCATAGAATGATGAAAGGATTGAAGGGACTGCCAATCATTCAGCGGCCCCTGAATTCGGGAGGAATTGACTATGGGTAGTAGCAGGCCGGACCTGGCCCATACCAGGACAGTAAGCCGGGGCAAAATTATTATAGCCGGACTACTGGTCATCATCCTGGCCTTAACGGCGGTTTTCGGCATATCCGCTTATGTGGGTTGGAATCTAACCCACCCGGCGCGTCAAGCCCTTGATGCCAATCCCGGTACTCTGGGTTTGGAATACCAGGATGTAATTTTTAAAAGCCGGGTGGACGGGCTGACTCTGAAAGGCTGGTTGATACCGGCTAAGGGAAGCCAAAAAACAGTGATATTTGCCCATGGCTACGGAGAAAACCGCCTGAATAATGGCGTGCCCATACTGCCTATAGCCAGGCATTTAGTAGACACCGGCTACAATGTATTGATGTTTGATTTTAGAGGCAATGGAGAATCCGAAGGAAACCTCACTTCGGTTGGGCAGTATGAAGTAAGGGACCTGCTCGGCGCCATTGACTATGTGGCGGCCCAACCCGGATTGAATGAGCAGATAATACTGTTTGGATTTTCAATGGGAGCCTCAACGGCCATTATGGCCGGCTCTCGCGAACCTGCGGTCGCCGCGGTCATAGCCGACTCACCCTTTGCGGATCTCAAGGCCTACCTGGCTGATAATCTCAGTGTATGGTCGGGACTGCCCAACTTCCCTTTTAACCGGACGTTCTTTATGGTCACGCCTTTAATAACCGGGCTAAAGCCCGGCTCGGTCAGCCCCCAGGGGGAGATTCCGCTTATGAACGGGCGCCCTGTGCTCCTGATCCACGGGGACCAGGATATAGATATACCGATTTCCAACAGCGAAAGCCTGCTCAAAGCTTACCCCGAGGCCAAACTCATCCGGTTTCCGGGAGGAACTCATGTTAAAAACTATCAAGCCAATCCGGTGCTGTACCTGGAAATCGTTGACACCTTTTTGGATTCAATGAAGCCGTATGTCGCTTCACAATAAACCGGCTGTTTTTAAACGGCTATTTTAAAAACTTACATACTATGAGGAGGACTTTCCAATGGTGTTATGGCACGCAATAATACTGGGCATTGTGCAGGGGCTGGGGGAATTTCTGCCTATATCAAGTTCGGCTCACCTGTGGATTTTACCCTGGCTGTTCAAATGGCCGTATGCGGGACTCACTTTCGATATTGCCTTGCATGTGGGCACCTTAATAGCAGTAGTTGCTTATTTTTGGAGAGATTGGTGGGTGCTGGTCATTAGCGGGGTGAGGGATATTCGCAGCCAGGAAGGGAAGATCTTCTGGTATCTGGTGGTCGCCACCATCCCCGGGGCTCTGGCTGGATTTCTGCTGGAAGATTATGCTGAGACCCTGTTCCGCCAACCCGTGCTGATCGGTATAGCGTTAATAATAATGGGTGCAATTTTATTCTGGGCTGACAGACAGGGCAGCAAAGTCTTGAAACTGGATAGCTTGGATTTTCGTACTGCTATAGTCATTGGTTTATCCCAGGCCCTGGCCATCATTCCCGGCGTATCCCGCTCCGGGATTACCATGAGCGCCGGGTTGTTGACCGGTTTAACTCGAGAGAGCGCAGCGCGCTTCTCATTTCTGCTTTCCACTCCCATCATTTTCGGAGCCGCTCTGGTTAAGGTACCCAAGCTGCTTGCTAATCCGGCTATGATGGATTTAAGCTTTTTCATCGGAGTTGTAGTATCCTGCCTGGTCGGACTGCTGAGTATCGGGTTTTTGCTGCGCTTTTTGCAAACCCGTAATTTCCTGCCCTTTGCGTGGTACCGCTTCGCTCTCGGGGCCTTGGTAATCATCGTAGCCCTGCTGCGTTAATGAGTTTGTATAAGTTAGAAGGAACTTGGGGACGGAGATTTTTGAAAAATCTCGTCCCCTAATTTACTTCTACTTCAGGGTTGAAATGGGCAGGATGTCTGTGATCTTGAATATGAGGCAGTTCTTCAAAGGGAAGCGCTTATACCTGGTCTGGTCCAGCCTGTCCCTCATCCTCTGGTAATTAGGGCCGCTGGCTTCGTCCCCGATCATTTCAACTGCCACCCGAATGCCTTCTTTGGTTTGAGACTCATCAAAAGTAAGCACCATGAACACCCCTTTGCGGGTGGCGAGGAGATTGGCATAAGTCCGGTCGGCTCCAAAACGAGCGCAGAGTATGGTTTGATCATCGACCATTTCTAAAACCGAAATGACCGCTACATTGACGTTGTAATCCTTGTCAACCGTGCTCAGGGTAGTGCTGGGCAGGTTGCGGTTCAAAAGCTCGCGGGCTTTATCCAACATGACCTTATCCATAGGAATCCGCCTCCTTTTTCCATCCATATATACTATATAGTATAGTTCTAAGGGAATTATTTTAATAAGTTTTCCCTTTATAACGAAATCCGGACCAGCTCTTGAGCTGGTCCGGATGGCATAACTCCTCAGGGTTTTTTAACAGCAGCAGCCGCCGCCGCTGTCGTTTTTAGGCATTTTGGCCATCACTTCGGGAATCATTTCCACCAGTTTAGCGACAGAGCCCTTTTGGGCCAGGGAATAGACCTGGACCCCGGCCTCATCGATGATCAACAGGGCGGTGGGCGATACGCTCAAGCCCCCTGCCCCACCTTCTCCACGGCCCACACCCTGCTGGGGGGCGTTGCCCTCCCCGCCGCCGCTTCCGAACCCCATTCGTACTGACAGCAGGGGGATGATGGTTTTGTTATTGCTGATGATGGGTTCTCCGATAACGGTTTTGGAGTTGGCCAATTCCCCCATTTTAGTCATTATGGATTCCAGGCTTTCTTTAAGCATATTGTATTATCTCCTTTCGTTTCCTTTTGATTGTTATATTCGGCCGCCAAATGGCTCTGACCGGTTTACTAAGCAGGAATTGAACTGCTATGACAAGAATCCGTGCTACTATCACCCGTCCCCGAACATATCCCCTGATGTCCAAAATGCCCCGGGAATAATCGGGTTTGAGATTGATGGCACTGCCGCCCAGGAACCCAATCAGCAGTGTGGTAATTGCCGTAATATCAGGCTCCTCAAATCCATAGCGGCCGCTTAAATTGACGTCCAGGTGCAGGGCCTTTATCAACCTCCGCAAGAGAAGGATTAAAGAGGCAATCATTGAACGGTTCAAGTAATCCGACAGGGCGCCTCTCCTGGGTTTGCGCTTCGGCTTTTCAGAGGCTGTATCAACTGCGGTTTCTTTTTTATCTGAACTCAAATGCCGTGCAAAACCGAAGATAACTACCTGGGAGTTAAATCCGCCGCTGCCATAGGAAGCTCTGAATCCAAACGTTCCAAACGCCCACTCCAACTCTGCTTTAATTTCAAGGGCGGGTTGATTTTCGGCCTGCAGCCCAAAGCGCCATGGTAAAAGGAGTAGGGATGCCAGTATGAGCAAAAAAGCTCCCAGAATATATAAAATGATTATCAACGGCTCCCCCCTCTCTTAAGCCCGGGAATCAACCCCATATCCCGGACCAGGCTGGCGGTTCCCCGCAGCAGCTTGGGGAGTTGACGGCCGGCCGCCGGGATGAGAGAAAGCCCGGGGATCTGTCTGGCCCCCCATAGGAAAGGCTGCCAGACCTGCTTTTGACTTTTCCAGTAGGAAAGCCCGGAGTAATCGCCGGGATTCTGGTGCAATACATGATATATAAGCTGCTGCCTTAAAAAGGGAAGTTCAGCTGGCACAGAGATTTTTGTTTCTTCGCCCAGCTCCAACCAGAGTAGTTTCAGCTGGCCGATTTCCCGCCGGCAATGGGGGCAGGAGCCCAGGTGCCTTTCCAGCTCAGCTTTCTCAGCGGTGTTTAATTCGCCATCCAGGTACATTTGCAGCTTATCTGTATCGCAGTTCATAATTAAACCTCCCAAGCATAGTATGATGCCAGATCCTTACGAAGCAGGCTGCGGGCTCTAAAAAGATGGGTTTTCACCGTTCCCAGGGGGATGCCTGAAGTATCGGCTATTTCCTGATAGGTCATTCCCTCTTGATGGCGCAAAACCACTATCAGGCGATAGACCTGGGGAAGGCGTTTTATCGCTTCCTTGAGTATTTGACCGGTTTCCTGCCATTCTATTTCCCGGGCCGGGTCGTCCCTGGCCGCCAGGGTGTCGGCCAGAGTAGCGTTGCCATCCGCGATCGGTTGGTCCAGTGATAGGGGAGAGGAATGCTTCTGCATATTATCAATGGCCATGTTTACAGTTACCTGGCGCAGCCAGGGCTTAAAAGGACGGCCCAGTTGATAGGAAGACAGGCTGTTAAAAACCTTGAAAAAGACTTCCTGAGTCAAATCCAGGGCGTCTTCACGCTGGCCGGTAAAGCTCAAGCACAGCTTGAAAACGTAGCCTTCATAGCGGCGCATCAGCTCCTGGCAGGCATCTTCCTGTCTATCTTTACAGGCGGCAATTATTTCATAATCATCCCTGGCCACCGGGGAGCCTCCTCTCACTCATCAATTATCTATACCGTAACAATGATAAAAAAGTTTCAAGGAACAGCTGCTCTACAATAATTAATTCTTACCGTGAACCAAATTAAGCAATCATTGCTGGATAAATAAAGCCGGCTTAAACAGTCCGGCCTTTTAGCGGGAACGTATTATTTTGTCGGAGGTTTTGTTAATCCCCGGAGTCCATAAAGCCCTTTATTAAACCCGGGATAGCCTCACGGGCCACTTCCGGCCGGGCCCCCCCGGAAAGGACCATCAGGGTTGGTTTTTTCCCTGCAATGTGGTGAACCAGGCTGCCAAGGTATGGGTAGGCGGCCTGGCTGAGCCTGTATGCTCCATAATCGTCGTTGTGTGAATCATGCCCGAAAATTAAAATTAGAAATTCAAAATCAAAAGGCCGGTCAAGCGCATATTCCAGCTTATTTATAAAGACTTCGTCAGTGGCGCCTCCAATCCCATAATCATAGTTGTTCCACTCGCAGTTTTCCTGGTCCACCATTCCAGAATGAAAATTAACGTGGATTACATCTGGATCGCCTCCCAGCAGGTCTCTGGTTCCATCCCCGAAATGGGGATCCACATCTATGATCAGAAACTTCTTGACACCCATTTCCTTAAGACGAAGAACGGCCATGGCTACATCGTTGAAAAAACAAAAACCCCAGAATTTATTTCGACTGGCGTGATGACCGGCAGCTCCAATAAAGCAAAAAGCCATGTCCAGTTCATCCTGCTGGAGGCGCTCGGCTGCTTCAACCACGCCCGCTGCCGAAAGCAGCGAAATGTCATACTCACCTTCATATTTAACCTCGGCGATCAAAGATGCGGTATGGGTAGCCTGAAGGAGGTCCAACACGGTTTCATTGATCTTAGGGGTGTAAACACTGATCCGACCTGATGCCACCAGGTCTTGCAGCGCTTCAAAACCCGGGCGAACCCGTTCCCTGAGGATGTAGTACCCGCTTTTAGCAAACTCTTCGTGATAAAAAACCCCTACGCGCATGATTTCACCCCTTATTTCAGGCTACCTTAGTGTTCCATGTTGGAATAACATTATCCTGCAATTGGTAAAAGGTTTGGGGGTAAAGTGCTTTTTTACCTTACCCCCCGGGGATGTTATTTTGGGGGATCAAGCAGAGGTACTTTGATTCCGGCTAGATTGCGGGCATAATCAGCGTACTTCTCAAAGGGCGTATTGGCCCTGACCACCAGGCGGGCGCCGTCCGGCGAACCGCCGCCGTGCATGCAGCCAGGGATTCCGGCCCCCACCGTCAACCATTCCACCAAACGGGCCGCGCGCGCTCTGGTCTCAGCCGAGACCTCCCGCCCCGCCTTGACATATTTTTGAACCAGGGGGCCGTAAAGCGGGTGGGTAAAATCAACATATGATGGGAAGCACCCGGTTTCAACAATCCCTCCGCCGATATCCTGACACAGGCGTTTGGTTTCATAGGGCAAAGTGGCCACATGCACCTTGTTGGTGTGGGCCAGGAGGGAATCCGCAATCCAGCTGCCGGCTGAACCCTTTCTTCCCAGGGCCATAGCTCCGATCCCCAGACCAAAGGTAGTTTCGTTGTTTATGGCCATTTGCACCATTTTATCCATAAAGGTTTTGGACGAAAGCCCGTTGGCGCGTGCAATAAGGGCAGCCGCTCCCACCATTACATCGCCCTGACCGGAAACACAGGCCCCAATGCAGGCCCGGTAGTTGGCGGTGAAATATTCTATCACCCGGCCGGTGTACTTGTACTCACCGCACATGAATACCCTTTCATTGGGAACGAAAACATCTTCAAACATTAAATAGGCCTGGGTTATACCTGTGTTTAGCGTGTCGAAGCCTTCATCGTGCAATTCTCTCTCATCACTGGGGTGGCGGGTTTCCACTATAGTAAGACCCTCTATATCCCGAGGAACTACGCAGGCCAGGGCGTAGTCCTTATCTTCTTCCCGGTAGGCCCCACCGGGCAGCAAAAATATTTCGTTGGATGCTGCCACCCCGCAGATCATGAGCTTGGCCCCACGAATTACAATGCCGTCTTTGCGGATTTCACTGATGCGGACACTGCTGTCCGGGTCGGGCTGCTGGAAGGCTTTTAAGCTGCGATCGCCTTTGGCGTCGGTCAAGGCTCCTGCTACCACCAGGCCGTTCTGCTGGGCTTTGACGATCCACTTCTTGAGCCGCTTCTGGTAACTGGTCCCCAATTCATCATCCATGTCTTTGCAGACATTCCACATGACATTCTGGGCGTTCCACCCCACACAGAGGCCGCCGGTGCAGGAGCCGGTAAGACGGAACATCATCCGCTTAAACTTGGAATTGTACATGATTTCATCAAGGCTTTGCATCATGGAATTGAAGCGATGGATGGGTTCTTTAATAAAGGGCGACTGGGCCGTGAAGATTTCACTGGTTTCGGGATCAAAAGCCGCATCAAAGGCCCGGGCGTGGCTTTCCACGGTCCGCCGGGTGGCGGGATGGGTGGTCACATTGCAGATCAATTCTCCGAATTTGTAGATGTTGGGACGCATTGACTTTAAGGATTTGAAATAATCATCTCTGGTCTTAAGCGCCATTGTACCTCCTCCTTCTTTCTGCTCTCATGCCTAAAACAAATAGCTCTCAAGGAGTGCTATTCAAATAAAGGCCTACCCGGAGTGCCGGCAACACCTCCTTTTCCTGCAAAAGGCGGTTAGCGGATTTAAATAGGAATACTTTGAAAATACAACGGCTTTTTTGCTGCGAGCTTTTTGAAAAGATAAATAGAACGTAGAACTGCCGCCTGGTTATACAGCCGCCTGGCCGTACTGGCAAGCGAGTTGGCTTGATAGGATTGCCCTTATTGTATCAATAAACGGTTGGGATTCCAAGTAGACTGTCAATCCCAATACACAGTATTGGGGTTGACAGTCTACTAACCTACAGGTAAGTTTATGCCCTACTGCGTTGGAATAAAACACCAAACAGGAACTTGATGGTTCAAACCATGTTGATATAAAGGGGTGTATTCGGAAGGTTTTAGTATTATAATGGAGATTGTAGAATATTATAAATAATTATCGCAATTTGTCGTAGCTGTATAAGTCTACGACATTATATTATAATCAGCTGTATTTGGAGTGAATTGATTGACTGCTATGAAAGCCAACCAACCGAATAACGAATATTCCTATTTGATAACCAATGACAAGATAGGAGTTTTGCGCTGTCGGCTGGGAGACGGTCTACTCCTATCCGCCAGCGAAGGTCTTCTTACCATGTTCGGGTATAAAAGGACGGATAAGGTGGTCGGAGTAGTATCGACTCTGGTTCACTATGTCAATGCCAACGAACGGGAGCGTATGCTGGCCAGTTCAGTTGACAATGTCATAGCAGGTTATGATCTTCCCATGAAAAAGGTTAACGGCACCGATATCTGGGTCAGCGTCAGTGCCCGGATATACCCGGAATTGGGCTATTATGAAGGGGTGGTTGTGGATATAACTGCTCAGCGGTCAGTGGAGCAGGATCTTCGGGAGGCTGAGACCGCCCACGGCCGGCTCTTTGAAAATACCCATGCCATTATGATGCTTATAGACCCTGATACAGGCGACATAGTGGAGGCCAATCCGGCAGCGGCTGTCTTCTATGGATACCCGCGGGAAATCCTCACTAAAATGAACCTGGATGCAATTTCTACCCTGCCCCGGGAGGAAATGCTCAACAGGCTTTCCCAGGCCGATGAGTTGGGCACGGTGTCAAATTACAGACATCGATTGGCCAGTGGAGAGATTAGGGACATAGAATCGCGCCGGGGGCTGGTAACCATAAATGGCCGGCAGCTGGTCTATGTAACTAACAATGATATCAGCGAGCGTATCATAACTGAAGCCAACCGGGAAAAGGAACTGCTGAAGTTCCGCGTCCTCTACGATCTGGCCCTGGCCATGATCGATGAAAACAGCCTGGAGGCCAACCTGAAGCTGGTTGCCGACAAAACCCGGGAGCTGCTCGGTACCGACCTGGCCTTCCTAGCCCTGCGCGATGAAGAAAAACAGGATGTGCACATACATACCCTTTCGGGACACTTATCCCCGGAGATTGAAAACCTGCGTCTACCTTGGGGCATTGGCCATGGAGGCCTGGTGGCTCAATTGAACCGGGGGATGATAATCGATGATTATGCGAGTAGCCGGCGAATAAGCCACGAAAAAGATAACGTGGCTATGGCTGAAGGAATGGTTTCCGGAATGGCAGTACCGCTACAAATGGGTAAAAAGAACCTGGGGGTTTTATATGCTTACAACCGCCATAAAACCGAATTCTCACCTCAGGATCTAGAGACCCTAACTTTGATAGGAAACCTGGCTGCCGTAGAAGTAAGCCGCAAGATGAGTGATGCGGCCTTGACAGCCTCCCAACAGCAGATGACTGACATCATCGACTTTTGGTGGCGGAAACCCCTACCCCCCGGGTAAAGGGTAAAAAGCTTTTTCTGTGGGGTAAGGCAACCCCCTTATACAATCCCCATGGTGAACTGGTGGGTGCTATTGAATCGATACGGGATATTACCGAGCGCCGTGAAAATGAAGAAGCTCTGCAGAAGAGCTACCAGCAGTTAGAAAGGATACTGGCCGGTGCAGTCAACGCCCTGGGAGCCACAGCCGAGAAAAGGGATCCTTATACGGCCGGGCACCAGCGCCGGGTCAGCCAGCTGGCTGTAAGTATTGCCAGGGTTATGAACCTGCCTGACAAACAGGTTGAAGCTATCCAAACCGCTTCCGCTTTGCACGATATCGGTAAAATGTACATACCGGCCGAAATTTTAAGCAAGCCCGGTCAGCTCACCGAGGTTGAACGTATGCTGATCGAAACTCATCCCCAGGCAGGCTATGATATCGTAAAATCGATCCCCTTTGCCGACCCCATAGCGGATATACTGATCCAGCATCACGAGAGACTGGACGGTTCCGGTTATCCCCAGGGTCTCTCCGGCAGTCAGATATTACTGGAGGCGCGTATTATTGCGGTTGCCGACGTAGTTGAAGCCATGTCCTCCCACCGTCCGTACCGGCCTTCATTTGGCCTGGACACTGCTCTGCAGGAGATCATCCGTTATAAAGGCCGGCTTTACGACCCCGGGGTGGTTGAAGCTTGTGTAAACATATTCCGAGAAAGGGGTTTTAACTTTTCTTAAATAAGTCTGTAAATAAGCTGCCGTTTCCTTACCCCAACGGGCCAGGGAAACGGTTTTCTTTTTTTCTGTTCATCAATCCTGACCATTAATTAAAGACATTCATATAATAGACCATAATGTACAATACAAGGGTAGAAATATGAAAACCAGATCCGTACGTTTGTATATACCTTCCACCCTGGCCTCGGGTATCGAATCAGAAGATGTATGCCCGGTTTGCCTCGGGAAAAAGAAAATGCTGCTTAGCATAGAGTTAATGGAAAGGCATTCAAAAAAGGATGAAAATACGGTTCTTATAAGTCCGGAACTGGCCCGGCACCTTGGACTGCCTGGCAGTATGCGCTTAAACGCTAGGACTCTCGGAAAGACCATACGACTGGGACCAGTAGTGGGCATCCTGGCCAGGCCGTTTAATAAACAGCGGCATAGCTTTGGACCCCAGGACAGATTCCTGCGCAGTTTATTGATGAGAATGAAAGAGCTTGACGGGCTGGCTTTTGTTTTCTCCCAGCAAAATATTGATCTGGAGCGTAAACGCATACACGGTTATTATCTGAGCCGGGACATGGAAAGCTCCTGGATCCGCCACTGGTTTCCCCTGCCGGATGTGTATTATAATCGCTATTTTCCAGGGGCCAATGTTCTGCGCTCCCGGGACCTGGCTATAATGCTCTCCCGTTATGGAGTCAAAAGCTTTAACAGCGCGGTGGGAAATAAATGGAATGTATTCCGGCAGCTCAATAAGGAGCGGGATATTGCCGGACATCTGCCGGAAACCCGCCTGATGGTTTCCCCGATTTCCCTGGCTTCCTTGCTCAATAAATATTCAGGAGTCTATGTGAAGCCGGCGAATGGCTGTAAAGGGCGCGCTATAAGCAGGGTGACCAGAAAACAGGGGCGCTACCTGGTGAAAAACAACCAGGATAGATCCGGCAAAATCCTGGGTTCGGTCCAGGAGGTGTACAGCTGGCTGCGCTCGGCCAACCCCAACGAAATTATGCTGGCCCAGCAGGCTATAAAAGCCCCCAAAGGGCAAAACCATTTCGACGTCCGCGTAATGCTGCAAAAAGACCGGTACAATCATTGGGCGATAACCGGCATCGCTGCCCGGGAGGGTGTTAACGGGCACGTAACTACTAACCTGCATACTGGAGGTAAGGCCGCTTCTTTGGAAAAAGTATTGCAGGCCAGAAATATGAGTGATGATGAAATTGACGGTATTGTCGAGGAAATAGTACGCCTGGGTCTGCGCATAGGGCGGACTCTCGAGAAAAGGTCTTCTGCCCTGGGAGACCTGGGCCTGGATTTTATAATCGACGAGAAGGGCAAGGTCTGGTTCCTGGAAGTAAACCCCAAACCAGGCCGCCGGGCATTCAGTTATATCAGCAAAGAGATTAGAAAGATAGTGGTGTCGCGGCCGATGGACTACGCCACCTACCTGGCCGGCTTCTAACACCGCCAGAGCAGGCTCTTGAGCCGAATGGCGGTTCCTTGCCGTCCTGGCACCGCTGCACTAGTTCGTCCATGAACGTCGCCGCACTAGCCCGTCAATGGGCGTCGCCTGCGTCATATGGCAGCCTGGCTCGTCAACGTACATCGGGGACATTCCTCTCCCGAAGGGGAGGTGTGTCCCCATACCTTAACCCGCCTCCGTCGCTACTCTGCCATATTCCTTGGCCTTCGACCCAATAGCCCGCTCTGGGGGTTTGCTTGTTAAACAACAGTTTTTGGGGGCTTATCGGGCTCCGCCCAGAACGAATTCTTGAACTGGGATTACGGCTCCTGGGCATCCTGCCACCGGCAGCTTTTTGCCATCCTGGCACCGCTGCACTAGCCCATCCGTGGGCGTCGCCCTGCGTTCCTAAAGTCGTTTTGTCGAAATGTTTGACAGGTGGGGACCATTTATGGTCTGCATTGACTATGGTATAATTTATAAAAGAGAACTCATTAATTTACGTACAAGTAAATAAGGGAGGGATCGTTATGTCGGAAGGAATGAAACAGTATCGCGGAAAGGTTTATCATGAGCTTCTCCAACAGGCAGGTTTTAGCGTAGCTTATGACGGGGAAATGAAGGAAGGCAAACCGGAAGGTTTTGGAAGAGCCTATTATAAAGATGGCAGAATATATGAAGGGCAGTGGAAAGACGGCCAGTACCACGGGCAGGGATGCCAGTATTACCCCAACTTGAATTTGTGGTATGAAGGGGAGTACAACAACGGCAAGAGGGAAGGATTTGGCAGAGCTTATTTCGAAGACGGCAAGCTGTCCTTCGAAGGCCAGTGGAAAGACGGAAAACCGATAAAATAAACATAAAAGGGCATCCCATCTGGGATGCCCTCAGCTTGTAGAGCGAGCAAAAAAGTCGAAGATCAAGGAAGTGCAAGAAGCCGCGATTGAGGCGTATAGGCATACGTTGATTGAGCGGGTTCTTGCACTGACGCAGAGATTCGGCTTTTTTGACGGTCTGGGGGCATCCCACCTGGGATGCCCTCAGTTTTTCCACAGAGCTTTTACACCTCCAACTTCACTCCTCGCCTTTTCTTCCCGACTTCTTTTCAGGCAGCAACTTTCGTGCTGGAACCAGGATGCTCCATCCTGGTTTTAATTCCAGATAGCGCAGCTGGCTGGCAACAGCAATAAGTAAAACGAATGCCAGACTGACTATGACCCCGGTTCGCTGCAGGGGCATAAAAGCCGCTCCCACAATAGTAAGAACAATTACCGCCATTGCCCCGTATGAAGAATAAGGATAACCGGGAACTTGATATCGTTCCTTCAGGCCCTGCTTAATGTAGAGCGGGTTGTTTTTCATTTGCGAGGACAGAATGACCAGCCAGTTCATAATCAGCATTACCCCGGCGGCGGTTGTCAGGTATTCGTAGAAGGTGTTGGGGAGCAGAAAGGAAAGCAGGACAGCTCCGGCCAGGCCCAGGCCGCTCAAACTCAAAGCAGGTACAGCCACTCCCCGGCGGTTGCGGTGGTTTAGGAGCGGTGGTGCATCCCCATCGTCAGCCAGTGAAACCATGACATTGGTAACTGCAAACAGAGCGCCCACCATGGTAGAAAACGCAGCGCTGATTATCAGCAGGTTGAGCAGAGAATCGATGAACCCGAAGTGAAATATGGATAGAGCACTGACAAAGGGGCTTTCCACAATGCTGATGCGGTACATGGGGACCATGAGAAACGCAAACAGTAAGGCAACCGAGTAAATGAGGGTCAGAGCCACCAGCATGACCCGGCCGGACCGGCCTACTTCTTTTGGATTTTTTAGTTCGGTTGACATAATCCCCATGACCTCTATTCCACCATAGGAAAAAAGGACGAATATCATAGCCGGCCAGGCTCCCATTAAACCATTGGGCAGCCACTGTACCGCAGTTATTGGCAAGGTCTGGGGAGCAGTGTAGGGAAGCGGGTTTATCAGACCTATGACATAAAACAGGCCAAAAACAATAAATATGAGGAGGGAAGAGGTTTTCAAAAGTCCAAATAGCGATTCAATGCGGCCAAAATCGTGGACTCCCAGGAGATTTATGGCCAGGGCCATTAATGAATAGAGAGCTGCAAAGACAAAAAGTGGAATTGCGGGAAACCAGTAGCGGGTGAAAATAGACAGAGCGGCGACTTCACTGGACATAATCAGGATTCCGGCCAGCCAGTACATCCAGCCACTTATAAAACCCATAGTGGGACCAAAGGCTTTACGGGCGTAAACACGGAATGAACCGGGCTGGGGATCATGCAAAGACATGTCCGCCAGGGAGTTGAAAACCAGGAAAGCCGTCAATCCACCCAATAAATAAAGCAGAAGCAGGGAAGGACCCGCCAGGTGAATGGATAAGGCGGTGCCCAAAAAGAAGCCTGCTCCGATGACCGCACCGGTACCAATCAAGGCCAGATCCCACCAGCGCATCTCCTTGCCCTTACTCGATTTTTTCTGCTGGTTGTGCTCGATTAATTGTTCGGCCTGGCGGCGAAACAGCATTCGGCATAACTCCTTTCACTATTTACTCTTGTTTAGTATGCCCAGATCAGGTATTCAACTTATTTTTGGCAGGGGACTACTCTATGCTGTAAAATATGGTAAAATTAAACACAGAAACCATAGAAACCGTATCGGTTTCCAAAGTGGGAGGGTTTTTGTGAAGGAACGGATAATAGACTCCACCTGGCGGCAGATATTGAAATACGGCGTTAAGCGCTTTACTGTTCAGGATATTGCCGCTGATCTGGGGATCAGTAAAAAGACCATCTATGCGCACTTTAACAGCAAGGAAGAAATCATAGAGGCGGTGTGCGCCAACCTGGCGGCTGCTGACCGGGCCAGCCACATGGAGGCACTGGAGTCAAAGGCGGGGTTTTTTGAAAAACTGGACTTATTGATAAACGCGCATTGCCATCGGCAAATGCCGCTCAGCTTTCGGGCTGAACTCAATCGATATTATCCCGAAATATTTGAAAAGCATCTCAATTTGGCATTTCCCCGGACTATTTATCGTGAGTTGATCGAACAGGGTATAAAAGAGGGCTACATTCGAGCAGACATTCACCCGGCCATCATCGAATTAATTCTGGACAAAAGCCTTGAGGCTCTGGATGACAATAAATTCCTGATTGATTACGATATCACCGTGCAGCAGGGTCTGCAGATCCTTCGAAACGTTTTGCTTTACGGAGTCTTGGAACCCGAGCGCCGTTAAAGGGGGAGAGGTTTATGAAGCTTGATAAAAAAATGCTGGCCATTCTGGTCATTGCTGCTGTTTTTGTTGCCGCAGCGGCCATGGGGATTATGAAGCTGCGAACTCCGGTACCCACCCAGAACCGGGTCCAGACCATCAAAGTCCAGCCCGCAGGGCGGGTTCAAAAAGAAAACGCCCTGGAACTTACGGGGAGTATCGAAGCAGTACAAAACGCCGTAGTCAGTGGCAAAACTGCTGGCCGGGTAAGTGAAATAGCAGTAGAAAACGGGAACCGGGTGGCTGTCGGAGACGTCCTGGTAAAGGTTGAAGATATCGACTATATCAACCAGTTGGCGGCCAGCCAGGCGGTTCTCGACAAAGCCTTGACCAACCTGGCCAGTCTGACTCAGGACTACAACAGAGGAAAGACCCTTTTCCAAGCCGAGGCTATATCTCAAAAGGCCATGGATGATTTAGAGAACGGACTGAAGGCCGCCCGGGCGGATGTTGCGGCGGCGGAAGCCTCTGTGGCCAATGCCCGGGAAGCCCTGGCAGGAACATCTATAAGAGCGCCCATTGCGGGTTTGGTGGCTAATCGAAACATTAAAATGGGCCAGATGCTGGCAGCCGGAACTCCGTTGTTGCTGGTGGAGGACCTGTCGGAGATATTTGTTCTGGTCAAGGTGGGGCAGAAGGAGCTTGATTATATCAAGACCGGACTCGATTGCTCGGTATGGGTTGACACCTACCCGGACCAGAAGTTCACCGGGCGGGTAATGGTTATAAATCCGGTAGCTGAAGCAGGATCGAGGGTGTTTGAGTGCAAGGTTAAGGTTCAAAATCCTGATGAATTATTGAAACCGGGCATGTTTGCCCGGGTGTCACTCAAGATTGGCGCAGACCAACAGGTTGTGGCGGTACCACTGGAGGCCTTGAGCAGCAAACAGGGACTGTACTACGTTTTGGTTCCGGAAGGGGATGTGGTCAGGGAGAAAAAGGTTGAAATAGGCGCTTTGATGGGAACCATGGTGGAGATAAAAGCAGGCTTGACAGAAGGACAAAATATTGTGGTCAGCAATGTAAATAAGCTCAAGGATGGGGACCATATCCAGATCTCCAGCGGGCAGGGGGGCTAGGCTATGTTTTTAAGTGAACTGAGCCTGAAGCGTCCGGTATTGGCGGTTGTTACTATTCTGGCCCTGGTAGCGGCCGGGGTAGTAAGTTTTATTAATCTGAATATCAATGACTGGCCGGATATCGAATTTCCCTATGTTTCGGTGACCATCATCCAGCCTGGAGCATCTCCGGAGCAGATGGAAAGCGATGTGGCGGTAAAGCTGGAAGAAGCTATCGGGCAAGTTGCGGGAGTTAAGCATATTTACACCAAGGTGAATGAAGGTGTAGCCATGGTCTGGGCAGAATTCACCCTGGAGACCAACCCCCAGGTTGCTTCTCAGGATGTGCGGGATAAATTGGGCCGCATCCGGGGGGAACTTCCCCGGGACATTGAAGAACCGATAATTGCCCGTTTTGAACCTTCCGCCCGGCCCATAATGATATTGACCGTTACCGGAGACCGTACAGTTCGAGAAATGAGCATCTCGGTTGATGAAGTGTTGAAAAAGAGGCTTGAAGCCGTACCCGGTGTGGGGGCGGTAAATATAGTCGGCAATGAGGAACGGGAAGTGCAGATTTTGCTGGATAAGGACCGGCTGAGTGCGGCTTCCTTAAGTCCTTATGAAGTGGCAGCCAGCTTGAAAGGGGAGAACCTGGAGATTCCGGCGGGAAGCCTGAAGAACGCGGAAAAGAAAATATCCCTGCGCACCGCGGGAAAGCTCACCCGCGTTGAGGAATATTCGCAGCTTCCAGTTGCCCGCCGTAATGGGGCCCAGCTATACGTGAAAGACGTAGCGACCGTGGTTGACGGGATCAAAGATCAGAACAGCGTGGCTCGCTACCAGGGAAATCCGGCCATCGGCATAGAGATAGTAAAGCAATCGGGAAGCAATACGGTGGAAGTGGCCGAACAGATAAAAAACGCATTGGATGAGATCAAGGGAGAAATGCCGGCGGGAATCAATGTGGAAATTGTCCGTGACAACTCGGTCAACATCCGCAGTTCGGTGAATGATGTTTTACGCACTTTGATAGAAGGCAGCATACTGGCGGTTTTGACCGTATTTCTATTTTTGCGAAACACCAGAAGTACGCTTATAAGCGGCCTTGCCATCCCAACTTCTATAATAGTGACCTTTTCCGCTATGAAGATCATGGGCTTTACCCTGAATAATATGTCACTTATCGCCCTTTCTCTGTCCGTTGGGCTGCTCATCGACGATGCCATAGTTGTGATCGAGAACATCATCCGCCATTTGCACATGGGCAAAACCCCTATGCAGGCAGCCCGTGAGGCAACCAGCGAAATAGGACTGGCGGTTATGGCCACTACATTTACCGTAGTGGCGGTATTCATACCGGTGGGTATGATGACCGGTGAAGTCGGACAGTTCTTTAAACAATTCGGTATCACAGTTGCTTTTAGTGTTGTAGTATCCCTCTTTATCTCCTTTACCCTTACCCCGGTTCTGGCTTCAAAATACTTGAACGACAGCGAATTGCAGAGCGGACCGATGGGGAGATTCCTGAACTGGTTCAACCGGGGCTTTGATAAGTTTACCGGTCTGTACCTAAGTGTACTGGACCGGGCCCTGGTTCACCGGGGCAAAACCCTGGCCATTGCCCTGACCTTATTCCTGGCCAGTATGCTGGCAGTGCCTTTTATGGGTACTAACTTTGTGCCCACAGGTGATTTGGGAGAGGTAAGTATGATTGGAGAGCTCGACTCCGGGCTTACCCTGGAAGGCGCCAGCAAGGTTGAACAACAGGTAGCACAAGTGTTGTCCGGGTATCCGGAAGTGGTAAAGGTATATTCCACGGTCAATGAAGACCAGATAGATTTTTTTATCAAAACAGTCGATAAAAGCAACCGCAGCCAGAGCATCAAGGAATTAATGGCTGACATCAGGCAGAAGCTGCAAGCGGTGCCCGGAACAAGAATTTCAATGTTGTACAATAACGGCATTTTGGAAGAGAAGGAATGGGAATACCGGCTGCAGGGTGATGACCTCGATCTCCTTCAAGTCTACGCCGAACAAGGTCAACGGATTTTGGAAAGTATACCGGGGATGGTTGATCTGGCTTCCAGCAGCAAACCCGGCAAACCGGAATTAAGCCTGGCCATCAAACACCAGGAAGCGGCTGACCTGGGGGTGAGCACGGCTCAAATTGCTGAAACCATGCATATTTTATTCACCGGAAGCGTAGTGGGGCGGTTTAATGACGGCGAGGACACCTTTGACGTCCGAGTGCGCCTTCCGGAAGGGCAGCGCCAAGACTTCAAGGATTTGAACAATATATATCTGACCAGTGCTTATGAAGCTGGTTCAACCGGTTATCAACCGCAAATATCCTTGAGCCAGGTGACTGAACCGGTCTTTTCCAGCTCACCGGGAGAAATAAACCGCTCCGATCGCGCCCGGGAGATAGTCCTGTCCGGCAATGTAGACGGTATTTCCCTCGGTGAATTAAACGAGCAGTTTTTTAACCAGGTGGATAAAAAAATCCAACTTCCTCCGGGCTATCGCTTTTATGCCGGGGGAGACTCCGAGCGCATGACAGATACCTTTGATTCGATGCGCCTGGCCCTGATCATGGGAATACTGTTTATTTTTTTGATCCTGGCAGCTCAATTTGAAAGCTATCTGGAACCCCTGGCCATAATGCTGGCTCTGCCCATGGCAGCCATTGGAGCTATTCTCGGCCTGTTAGTGGCGGGTCAAACTCTGAACCTGGTATCCATGATTGGCATTATTATGCTCATGGGCCTGGTAACCAAGAACGCTATCCTGCTTATCGACTTTACCAAAAAGGCCCGGGCTTCGGGTATGGCCCGGGATGAAGCCCTGCGCCAGGCGGCCAGTATTCGTTTACGGCCCATACTCATGACTTCTATGGCCATGATCTGCGGTATGATACCGCTGGTTTTAGCCCTGGGATTGGGTTCAGAACAAAGGGCGCCAATGGCCGATGCCGCTGTAGGCGGTCTCGTCACTTCAACCATATTAACCCTGGTGGTAGTACCCGTAATCTACAGCCTCCTGGACGATCTGCGCTGTAAATTTAGCGGGAATAAATACCAGGAAAATAATGCTGCGGCCGAAATTGAATACCCGGCGTAAGACCGGTTTGACAGAACAGACTCGCGGTAGAAACCGAGCGTAAATCGTGGGGCCGGAAGTGCCTTTTTGGCAAGCTCTTACACTTCCCATGCTGGGGGGACGCGGTATGAACCGGTCCCCTCTTAATGTTGAAGCAAAATTTATTTTATACGAGCCTGATGCTCCAGGGCACGGTAGCCCTCGGCCGCCACATATTCCGGTCCTGCCCGCTTAATGGTTTCCTGTAATACTTCCTGGGCCCAGGCCTCCGGCATGGAGCCCAAGGCTCTCATTAGAAGGATTTTCTTTTGCAGGGTGGGAGGATATACCTTGTGGATGGACTGATTGTGCATGTCATAGGTTTGAAAATAGCCTTTGCGAATAGGACTTCCATAAACATGAATAGTGATGGCTACCAGGTTTTCGGCGGCCGCCATCTGATGTATACCCTCATTCAAAGGCAGAACATAGGTGGTCTGTTCGGGCTGCAGTACAGCGTCACTGTTTAACTCCAACCGGGCGCTGTCTTCACAGCTCCCATCATCCAGGCGTTTGAATTTCTTTTCCCGAATCGGATTGCAATAGGAACCGACAATTCCCCAGGAACCGTGGTCATGAACGGGATACAGCACTCCGGGCTCCCAGATGAAGGCCCGAACCGAAAAGGAGCGCGCCGGGCTGCGAAACAGAATAATGTCATTGGGATCACCTGATTGATACTGGGATTGAAGGAAGGCTTCATCAAGGACCAAACGGGCCAGGGTGTTGTTCAACCATCCCCGGCTGGCTACCAGGGCGGCCACCAATTCCCTACCGTCAGCCAGGAATTCCGGAAAAGCAAGTTGCCGGTCGAGGAGACTTTGGAAAGTAAGGCCGAATTGTTCGATGCTGCTGATAGTCATCTTCTTTCACCTTCTTTTTCGTCTTTTTGCCAGCTGCCGTATTTTCGGACATGGGTCCAGGACTGGTAATCGGGATCGTCGGGGTTGGCAGCCAGGGCTTCTTCCTCCTGAAGATACTTTTTCGCATAACCCTTTTGCCGGTAGAGTGAGCGGTCTTTGCCGATCGGGCAGACTTTGGTGCAGATGCCACATGGGTAGCAGCGCCTCCGGGTCAACTCTGCAGCCATATCAGCACAGGCCGACTTGTCATAGTCAGCCAGCAGCTGGTCTTCCCTGGGTATTAAAGCGTTTTGGGGGCAGCACTTGGCACAGGCCTGACACTGGATACAGAGGTCCTTTTCTATCAGGGGAGTAGGCTCCAAAATCAGGCTGGTAAAGACCGAGATCAGGCGAACCCGGGGGCCGAATTCCGGGGTAAGAAGGTTGTGGCTCAAGCCAATGTTTCCCAGTCCCGCATAGCGTGCCGCAGCTACATGGCCGAAGGCGGCGTACATTCTCTTTTTCAAGATCCTAAGGCTTCCGTACCCATCGCGGGTAAAATAGTATGAAGCATAACCCTGGCGGTTTAAGAAACGCACCAGGTTGAAGGCCAGACGGTCAAGTTCCCGGTTGCAGGTGTTATAGAGTTCTTCGTGCAGAATGGATGGGGTTGTCTCTACAATGGGTAAAGGCATCTGCATACCGATTACTATCACCGTCTGGGCTGGAGACCACAGGCTCTGGGGCCAAAACTCCCTGGGAACTTCGCCCGCTTCTTCCCAACGTTTAACCGGAGCGAACCCCAAAAGGTCTGCTCCCTGCTCACGGCAAAAGGCAACTATGCTCTGTTTGACTGCGCCTATGTCCTGCTGTGATTTGGCATCCATGCTTCCATTAACCCCTTGCATGAATAAAAAATTTGTTTTGGTACTTATAATTGTAGCATTAAACTGGTAGAAATAAGGAAGAATGATCGACCTTAAATCACAAATAATTCTAAATATGAAGATGCATAAATGGAGAAGGGGAAGGAATTTATGGAATACCAGCCATTAAACAGCCTGGTTGACAGGCAAAGGGCTTTTTTCTCCACCGGGCAAACCAGAAGCCTGGAGTTCCGTTATAGATCACTGCGCAAGCTCCAACTGGGTATTGCCGAACTGGAAAAGGATATGCTGGAAGCCATGGCCAGAGACCTGGGCAAACCAGCGGCTGAAGCCTACAGCACCGATATAGGTGTGGTTCTGGGGGATATTCAGTATATGCTCAAAAACTTGAAACGCCTGGCCGCCCCTGGCAAGGCGAAAACTCCGCTGGGGTTCCTGGGCGCGTCGGCCCAGGTTCGCCCCGAACCGCTGGGAGTGGTTCTCATAATAGCTCCCTGGAACTATCCCTTTCACCTTCTGCTGCGCCCGCTGGTAGGAGCTCTGGCAGCTGGAAACTGCGCGGTGTTGAAGCCGTCTGACTTGACCCCCTGTTCTTCATCCCTATCCCGCCGTCTTATCGAGTCCTGCTTTGAGCCGGAATATGTAACCCTGGTTGAAGGGGGAGTAGAGGTTGGACAAGCCTTGCTGGAGCAGAAATACGACTGTATCTTTTTTACCGGAAGCACCCGGCAGGGAAGAGCAGTAATGGAGGCGGCTGCCCGTAATTTAACTCCGGTCATCCTGGAACTGGGGGGCAAATGCCCCTGCATCGTTGAGCCTGACGCCAATCTTTCCCGCTGCGCCCGCAGCATTGTCTGGGGTAAGTTTATAAACGCCGGGCAGACCTGTGTCGCCCCTGACTACCTGCTGGTGAACCGGGTGATCAAAGCCGCCTTGATTGAAGAATTAAAGCAGGCTGTGCTGTCTTTTTATGGAGACGAACCTCTGCATAGTAAGGACTACGGGCGGGTGGTGAATGAGCATCGCTTTTGGAAGCTCAAGGGTTGGATTCAGCAGGGGGAGACGGTCTGCGGGGGGAAGGTTCACCCCAAATCGCTCTACATAGCTCCAACCATTATCGACAATATCGGCTGGGATGATCCGATCATGCAGGAAGAAATATTTGGCCCTCTGTTGCCCATTATAGAATATGAAAACCTGGACCAGGTCCTCGGCATGATAAATGCCCGGCCCCGGCCCCTGGCTATTTATCTGTTCAGTAAGAACCGGGCCGTCCAGCAACGGGTTATAGAGGAAACCAGTTCGGGAGGTCTGTGCATCAATGATACGCTCAGCCATATGCTCCCGGATCAACTGCCGTTTGGCGGGGTAGGGGACAGCGGTATGGGTTCCTATCATGGCGACAGTTCCTTTTACAGTTTCAGCCATAGAAAGAGCGTTTTCAATAATTCAAGTCCTTGGGAGTTGAAGGTTAAGTATCCGCCTTACCGGGTACCTTTATCGACATTTAAACGCCTCTTGCGTTTTGTAAGATAGCAAGGTCCGGGTAAACAGAGTACCAGTATTAAACAGGCCCTTATGAACAAATAATAAACCCGGACCAAAAATCTTTAAGTGGAGGTTTAAAATATGGACCTGATTATTGCAGTTGAAGGGAACCTGACACCGGTAAAAGAGTTTCTGGCGGCTCAGGGATGCCGGGTGATGGACTTGAGCGAAGCCAGATTCAACCGGGTCGACGCCGTGGTTATATCCGGTATGGATGAAAACCTGACCGGCATGCAGGAAGTGGTAGTTGACGCTCCGGTGATAACAGCCCGAGGCAGAACTCCCGGGGAGGTCTGGCAGGAGATTCAGAAGAAATAGGCTCTACACAAAAGGGGCGGGGTAATAGACCGCCCCTTCTTAATAGGTCGGAGGTCCTTAATTGGTCGGAGACGCTTGTTGACAGGGGCCTGGTGGATATATAATTGGCACAAGAGAAAGCCTTGTCGTGCATGATTCGGCTATCAGAAAGGCTGGGGTAATTTGCCAAACCGAAGAGATTTTCTGCGTCTGCTGGTCGGTTACTCAGAGTCTTTTTGCCTTGAACACCGGTTGTTCAATATCTTTTCTCTTATTGCCTTTTTTTCTTCTATCTTACTCAGTATTGTAAACTTCATTATCAAGCTTCCTCTCATTTTAGTTCTTGCTCCTCTGTCCCTTGGCTTTTTGATGGCTTTCTGCTTTTATATATCGCGCAAAAAGAAAGCTTTTCACCTGCCTGTCCTGGTCTGCACTATAGCCATGATAATTATGGCCCCGGTGCTCTGGATATACAACGGTGGCAGCACTGGCGGCAGTCAGTATTTCTTGATATTCATCGGTATTCTGGCTGCTATGGTCAATACCGGTCGTCTGCGGCATTATCTGCTGCTCATTTTTATACTGCTTCTTTCCGGTTTGATCAGCCTGGAATACTTATATCCCCAGGCCATCACTTATTTTAATTCTCCTGGCCAGCGCTACGTAAATGTTTTATTGGGATTTAATTTATCAGTTGTCACTCTTATACTACTCTTTGCCGTGTTTGCCGATGGGTATCGTCTGGAACAGCAGAGGGTCAAACAGTATGCTCAGAGTATGGAAGAGATAGCCATTACCGATGGATTGACCGGCCTGTACAACCACCGCTTTGTCCGTCAGCGCCTGGAAGAAGAGATATCCAAAGCCCGGCGCTATAAACGCAAGCTGTCGGTTATAATGTTGGACATCGATCATTTTAAGAAATTGAACGACACTCAGGGCCACCAGTACGGGGATTACGTGTTAAAACAAATTGCCGAGATACTTCAGCAAAGTGTGCGCAATACTGACACTATCGGCAGGTATGGGGGCGAGGAGTTTATTATTGTCTGCTCCGAGACCGGGCTGGCTGAATCATATATGCTGGCCAACCGCCTGCGGGCTGAGATCGAACGCAGCCAGTTCAAGCGGCAGGTTCAGGTAACAATCAGCGGAGGGGTAGCTGAACTCCATGAGGAAAACATACAACAGCTAGTGGAAAAGGCAGACCGCTGTTTATATTCGGCAAAACGGCTGGGACGCAACCGGATAGGAATGTGACGCCCACGGATGGGCTAATACGGCGGTGCCAGGACGGCAAAGAGCCGTGAGACGCCCACGGACGGGCTAATGCGGCGGTGCCAGGACGGCAAGGAGCCGCCGCCCGCCTCTCCCTGCGAAAATTTTTCTCGGCGGATAATTTAAACTCTTAGGTTAATAGAGTACTAGAAAAACGATCGGCGGCTGTTCAAATAGACCTGGATCATTACCGCTGCTATTACAAGAACGCCAACCCCGGCAGCGATGAAGAGCAGAGGATAGGCCCTTTGCTGCCAGGCGATTCCTGCCAGGGCCCACATAAAGACCAGCCCCCAGGCATGATCGCGTCGAACAGCCAGCACCAGTGAACAAATGGCTACTGCTATTCCCAGGGAAATCATGGCGGCCACCATCTCGAATCCGGAACCGGCCAAAAGTTTGAGGTTTATATTGAGGTGAGCCAGGGATGCCACCGCCACCCAGGCCGAATAAATGGCAAAGGGAAGAATCAGCATGTATTTCTCTTTGAAAGTGGGCATTATAAAATCCCGGTGGTCCAATCTATGGTAGATGATAACCAGGGTTAATAGCAAGGCCAGAAGAATTATCAGGCTCCATCCGAACCGTAGGTAGTGCCAGGCGACGATCCAGGCGGCGTTTAAAAAGCAGCTGATAATAAAAAGGATTGATACCGGCCGGGTGGTTTCAAAGTCCTCCGGCGTGCTGAAAAGATAATATACGAATCCGGCTAGAAGCAGGTAGATAAGACCCCAAATGAAAAAAGCCCAGCCGGCAGGAACAAAAAGTAGGTGCAGGCTGCCGCTTACCTGGCTGGTTGTAAGGTTATTTAAAGGCAGAATATTGGCTATGGCGTTTATTCCGACCATAAGGATGTAAGCCAGGGCTGACACATAGGCAAATATTTTTGCCATTGCTAGGGCCTCCTCGTTTCCTTCTCCTGAACTAGTTAAAATGGGCCTTTCTTGCCATTATAAACCTTTAGCTGAAGACCGGCTATATACATTATAAGCAGATGCTGATGCCTTGAGCGTGATGCACCAGATTCACCCTGCGGGATCAATGAATTTTACGCTGAACATTGCTGATAATCACCAGGCGAATATTGATTTTCGCTCGAGTTTGAATGAAAATTTTACTATATGATGATGGGCTTATCAGCAGGGGACATTCAAAAACTGCTCCAGGCCGTGGCTGATTGAACCCGACTATTGAGATTGGTAAGGCTAAAGTGGAGAATAAGAAAGTGGAATGGATTGTTAATGGGATTGTTATTCAGATAATACAAGGCGATATCACCCGCCAGGATGATCTGGAGGCTATCGTAAATGCAGCCAATTCCAGTTTGCGAGGCGGCGGGGGTGTTGATGGAGCAATTCATCGCGCTGCTGGTCCGGAATTAAAAAAGGAGAGCGGAGCCCTGGCTCCCTTAAGAACCGGTGGAGCGGTGGCAACGGGAGCCTATCAGCTGCCCCAGCGTTTTATCATTCACTGTGTGGGCCCCGTGTATGGGAGGGATCAACCGGAAGACCGGCTGCTTTCAGACTGCTATCGCAATGCGCTGGCTCTGGCTGAAGGAAAAAAGATTCGTTCTATCGGCTTCCCAGCCATATCAACCGGGATTTACGGATATCCTCTAAAAGATGCCGCCCGGGTGATGCTGTCCATTATATTGAAATGCCTGCCTGGTTTTAAAAGCCTGCAATTAATTCGAGTGGTCTTGTTCGACCAGGCAGCATATAAAGTACATTGCACCGTGTTGGAAGAACTCCTGCCCAAAAGGTAATATACTTGGGAGTCTGCTCGTATTCAATTAATATATCCTATATTTATATGTTCTAGTTACGAAGTAAAGGAAAGCATATGGAAATGAAAAAACCTTTAAAGATCACTCTGCTGCTTGTAATAGTGATATTGTTGGTAGGAGCCCTGTTCTGGCAGTCTATCCAGATCCGCCGCCTCTACAAAGGCATGGGCAAACCCGGAGTAGAGAGCCGTGAACTGGGCAATCTTCATTTACATAATTGGATGACCGCGGAGGAAGTTGCCCAGAAATATGGAATTCCAGTCAGTCAGGTTTTTACGGCTCTGAATATTGAACCCCAACCTGGTGATGAAAAACTCCCCTTGCAGCAGCTTAAGGAAAAATACCATAAATCAAGGGAGGACATGAGACGCGGCTTGATGGAACTTCATTCTCCGGATGAACAGGCGAGGCCGGGGCCATGAGCGCCTATTTATCAGTATTAATCGAATGGCTGCGCCAATATGGAATTGGACTCTTGGGGGCGGCCATAATCCTGCAGACCAATGGCATTCCGATCGGCGCCAACTTTATGGTAATGGCGGCCGGGGCTTTTGCTTATGCCGGGGAGTACAGCCTGGGATGGCTGGCTCTGATGGTATGGGCTTTTTTAGTAACTGGTGATATTACCAGCTATTTGATATGGCGTTTTTTGGGAAACAGGATGAACGAGCGCTTTCCCACCTTTCGCCATTCCATTCAACCACGCCTCCACAAAGCCGGCCGTTTTTTTGACAAATATGGGGCTTTAACCATAACCTTTACTCGCTTTCCAGTCTCTGCTTTATCACTGGCCATCAATATCATTAGCGGCACCACCAATTTTAAACTGGCCCGTTTCATGCTTGCAGCGGCCTTAGGTGAACTGCTTTGGGCTGCTTTCAATTTGGGCGTGGGATACTGGTTCGGAGATTCTTGGGAAGATATAGGTCCCTTGCTTCCGGCAGCCGGGCAGTGGATTGCTTTGCTTCTGGTGTTGCTCCTGGTCATATATTATCTTAAAAGGGTAATTACCAACCACCGCCACAAAACTAATGACTAACAGGTAGTAGACAAAAGAGGAGTCCAGAAGGTATATTAAGCTATAGGATTAAAAACCCAGTAAAATAACCTTAAGCTCCATAAAATTCTAATAATTACAATATATAACACGTGCCTTTGAGTTCCTTATACCCGCTAATTGCTCTCAACCCTATCGACGCGAAAACCCCTTTAACTCCTTAATGTGAAATGATGGGAACGGAAAAGAGAGGGGCAAAACAGACCCGTGCAAAGACTCATAAAACTAATTGAAAGCAAATGCGATATTATAGCTTCCAAGGTCTACACCTACGGTCGACTTCATAACTATACATCCTATGCCGCAGTTCTTGACGAGGCCTGGTTGGCTTCCGTCAACGGTCTGGCCCAGGCGCTGATTGCAGCTCTGGCTAGTCCCCGAGGAGTGCCCGAGCTGGACTTCGGTGACGACTATGACAGTGATCCTTTGCTCGTATTTGGAATCGAGGAAGCCAGAAAGCACCGTTATCGGGGCATTACCCTGGAAATGTTTTTAGGTTTTATAAAATACTACCGGCGCAGCTTCCTGGAAGTAGTTGCGGACAGCGAGCTGCCTGATGATCTCAAAACCTCTTCTCGGGAAATAATCGATCGGTTCTTTGACCGGGTGGAAATCGGGTTTTGCCGCGAATGGTCCGGGGAAGGGCAGGATGCCCTGCTGGTTCAGATGCAGGAGGCCAACCGGGCGCTTGCCAATGACAAAAACAAGTACCTGGCTGTCTTTGAGACTATTCCCAATCCGGTTGTAATTATCAATCAACAGCACTGCATCGAAAATATGAATCAAGCTGCTCATGACCTGATTACCGGCGGTGAAAATGAATTCTTGTATTACTCGGACAACCCCCCCCAGGAAAGCATAGAAAAAGTGCTACCCTGGCTCTCCAATGACTATTTCCTTTTCTACAGCGGCTATGAACCTACAATTACCACTGAGAAACAAGTCATTTTTGGACAGCGCGGCGAAAGAGAACTGATTATCAAGTTTTACCGGCTCAGTGATTTTTCCAGCCAGTTGGGTACCATGGTGGTAATAAGCGATATAACTGACCACAAAAAGGCTGAGGAGACCCTGCGTTTCATGAGTTTCCACGACAGCCTGACCGGTCTATTCAACCGGGCCTATTTTGAACAGGAAATGATACGGCTGGGGAGCGGCCGTTATGAGCCGATCGGAGTTATAAGCTTCGACGTGGATGGTTTAAAACTGGTTAATGATGCCCTGGGTCATGGAGCCGGGGACTGTCTCCTTATAACCACCGCCCGGGTGATACGCAACTGCTTCCGGGAAAACGATGTAGTGGCTCGCATTGGCGGAGATGAATTTGCGGTGCTTTTGCCCAGCAGCCCTCCAGATGTTGTGGAAAGAGCAGCTCAGCGTATGCGGGATGCAGTAGAAGAACACAACCGGTTGCATCTGCTGGTGCCTATGAGTATATCTCAGGGGTGGGCTGTCAGAAATGACGTCACGGTTGATCTGAGTAAAATCTACCAGGAGGCCGACTACCAGATGTATATCGAGAAACCCTGGAATAGGGAAGAATTCCACCAGAGATTTTTTGACTTGTACAAAAAATACGGCAATGAATTATATAAAGAGGAATTTATCAACAACCGTTGATTTAAATAGGGCTGATCAAAGTAAGCATCTGGGCAGCTTAGTCTGCCCTTTGTTATTTTTAGCCAGAGTTTATGATCGGGTAAGCTTTTCCGATGAAATACCAGCCCAGGTTAGGTAATCAAGCAAGACCTCGCGCGAGGGATGGGACAATTCTTCCTTCAGAAGTTCTTGACACAACTGAGGTGAGGGTTTCATACAGGTCAAATAATCAGGTAGATATTCGGCCAGTGCGGCAATATTGAGCAGCGAGGGAAGAATGATTTCCTGATCTCGGCTGGTGAGGGGTAGGCGGGTTAGGGCATTGGCAGCCTGGCAGGCGACGGCTGGATCTTCTTCCAGGAGCATGATATAAAGGTAGTCCTGGAACATTGGACTACGAATAATGGCCATGTGCTCCATATTCTCCATTAGATCATGACTTACATTGCCTGCCAGCAGATCATCGGTAAAGCCCATATAATCGAAGGCAGCATAATAGTCGCCTTCATGGGTTCGGGCATAATCCAGCATTAAACTATATATGAGCGGACGATGAGAGGGATGATAGCTGTGATGGGCAGGGATTTCGCCCGTTCCTGCCTTTTCCATAATCCTCTCGATTAGCGGTCGGTATAGGGTAGCGTACTGGAACCGCTGCTGCTCACAGCGGTGCTTCCAAATCTTGCTTCCCCTTATCAGGGCGAGTAATAAGGCGCTGACTATGAAAACGCCCAGACTGCCATATACTATTAGATTTCCCCATGAACTCTGCAAAATGCTCTCCCCGATAACAATCCTCTTTTATATCATTTTAATACTCCTTATGGAGTAAATTATCCTCCCGAACGGTTTTGCGGATCTGTCTGCAAAGGTAAAAAGGAGCAATCCGGACACTTGCCGTCTCCGGGAAGGAATTAGAAAAGGTCGTCTGGAACTTGTAATAAGGGATATTTATTAGGAGGTGTTGGTTTTGTCGCACAGTCATGCAGCAGGTCGTTCACCAGAGGAAGCTCTTCAGGCTCTCATCGAAGGGAATCAACGTTTTCGGAACGGGAAGTTTAAAGAGAAGGATTTAGGATCGGCAAGGCGCATCGATTTGGTCAAAAATGGCCAGAAACCTTTCGCTGTTATTCTGGCCTGTTCCGATTCCCGGGTTCCGGTTGAATTGTTGTTTGATCAAGGCATGGGAGATATCTTTGTGGTCCGGGTAGCAGGCAATGTAGTTGATCCGGTGGCTCTGGGCAGTATTGAATACGGGCTGGAGCATCTTGGGGTAAACCTGCTTATGGTCCTGGGGCACAGCAATTGCGGGGCGGTAAAGGCTACTGTAGATGGTGGAGAGGCCCCTGGAAGCATCGCCGCAATTGTCAAAAAGATTCAGCCTTCGGTTGATAAAATGGCAGCCAACGGGGTAAGCGGAGCCCAGCTCTACAGCAGAGTCGAAGAGGAAAACGTCTTCACAACCATTGAGGAAATAAAGGCCAGCCCTATTGTGCATCATTTAATGGAGCACGGCCTGAAGATTGTGGCCGCCAAATACGTGTTGGACAGCGGTGAAGTTATACTTTTGTAAATATATACTGTAGTAAGCCAGGGGGCGGTTCCTTCAAGGGGCCGCCCTTTCGTTTTCGAAACCACTACGAGACGTCACCAGCCCACCATCCTCCTTATTACCAGTCTCTATTAACTATTTCAGCTAATCATGAATACAGTATTAATAGTATATGCTGGTGTCTAACCGGCTCTGCGATAGAAAGGTGATAGCGTGAAAGGCTCCAAACCAAAAGGGGTAGGGAGAGCCCCTCTTAACCCCCACTTTAAGCCGATCGGGCAAGTACTGACCGGGACCGCCAGAACAGGCCACCGGCTTCCCGGTTTTATTCATCCCCCTTTAAGACTGGAACATCCAAAACGGGCCAGAACATCCTTTGCTTTTGCACCCGGAGATCTGCCCGGCAACTATGATCTGCGCAAAATGGAACGGGTCAGTCCGGTAAAGGATCAGGACGGCTCAGGTACCTGTTGGGCCTTTGCCACCTATGGCTCCATGGAATCCTGCCTCTTACCCGGTGAAAAAGGGGATTTTTCTGAGAATAACATGAAGAACCTGTTGAGCCAGGACTGCCCTCAAGGCTATGACCGGGAACCGGACGGCGGAGGCAATCAGTATATGTCAACCGCCTACCTGGCGCGGTGGAGTGGCCCGGTTAACGAAAGAGACGACCCGTTTGAACCTCTGGCACCGGCTGATTGCAATGTTTTCCCCATTCAGAAGCAGGTAACCCGGGTGCTTTTCCTTCCCGACCGGCAAAACACCGCTGACAACGACGGCCTTAAAACGGCGATTATGACTTATGGGGCCGTTTTTACCACCATCTATTTTGAAGATGAATCCTATCAAGAAGAAAACTACACGTATTATTACCAGGGAAAGCAAGCTGCCAACCACGCCATATGTCTGGTTGGGTGGGATGACCGCTTTGACCGGAACCTGTTCCGAAATCGCCCCCCCAGGGACGGTGCGTTTATTGTTAAAAACAGCTGGGGAACCGACTGGGGGGATAAAGGATATTTCTATGTATCCTATGATGATGCGGTAATCGGCAGCAACAATGCGGTCTATAACCGGAGTGAAGCCCCGTCGGTCTACAGCCTGATATATCAGACCGATCCCTGGGGCTGGGTAACCTCAGTGGGGTATGGTCAGACCAGCGGTTGGATGGCCAACCTTTATACAAGCGAACAAAAAAATTTTCTCAAAGCAGTGAGCTGGTATGCGGCTTCTCCCCAGACAACTTACGAGCTGTATATTTATATAAATCCATCGGCTGGCCAGCCGCGTTCCGGAGAGCTGCTGCAGACATTGAAGGGCAGCATTGAAGTGCCTTCCTATTTCACACGCGTTTTGTCATCCCCGCTGGAGCTTCAAGCCGGAGCTGTTTTTTCCCTGGTTTTATTGCTGAATACCCCTGGCTACCGCTACCCCATTCCAATCCAAATGGCTATTGATGGGTATAGCAGCAAAGCCCGAGCGAAGAGCGCCGCCAGTTACATCAGCTCAGATGGGCAGGCATGGGATGATATAACGGCCATATGGGAAAACAGCAGTGTATGTCTGAAAGGCATGGCTACGCTATAGAGGATTTAAAAATGCAGGAAAGGGCCAGTACCGCTTTGCCAGGGCTTCCATTTCAGGGTATAATATGCAAGTAGTCTGCAGCACCTAAAACTTTAGTTACCACCGGCCAATTTCCGCAGGGCTTCGTTGTCGTCAATCGCAATACGTCCAGTATTACTCATTTGACGCCCACTGACGGGCTAATACGGCGGTGCCAGGACGGCAAGGAGCCGTGAGACGCCCACTGACGGGCTAATACGGCGGTGCCAGGACGGCAAGGAGCCGTGAGACGCCCACTGACGGGCTAATACGGCGGTGGCAGGACGCCAAGGAGCCGCCGCCCTCCGCCTCTCCCTGCAAAAATTTTGCTCGGCGGAAACTAAACTTTTAGGTGCTACAGACTACTAGAAAATCCTTGATGGAGGTGTGCGTATGGCAAAGTTTATGTATTATCTGCTGCTGGCTATACCCATAAGCCTCTTCTTTAAATATGCCAATAACGAGGTGGGCATGTTTTTCAGCGCCTGCCTGGCGATAGTACCGCTGGCCGGTATTATGGGAGAGGCCACCGAGAGCCTGTCCTGTTATGTAGGAGAAAAAGCCGGCGGCCTCTTAAACGCCACCTTCGGCAACGCCACCGAGCTGCTGATCACTGTTTTCGCTCTAAAAGCCGGTCTGTTTGATGTAGTCAAGGCATCCATTGCCGGCAGCATTTTAGGAAATATCCTGCTGGTATTGGGGCTGGCAATTTTCATAGGCGGGCTGAAAAACGGTGAACAGAGCTTTGACCGGGTTCATATAAGCAACCAGACCAGTTTGATGTTTCTGGCTATAATAGCCCTTATAATACCGGCCGTTTTTTTTAACTCGGAGCGCCAGAGTCTTGTCCTTATCGAGTACAGTATAGTTGTATCAGCGATACTACTGGTCATTTATCTGGCCGGATTGTTGTTTGCCATACGGCGCCAAACCGGCGTATGCGAAGCTTCGGAGCCGGTTATGAGCAAAAGAAAAGCCTTAACAGCCCTGGCCTTGAGTACGGTTTTTATAGCTCTGGAAAGCGAATTTTTGGTTGCCGGCATTGAATCGGTGACCGCCTTGCTGGGCTGGTCTACCTTTTTTATCGGCATAATAATCATTCCTATCATAGGTAATGCCGCAGAGCATTCCACCGCCGTCCTTATGGCCTGGAAAAACCGAATGGATCTGGCCCTGGAGATCGCCGTAGGCTCCAGCACCCAAATAGCCCTGCTGGTCACCCCGGTTCTGGTTTTCATCAGTTTAATTCTGGCCAGGCCCATGAATCTGATATTTAATTTTTATGAAATAGTCACCCTCTCCCTGGCAGTCCTTATTGCCCAGTTTACCAGCCTGGATGGGGAGTCCAACTGGTTGGAAGGCGGCCTGCTGCTGGCTGCCTATGCAATGATAGCCATCGCTTTCTTTTTTGTCTAATAGCGGTGATTTTAAAGCGAAGGAGGTTAGTCACAGATTATCTGCAGTTATTCCAGCAAGTCGCGAAAACAAACCATATTCTGACAAAAAAGCACCTGTTATTTTAAAAACTAGCCAAGTAGCCTGGAATTTATATTTTATTGAAGGAATATTTGGCGAAGAGACCGAATATTATACGGCAACAATATTATAGGAGGTATGTGAATGGATGAATCAGGTTTAGGCGCACTCTTGGCAATGGGAATGGGCTTTATGCTAGTATTTTTCGCGATTTTGATTGCGTTCTACGTGCTCAAGTCAATTGGCTTGATGACCTTGGCGACCAACAAAGGAATCGAAAATGCCTGGCTGGCATGGATCCCCATCGCCGATCTTTACATTATGGGTTCTATTGTGGAGGAGATGGATTTATTCGGCTATCGTTTGACCAACCTGGGTATGTGGCTTCCGGTGGCCTGTATTGGAGGCATGGTCCTCGGAATGATACCCATTCTCGGCTTCCTGGTAAGTCTGGCCCTCATGGTATTCATGATTATGTTCACCTACAATTTATTCAAGATGTACACCGAGTCCGCTGTACTGTACACGGTTCTCTCTTTGTTACTGGGGCTGTTCTCGATTTTCATATTCATAATCCGCAACAACCAGCCCATCAATCAGGGCGGTTACACACCACCCACCCAGTACTAAAACGGGCAAAGACGAAAACCCGGGATAAGATTTCCCGGGTTTTTCTTTTGAGTTGAGTGACGCTCCTTCAACTCATTTTTTATGACGCTGAAAACTTATGATGAACGTCTGAAGCACCTTGATAAACTGGTTTCACCTATTCCTTTATGTAGCCGGGGCCTTTATTTTCTTCTTTGTCCAGTGGCGAACCAGGAGGGAAGGAATACCTCAAGGCTCCGGATGGGCAGCGGTTAATGGCCTTGATAATCTTTTCCGGCTGGTCGCCTTCCAGCTTGACCCAGGGCCGGGCTTCAGGGTTGAAGACGCTTCCCAACCTGGTGAAACAATAGGTGTCGTGATGGCATAGAGCGGGATTCCAGTATACAGCCAGGTCCTGATTGGCATAGCGTTTGCTGTAATTCTCAACTTTCAGATCGGCATGGGTAGGTACCAGAGGAAGCAGGCACTGCTCATCCACCGCTTCCTGATCCGTATTGAGAAGTAGCTGGCCGAACTTTTTACCCAGCTCAAAGGCTTCTTGCAAGTCTTTTTCATCCGGCTTGAAGCGCACCCTTAATCCGGGCAGAACTTTCATGCGCAGCATGTGCAGGCGCTTTTCAATATTGGGCACCGCTTCACCGCTCCATCCGTAGGAGCCAAAAGCGGCAGCCAGCTTTCCAAAATGGCTGATAGGTGAAAGGCGGCCCAGAAGAAACCACAGCGGTGGCAAAGCGTCTTTGTTCAGGGTGGGCGAACCCAGCAGCAATCCTGCGGCATCGTCCACCGCCGCCGCCACCTCATTTATATCGGATTCAATCAGATCAAAACGAAGTATTTCAAATTCTCCGGCCGCCTGTAGACCCCGTATAACCTCGTCAGCCAGACCGCGAGTGTATCCGTAAGCCGACACATAGGCCAGAACCACCCTAAGTGGCAGGGACTCATCGCGTGGCCTGGCCCATTGCCGGTATAGATCCAGATAATAGGGTAGGCGATCACGCAGAATCGGCCCGTGCCCGGGGCAGATTACGTCCAGCTGGTAGTGCCTGAGTTTGTTCAACGCCTGGTTTACATAGGATTTGAATGGACCCAGAATATGATCAAAATAATATTTGTAGGCGTCTAAAAAATCTCCTGGAATGAGATCGCTGAAAAGACGGTCGTCCGAGTAATGGCAGCCGAATGAATCGCAGCTGAACAAAATTTTGTCTTCCTCCAGGTAGGTGTATATGGTATCCGGCCAGTGTAGCAGCATGGCGCTTATGAAGTGCAGGGTTTTGCCTCCCAGGTCCAGTGAATCCCGGTTGCTTACAGCCTTTGCTTGAAAGGGCCGGGGGCAGATTTCCTTCAGGAAAGCCAGGGCGGTGTGGTGAGCCACGACAGTCAACCCGGGGCAGCTTTCCAGGAGGCGGATGAGCGATCCCGAATGATCTGGTTCACTGTGATTTACAATCAGGTAGTCGATTTGTTCCAACGGCATTATGCTCTCAATATTGGAACGGTATTCATCATAAAAACCGTCTTTTACAGTTTCCACCAGGGCCGTCTTTTCGCTGCCTTTTATCAGATAGGCATTGTAACTGGTACCGTGCTCGGTGGTCATAATAATGTCAAAAACGCTTAAGGTAGGATCCTGTACTCCCACCCAATAAACCCCTTCTCTGATGAGTGGAGCCCCCATATGATAGCGCCTCCTTTCATCCAAATAAAAAAGCATGTTTATTCCAGTACGCGTTCTGCCCGCCTGAACCAGAACTGCTCTTTGGCAAGTCCTTTTATTTGTTCTTCCAGTATTCTTCGGCCTCGTCCTCCATTTTGGCCAGGCGAATATAATAGTCGGGAAACTCATTCAGGTGCGCCAAAGCGATCTTGGCAGTTGTCAGGGGATCATCGTTGGTGACATTGGTCAGGGGATCGACGGCTCCGTGTTCCAATTCCACATCCATTCCCTGGCGATATTGTTCAACATCGAACTTGTCCCACTTAATGCCCAGCATTTCCCCATATTTTTTGGCATCCTCAACTGTAAAGTGCTTTTTGCTCGTCATAGAAAAAAGACTCCTTTCTATTTTATGATTTTTTAAACTCGTTTTTTCCCAGTATTGTGCCTGTTTACAGCAAATTATATAACAAGCCCGGAGGCCTTTCCACTCCTTTCCATGACTTGATTTATAATGAATTAAAACGAGGTGTAGCAAGGCGTTATATAATGATAAAATTGAGAAAACGGAGTTTAATCGCTGATTATTGCCTGAAAAAGGACTGATTTTCGTCTAATAATATAACGATAATAGGACTGTATGGTTTAGCCAGACTTTCATGCCCGGGAAAATCTGGAGGATGGAGACAAATTACCATGTCAGGGGTAGGATATGGATTTTTTCGTAAATCAAAAACTTAAGATAATACATGAACAGGGTGAATATATGTGCTGTGTGGATGCCGTATCATTAAACGATATATCCATCACCATATATGATGCCGTAGAAATATTTATTCCCGGGGAAACACTCATAATTGAGACTACCGGCAGTGATGCGGTTTACCTGTGCCAGGCAACCGTTTTAAAGGCTATATCCGGCTCTCGCAATACCAGTTGCATATTGAGTAAACCGGACAACTTTTCCCGGGTGCAGCGCCGGGAGTTTATACGCTTCCCGGCCCATCTGGCCTTGCAGTTTAAAGAAGCCGGTACGGACAACTGGTTGAAAGGGCAGATACGAGACATTTCAGGCAATGGGCTGAATATGATAACGCATATCCAGCTGCCTTTGGATACTATTTTAGACCTCAACTTCACAATTAAAATAAAGACCATCACCCACCATATGAAGACGAAAGGTCGGGTAGTGCGGGAGTTTAACGCATTAAGCGACCACCAATACGGGATCTTGTTTGTCGATCTGCCGGCTAATGAACGTGATTTAGTTGTAAAATATATTCTCTACGAATCCGTAAAAAAACGCTCCCTGACTTCCTTTTTGGCGGGGCCTTAAAGCATGCCTTAAAAGGACTCCGAGGGAGTCCCTTCTTCCTGACTCCTCTTCATAAAGGCACTGATCACCACCATTCCCAGCAGGGCGAACACCGTGGCGAAAACGTAGGCATAGGCCAGGTTTATATCCAGCAGCCACCCGCCTATAGATGGTCCGATAACCCGTCCCAGGCTGTCATAACTCTGCAAGATTCCCAGGGTGCTTCCCTGGCTATCAGTTGCTTGCTTGGAAATCCTTGAGTTCAAGGCAGGACGGATAAGCCCCACACCGAGTGCATATATGCCCATACAGGCCATAACCTTCAAGAAATTGTCTGCATAGAGAAACAGGGCGAAACTCGCTCCCATAACCAAAATACCGGTTTTGGCAGTCCTTTCTTCCCCCACCCGGTTCGTCATCCTTCCCAAAATCAGCCCCTGGGCCAGAACCGTACCCAATCCGGCCAGGGTAAAAGCCCAGCCGGTTTGTACGGAATTAAAATTGGCCCGGTCTTTAACATATAAGGCAAAAGTGCCCTGGTGGCTGGCATCGGCAATGCTTATCAGCAGCATAATAATAAAGTAAGCGGCCAGGGGCGTTTTCAAACTGCTGATGAGGGAGGCGGTTTTTATCCCGGGGTTTGCCTCACCTCTCCTGGTATGGGATTCCTTCACCCAGATGAATACGGCCACAAAGTTTAGGAAACAGAGCAGTCCGGCAAAGAGAAAAGGCAAGCTCAGAGAATAGTGGGACAGCATTCCCCCGATAGCCGGGCCCATAATCATCCCCATACCCATTGAAGCGCCCATTAGCCCCATATGAGAGGCACGTTTATCAACACTGGTGCTGTCACCCACCACCGCCATTGCAGTAGGAAGGGTGGCGCAGGAAAATATACCACCGGCGATACGGATGACGTAAAGCATCCATAGATGGGTGGCGAAAGCAAAACAAAAGAAAGTAAAGGCGAAACCTAGTAGACCGGCTAGTAGTACCGGGCGGCGTCCCACCCGATCCGAGTAACGCCCCCAGATAGGAGAGAAAATGAACTGGCAGAGCGCGTACACGGTCATCAACAGTCCCAGCTGAAATGCGCTGGCGCCCATATTTTTGGCATAAAAGGGCAAGACCGGTATGATGATACTAAAGCCCATACCTACTAGCAGAATCGATAAAAATAGGGTATAGAGGTTGGATTTGGGGAGCTGAGCTTCCTGCATACAATCACCAGCCTTAGGTATCAATGATCTATTATTTTCCGTTTCTTAGAAAAGAGCAAGTTCAATATTGTTATTGACACAAATTTTTACTCAACTGCGAAAGTGAGATTTTTACTAATAATGAGCAGTCTGGCGGTAAAGCCTAAGGAAAAATGAAGGGAGGACATCATATGCCCTGGATTCACGGCAACATTGAACTGGAAGATGGCAGCACCTATGGGGGAGATTTCTTTGTCAAGGAGGATCGCCAGCTTGACGAGGTATTCAGACCCGATTTTAACGAAGAGTTAAGCTATTTCGAAGATGATGAACTGGTGGTGGCTGAAGTAAATTCCCGGAGCACCTATCAATACCCAGGTAAATAGCTTCTTGCCCGGGGGCCAAATACCCTTTCTGAGTTTTCAATCCGGCCGGGGCTTTAAACCATATGGCCTGGTCGGGGAGATGCTATAATGGTAAATGTCATGAAAATCTAGAAAGGGAATGGTTAACTTGAGTTTGGCCGGCCTTTTTATAAGTGCTTTTATTATTGCCTTATCCGGGGCTATGATGCCCGGTCCGCTTTTGTCAACCACCATAGCTGAGAGCGCCCGGCGGGGCTGGACGGCCGGTCCCCTTTTAATCCTGGGCCATGCTTTCCTGGAATTACTCCTGGTTATAGGTCTGGCTGCAGGGCTTTTATCCTTTATCCAAAAGCCTCTGGTTACCCAGGTGATCGCTCTGTTGGGAGGGGCATTTCTGCTTTACCTGGGCTATAGCATGAGTCGCCAGGCAGCCGCCGGACAGCTTAAGCTGGACGGCGGAGGAAAGGCGCGATCTTCAGGACTTAATCCGGTTTTGGCCGGTGTGCTGGTCAGCGTATCCAACCCTTACTGGTCGATCTGGTGGGCAACTATTGGTCTGGGCTATCTTACCATAGCCCTGCAGCAGGGCTGGTTGGGCATGGCTGCATTTTTCAGCGGTCATATTCTGGCCGATCTGGCCTGGTACGCGTTCATAGCTGTACTTATAGCCGAGGGGCGCCGTTTTTTCAGCCAGCGCGTCTATAATTATATCCTTTTAGCCTGTGGAATCTTTTTGGTGGGAATGGGTGTATTTTTTATCTACCGGGGATTAATAGGCTAGCCTATTGGCTACTGTATTTCCGACATTATGGAAAGCAGTTCCGATTCCAGCCGCAGCAGTTCCGGATCGGTAAAAGCCCGATGGCCCCTTTCCAAGTCTACAGAAAAACGATGCACAATTCGGGAAGGGCGGCTGGATACTATCAAGATGGAATCCGCAATACAGAGGGCTTCCTTCAAGTCGTGAGTGACAGCTACCATAGTAAACCGTTTTTCCTGCCACTGGTCAATGATATCTCGTATTATACTCAGTTTTACCCTGAGGTCCAGGGAGCCAAAGGCTTCATCCAGGATGAGCAGGCGGGGGTCTACGATCAAGGCCCGGGCCAGGTTGACCCGCTGTTGCATGCCACCGCTCAGTTGGGCGGGCAGGTAGTTTTCAAAGCCGGTTAGTTTGAGCTTGGAAAGCATTCTATCAACATCCGCTTCCTGATTCACGAAAAGCAGGTTTTGGTTAACGGTCCGCCAGGGAATCAGGCGGGGCTCCTGGAAAACGAATCCCACCTGTTTGCTGCTGACCCTAATACTTCCGGATGTGAGGTTTTCCAGACCGGCGATCAGGCGCAGAAAAGTAGTCTTACCGGCTCCGGAAGGCCCCAGGATAACCAGCCGTTCACCACCGCTTATATTAAGGCTCCAGCGGTCAATAACCTGAAGTGTTCCAAAATTTTTAGAGGCTTCCTCTACAGTTACGCTGGCGCCCATCTTTTTTTCACCTTTCCCAGATAGTATTTGATCACGCGTTCCGTAAGCATCCCCAGAATCACCGCCAGAAGGGTATAGGCATAGACGCCTGGAATGTTAAACAACTGCCTGGCCCAGGATATCTGCACTCCTAGCCCCTGATCCCCACATAGAAATTCAGCCACCAGGATTACTTTCCAGGCCTGACCCAAAGAGACATCTACGACAGCTATAAAGAAGGGCAGCAGGGAGCCGAGATAGATTTCTTTTAATACTCTTAGCCAGGGGACCCGGTAGATACGGGCCATCTCCAGCAGCCTGCGGTCCAAATTCTGCACCCCGGCAATAGTCGTCAAAATGGCTGTCGGCAGCAGGGATAAAAAGGCAATAAAAACCGGGCCCTCCCAGCTTATGCCCCAGGTAAATATGACCAGAGAAAGCCAGGAGATAACCGGCACTGCCTGTATAACCATGATAATTGGGCGTGACATATCGTTGAGAGGCTTCACTAAGCCCAGGAGCAGGCCGAGAAAAACACCCAGAATCAAAACCAGGCCCAGGGCTAAAAGAACCTTCCAGGCGGTCTGCAGTGCAGTATTGTATGTATTTACTTGAACAAGCAATTGGCCCAAGACCCGGAAGACGATTCCGGGTCTTGGCAATATCAAGCTTTTGTCAAGCAGTCGGGACAGGGCCTCCCAGAGCCCGATAAAAAGTACTATCCCCAGGAAAGAGCGTATCCAGGGTTTCATGAAGCATAAAAACCGGCATCTGGAACAGCGGAAATCCCCGGGTTATACAGTTCTTTCATTTTCGTCAAGAATACATCAACCTCCGGTTTGGCTTCCCGCGAGGGGACGTAGTGGAAGTCGATTCGCTGCAGCGCGCTTTTCATGATGGCCGGGGTGGTGGCGATAAGGTCTTTTGATAGGTCTATAGCCTGGTCAACATTCTGGTTGCCCCAGTTGGTTGAGTCAGTCAGGAGTTTCTCAACTGCTTTGGTTTCATTGGGATGGGCGTCCAGGTAAGCTTTTTTAACAAACAGGCCGGCAACCGGAATTCGCTCCGCCCCTCCGGTCAATTGAGCCCAGAATTTTTGGAAATCCAGCACGATTTTCCCTTTGTCGGAAGCCATGGCAGCAGTAGCATAGGGTTCTGGCAGGGCAGCATATTCTATTTTGCCCGATTGGAACAGGGCGACTATTTCAGCAGGGGCGGCGTAGAGAATTTTTACATCCTCATCCGGCTTTAGCCCCTCTTTGGTTATGGCGGCTCGCATAAGCACATCGACGGTCTGGCCTTTGCTGGGAGGCGTATATACGCTCTTCCCCTTAAGGGATTTCCAACCGTCAAAGGTGGCGTTTTGACTGCCCACCAGATAAAATACCTTCCATTCATGCACACCCAATAATACCAGGTCTTTTTGACTGGCATAGAGATTGGCAGCCTGGGTAAGGGGCAAGACCGCGAAATCAGCATCGCCTTTGGAAAGCATGGCTATGACTTCGTCGTTGTTTTTCCAGTACTTGACTTTGGTGGTTACATCACCGCTTACCTTGCCTTTATCCAGTGCTATTACCGGAATAACAGCAGGACCAACCGGGTTAATCAGGTTAACCTCCTGTTTTACGTTTGACGGACCCGGTGTTTTGGCCTGCCCTGATTTCCAGTACCAGATCCCGGCAGCAGCTACAATCAAGACCAGCATAACTGCAACCCATTTTTTCATTGATATCCCTCCATTCTCCCATTTCGGCGGCTATTAATGATTATAATAGCATACTTTTCCATGGCTTAAAGGCTAAAACTTTGCATCTTTTATTATCTGCATTCTATCCGATTTTACCACTGTTTGGGGCAGATGACAGGACTGTATAAAGGAGATCGATAGCCTTGCTAGAATACTAAACAAGAAGATATGAAAACATCCTCTATGAGGGGGCTAATGATTTGAGTCTACGCCAGAGTATCAGGCATATAAGAAGGAGAAGACAGATAGTCGCGGTCCTGGTCAAAAACGGGTTGGGCTATCTGGTGCAGCGTCTGGGTTTAAACAACCTGGCGCCCCTGTCTGACCGGCGCAGTATAATAACCTGCGAGCGGGAAACCGACCAGCTACTGGCGGTGAGGGCACGCCGGGCTTTGACCGAATTGGGCCCCACCTTTGTAAAACTGGGTCAGCTCTTAAGCACCCGTCCTGATCTACTACCTCCCGCCTATATTGAACAATTGGAACGTCTACAGGACCGGGTCCGTCCCATGTCGGAAGAAGACTTGATTCGCCAGCTTCACAATGAACTGGGACCGCCGGAGCAGGTCTTTGCGGAATTTGATATGAAACCCCTGGCGGCGGCTTCCATCGGCCAGGTGCACTTGGCCCGCCTCAAGAGCGGGGAACAGGTTATTGTAAAGATACAACGTCCGGATATATATTCCCAGGTGCAAAACGACCTGGAGATCATTGCCGCCCTGGCCAGGATAGCCGAGCATCGTTCCGATACCGCCCGGCGTATCGGCGCAGTGGCCATGATTGAGGACTATGCCAAGATGCTGCTCCGCTCCCTGGACTACTCCCGGGAGGCGCGCAATACGGAGCGCATTTACAATGCCTTTGTGGATAATGACAATGTAGTGATTCCCAGAGTTCATTGGGAATACTGCACAGACAGGATCCTTACCGAGGAATATCTGGTGGGGGTGAAGGTGAATGACCTCCAGGAACTGGAAAAACGCGGCTGGAACCGTAAAAGACTGTCCGCCCTGGGGACTGAAGCCTTCCTCACCCAGGTCATGGTGCACGGACTCTTCCAGGCCGACCCTCACCCCGGCAACATTTTGGCCCTCGACGAAGACCATATTGCCTTTATCGATTTTGGAGAAGTAGGTGTATTGAGCGGCGATCGCCTCATCTACATCGGTGAACTGCTTCTGGCTATATCTCAGAAGGATACCGATAAATCGATGGCCACCCTGCACGACATGGGTATAGTGGGGGAGCTGGTGACTTCCGAGGACTTTCAGGATGATTTGGAAGACCTGGTGGAGAGCGTGGCTTCCAGCGATCTGGGAAGCCTGGACATGGACCGTTTGCGTAAAGAAATCATGGCTCTGGCCTATCGCTATAACCTCAAGATGCCGCCTTATCTGACCTCGTTGATGAAAGCCATGATAATTGTTGAAGGAGTGGGCAAAAAGCTGGATCCGACCTTCAATTTCATGGAAGTGGCCGAACCACTGGCCGATAAGGTTTTCCGTGAGCGCCTGAAGCCCAAGAACATCTATGCCTATGCCCGGCGCAAATACTACCGGGATATTAGGCCGCTGGGCGGTCTGCCTGCTGACTTTCACCAGATTATCCGGAACATGGGCCGGGGGCGTTTTCACATCCATATGACGGTGGGATTCAGCGATAAGGGGAGCAAGAAGATGAGCCAGTTGATAAGCCGCCTCAGTTCCAGCTTGATCATAGCCGGCGGCCTCATAGGTTCATCACTGATTGTATCGGCCAGCCATCCCACCATCCTGGCCAAATACGCCTACCTGGGTGAAGCGGGCTTTGTTGTAGCGTTGGGGGCCTTATTGGTCTTTATCCTATCCTCACTGCGCTCCTAAACTTGTTCCAAAGGCCGTAACTAACAAACCAAGTTTCCAAAAACAGGCCCGTATCAACAAAAAAGTGGTACAGGCTCGTAATTTTTATGAACTTTTCAGACTCGCTGTGGGGCAATATTTCTCCACTTCTGATTTTTAAGACAGCCCCTCACATCCTATCGTTTATCTCTAGCATTATACTCCTTAATGCATATGTTTTCAGAATCCCAATAAGCTACTTCCGGATAACCGGTCTTTTGTTTTCGCTCTACCGCCCGTGACACCCGACTGCCTATGCGGATCTGGCTGGGTGATAGCTGCAGGGCAAATACGACGCTGCTCATATCGCCGGTGCAGCCGGCATGGGCTATGCCTTCCAGGCGCCCCAGTACAACGATGTCTTCGACAGCGGTAATTTCCGCACTTTCGTGAACATCGCCCCAAACCACAACTGAACCTTCGGAGCGGATTTTCTGCCCGCTGCGCACATTGCGCCGGATGTTGACATCCCTGTCGTTTTTTTCTGCCTTGATGGGCCTGGTTTCCTGAATGTTTTGCAGGACCATGCCCTGTTCCAAACACATCTTCTGCAGGGAGATCAACTGTTCATGGCTGTATGTACTGAGTCCGGGCCCCTGAAAAACTACTTTCGATCCGTTAAACAACTGCTGGTTGGAAGAAATGCGTTCAAGTAAGTACTCATAGTTCTTGTCGAAGCCGGTTTGATCAAACGTCAATACCAGACTGCTGTTGAGGCCTTTAATCTTAACTGCCAATAGAGTTTACCTGCCTTTTAAAGGAATATTTATGTCCAGAGCCGAATGCCGACCTTCACTGACCAGGTTGACCTCCGGGTTGCCGTCTATCTCCACATGACGGGCTATAACCTCCATTATCTCAATTTTTAATACTTCCATAAGCTCTGACGAGGCGCCCAGCCGGTCATGGGTCAATACGACCCGTAAGCGTTCATTGGCCTGGGTGCGGCTGGTTTTTTCGTTTGAAAAAACCTTTTTTAGAAAATCCAACATGTCTACGCCCCCTTCCCAGACAAGAGGTTTCTTCCCAGGCTTTTGAGCTTGGTCCAGACTGACTCATTCTCAGTAAAGTTGGGAAAATCCACTTCTTCTCCAATCAGGCGCCGGGCTATGTTGGAAAAGGCCACGGCGGCGGAAGATTTTTCGTTTAGAACGATAGGCTCGCCCTTGTTAGTGGAGGGCACTACCAGCTTGTCTTCCGGAACCACGCCGAGCAAGTCTATGCACAGGTGTTCAAGTAAATCTTCAATGCTCAGCATGTCGCCGCTTCTCACCATATCGGGACGCAGGCGATTGACAACCAGACGAATGTCTTTAAACTGAGCTGATTCCAACATACCGATTATCCGATCGGCATCTCTTACGGCCGAAACTTCCGGATTGGTAACAACAATAGCCTGGTCAGCCGCGGCGATGGCGTTCCTAAAACCCTGTTCTATCCCGGCCGGGCAGTCGATGATGATGTAGTCGAATTCAGGCCGTAGTTCATCGCAGAGGGATTTCACCTGATCGGGCCTGATGTCGTCCTTATTACGTGTTTGGGCGGCGGGCAGCATGTAGAGATCAGGAAAACGTTTATCCTTGACAAGAGCCTGTTTGAGGGTGCATTCACCCTCGATAACCTGGACTATATCATAAATGACCCGGTTTTCCAGACCCATAATCAGGTCCAGCTTTTTCAGTCCAATATCCAGGTCCGTTACCACAACCTTGTATCCGTTTCTAGCCAGAGCTGTTGCCACATTGGCAACCGTGGTGGTCTTCCCGACCCCGCCTTTTCCTGATGTAACTACGATAACCTGGTTTTCAACGGCCTTACTCCCCATTTATACGGTCCTCCCCCAGATATATTAAAGCTCATGCTCCGGGCAGCCAATATCATGTCTATCTAATTTTAAATCATTATTCGATGCTATTGTACTGCTAATTATGGAAAAGTTAAGAATATGGTAGGTTAGTCCTAAGACAAGAAACCAAATAATGGAAATAAAGGCGCGGATACTCACTCGGTTGTCGAATTCCAGGACTTGCTGATAATTAGCTGCCCGGTGGGTTGGCGATTAGGGCACCGGCATGTCCACCTGTGTTTCCGATATCGGGCTATTGGAGATCGTATGTTCTAAATGTTGCGGTAAGGAATTGTCGTTTAATTTTCGTTATTATATATAAATCATGTAAGAATTCGCGGAGCCGTTTCGTACTATGAAATAAATAAAGCCCGCCTTTCCTAAGGTCGGCTCAGACCGTCGACAAAAGCGAATAGCTGCGTTGCTCGACAGTTCTGCTCAATCAACGTACTAGTGTACGCCTCAATCGCAGGACTATCTCGCGCCTTGCTCATCATAATATTTTTGAGCAAAGCGAAATGAAATCGTGGTGCCTGGATGGTGCTTCGCTTCCGTCGCTCGCTCTGGTAAAAAATGCATTACACTTTTCTTATAGGCGGTCGAGTCTTACAATAGGGTTATATATGCAGAATTTGAGGCTATAAAGGTATGTTTGCAACTATTAAAAAAGCAGTGGCCATTTTCTTGATATTTATCGTATGCTTTTTTGCCGGGGCCTGGATAACTCTTGCCACTCCCGAAATAATGCTATACGCCACCGGCCTGGACACATGGGAATACCATTCCCAGGACCAGACGATAATATACGACCGCAACGGCCAGGAAATAACCCGCATAGGCTATAAACGAATATATGCCGATGACTTTCCGGAAGCGTTAAAACAGGCGGTGGTCGCAGTTGAAGACCGCCGCTTTTATGAACATGCCAGCCTGGATCCGCGTGGAATTGCCCGAGCCTTGTACAACGATATCAAGGAAGGCAATAAGTCTGAAGGCGGCAGTACCATTACCCAGCAACTGGCCCGGACCCTGTTTTTGACCCAGGAAAAGACGGTGAGCCGGAAGTTTAAAGAACTGATGATAGCTATCGCTCTTGAAGAAAAGTATGGCAAGGATGCCATCTTGAACATGTATCTTAACGAAGTCTATATGGGACGGGGCTGTTCAGGCATGGCCAGTGCTGCTAACACTTATTTTGGCAAGAAGGTCAACCAGCTCAATGAGGCTGAAATAGCCATGCTGGTAGGTATGCTCCAGGCGCCCGAATACTATTCCCCGGACAGTAATATGGAGGGTCTTAAAGAACGGCAAGAGGTGGTACTCAACGTATTGGCCGAACAGGGATTGATAAGCGCAAAGCAGGCTGAAACAGAGAAGAAAAAAACTGTAAAAATTAAGGCGTTTGAAACCCCCCGGGTAGCTCATCCTTATCTTATGAATTATTTGAATGATCAGATTATTGACAAGATCGGGAAAGAGCGCCTGTACCAGGGAGGTTTGAAAGTTCATACCAGCATTGATCTTGACATGCAAAAAACTGCCGAAAGCAAAGTGGTGCAGCATGCCAAAACCCTGGCTTCGCAGGGAATCGGTGCCAAGGACATTGCCCTGGTGTCCATAGATCCGGATACAGGAGGGATAAGGGCATTGGTGGGTGGTGTTGACTGGGATAAAAACCAGTATAATATGGCTCTTTTGCCCAGGCAGCCTGGCTCAGCTATTAAACCTTTGTACTATGGGGCAGCTATGGAAGAAGATTTGATAAAACCTGATACTCAGTTAAATAACAAGCCCCGCAGCTTCAACGGTTATACCCCGCAAAACGATCAGTCGGCAGCTCCCGAGACGGTAACTGTGCGTCTGGCCTTGCTCAATTCATATAATGTGGCATCGGTCGAGGTTCTAAACCAGTTGGGGCTGAATAAGGCGTTTGCGTACCTGAAGAACTGTGGCATAACAACCTTGAAAACGGAAGACAAAAACCTGGCCCTGGCCCTGGGGGGATTGACTTCAGGCATATCTCCCATTCAGATGGCCAGCGCCTATGCCATATTTACCAATGGTGGAGTTTACTACCCCTATTTCGGAATTGATACCATTGAGGATGACCTGGGAAAGGTTCTTTTTGCCAACCAGCCCTGGAAACGGCAGGTAATGAGCGCCGATACAGCGTCAACTATGGATGCCATCTTGAAGGATGTAGTAAAATACGGCACTGGGAAAAGCGCTTCTTTTGCTCTGCCTTCGGGTGGAAAAACCGGAACTACCACGCAGAGTAAAGACCTCTGGTTTGTTGGCTATACAGATGAGTTGGTTACTGCCGTATGGGTGGGTAATAGTGACAACAGCGCTATCAAGGGTTATGACACTTATGGAGGTAGAGTTGCAGCTCCTTTGTGGCGGGACTACATGGTTAATCTTTATTACAATGGCTCCTTCAAACAAAAGCCGCCGGCCAGCAGCCCTAAGGAGGAAGCGCCCGAAGAACCGGAGAATCCGGTAGAGCCGGATAAACCCACTAATCCGCCTACTGATCAGCAGCCCAAGACTCCGGTTGTGCCCGATAATCCCACGCCATCGCCGGAGCCAAAGCCCTGGCCCAATATTAAACAGCCGCCCAATACTAACGAGGTTAAGCCCTAAAGCCTAACTTCAGACGGACCACAAGGCGAATCTCATTCAGGATGGTTGAAAAATGGGCAATAAAAAAAGCATACTTCAAGTATGCCAGAAAAATATCTTACTTCAAAGCTTTCTTATAACCAATCTTTCCAGTTGAAGCCGTTAAACAAAAATATTCCTACTACTGCTGCTATAAGACCCACACCTAAACATAGGAGCATTATGAGAGCTGCAGTACTGTCCATCTAATCGCCCCCTAGTGTCTCCCCCCTTCTATTATAATATCATCTGGAGATGAATATGTGTATTATTTCCCAAGTTATTTCAAAAATAAAGTCCCTTTTTGCTGGGAAAGAAGAGGCGTCTGGAAGCGCTTCCTATTACATGAGAAACATGCCTAATATAGCCATCCATGATTTAACAGGATGCAAAAAAAAAAGGATATATCCGGGTTGTTGTAGAATACCTTATACTAAAGGACCCAAGGTTGGAGAAAGCTTCACAGCAAAGGAGATGATATTATGGCGGAAAAACTGCATATTTTTGCTGTTTCCGATTCCGTAGGAGAGACGGCGGAAAAGATTGCGGTGGCGTCAGTTCTCCAATTTAAGGTAGAACGCAGCATAACAAGATTTTCCAGGGTCGTCAAAGCCGAACAAGTGGATAAGATCATAGCCCAGGCAGAAGAAGAAGATGCCATCATTATCTACACCATTGTCAAACCCGAGCTAAGCCGCTATTTGGAGCAAAAAGCGCTCGAAAAGAATATTATGGTGGTTAACGTAATGGCTCCACTGTTCCAGGTGATCCAGGCTAAAACCGGACTGCAGCCGGCCTACATTACCGGGCTTACCCACCAGATGGATGACCAGTATTTCAACCGCATGCAGGCCATCGAATTTACCATTGAGCATGACAACGGACAGAATTTGGATACCATCAAGGATGCGGATTTGATTATTTTGGGACTGCCCAGAACATCCAAGACGCCCTTGTCTATGCATTTGGCCAATCTGGGAATCAAAGTTGCCAACTATCCAATAACCATGGACACCGTAATACCTTCGGAAATTGAGGACTTGAAGGGACAGGTGGCGATGGTGGGGCTCACTATCGACATCGAAACCCTTATGGATCTGCGCAAGGAAAGGCTGCGCAGCTTCGATATTCCATGTGACATGGATTCTCTGGATGAAATGGTAGCCGAGGAGCTGGACAATGCCTACCGTATTTTCTCGCGCTTGAAATGCATCGTTATTGATGTAACCCTGGATGATGTAGAAACGGTTGGCAATACGATTACCCATAAGATGAATCTTCCCTTAAGGGTAACTCACCACCGCTTCTAGCAACAGAAATACGTTAATAGCAAAAGGGATGGGTCTTTAATAAAAGCCCATTCCTTTTTACTTTTCATAGTATTCGAATACTATGATTTCACCTGGCCGGCCTATTCTATGGAAAGACCGCCATCACCCGCTCCACTGAGAGATTCTTATCTTTACCCTCCAGCATTATATTTACCCGGCAGTCAGGAAGCTCGGCCAGGAACAGCCGCAGCTTTTCGATGTCAATGGACAGGGCATGGCTGCCCTTTTTCTTTTGCGGGTCCTGCTCCGAGTAATGCACCTTATAATCCCCATCGGGCGGTTTCCAGGTGCCCTTTGCTCTAACCAGCCACCTTGCGACCGGTACCGGTTCGGAGGGATTGACCAGGTGGTGAAGGTAATCAAAAACCATGGGTAAACCGGTTTGCTGGGATAGTTCCAGGACGTCGGCGGCTGTAAAAAAGCGGTCGTCGTTTTCAATGACCAGACGCCGTTTCAAACCGGGGTCCATATCACGGCATTGTTCAATAAAACGCTGTTTGGCCCGGGCCCTATTACCATAGAGGCCGCCCACATGAATTACTATCTTGTGGCAGGAGGAACCGCTCAAAGCATCCAGAAAACGGCAATGATAGTTGAGTTCGGCCTGAGAGTTCTGCACAACCTGAAGATGGGGAGAATTTATGATGGTATACTGGCCAGGGTGCATGGAAACTACCATTTCGTATCTACTTACAATTTCCCCCAGCAGGGACAGTTCAGGTGCGAATTCAGCCCCCCATTTTACCTGGTTTATAGGGTGGGAAGCAAAAGGAATAATATCGGAACTGATGCGAAAGAGCAGGATATTCCTGGCAGCATTGTATTCCAGTATCTCCCGTAAACCATTCAGGTTTTGCCTGATAAGGCGGCGGAGTGTTTCCGGGCTGGCATTTTTCAATAAGCAGCGATGGTTGGAACGGGCCGGGATGCTTAAGTTTAAACAGGCATATCCAAAACGCATAAAAAGCCTTTCTGCGATTCGCTCCAATTTAACCGGCAGGTTTGCATAACAGGAGTTTATCTAATATACTACATATTTTTAAACCTCCCGGGGAAAATAATCCAAGCAATTGTGTGAAGGAGGTTTATGCATTGAAGAGACAGGAAACAGGGTCGGTAATGAGCCGGGAGGCATTCTTAAGGAACAGCGGCTATGCCAAAGAAGAGTATGAAGGACTGATCGTAAGTGCGGATGTAGATAAAGGTGTTTATAATATCGGCATAGAATTGGATGACGGCAACATTCTGCTGGTTGATAAGGCCAGTGATAAACAAGTACATGATAGAGTGCATCAATGGATTCCTAAAATTGTTGAAATGCAGAGGATGTATTACACCGATCCGGAAATGCACCTAAGGTAGTATAGGTTAAAAAGGGCCGCTCCGGTGAAGCTTCATGGAGCGGTCTTGCTGCTTTATGCTCCAGTGGGTTTGAACCGGGTATAGACGGTGGTGCCATTATGGTTGGTTGCAAATTCGATGATCGCCTGGTGCCTGCTGGCTATACCGTAACATACAGCCAACCCCAGTCCGGTGCCACGATCTTTGGTGGTGAAGAAAGGGGTTCCCAGGCGATCAATTATTTCCGGCTCAATCCCGATACCTTCATCCTTTATGGCCAGGACCACTCCCCGGCCTTCTACATAGGTTTGAATGGTAAAGACGCCGCCCTGCCCCATAGCCTCCATGGCGTTTCGAGATAGGTTGAGAATAAGCTGTCTGATTTCTTTCTCATCCAGGTTCAAGTCCGGGACCAGAGCCAGATCGAGCAGGGCGACTTTATCGCTGACCATAGCCTCTGCTTGAATGAGCGGGTAAACAGCTTCAATAATTGAATTCAAATTCTGATATTTTAAAGAAACCGGTTTGCTGTGGGTAAGGTTTAGAAACTCGGTGATAATTGAATTGGCCCTATCCAGTTCTTCTATCATTATTTCGAAATATTCATCGTCTTCCTGATACTTTTCCTGCATGCGCAGCATTTGCAGAAACCCCCTGACCGATGTCATGGGATTTCTTATTTCATGGCCGATTCCAGCGGCAATTTTTCCAACCAGGTTAAGACGGTCCAGGCGGGCCATCTGCTGCCCCAGGCGCTTCCTCTCCGTGTCATCGGTAAACATGCCCAGGGTTCCCAAGAAACTGCCATCTCGGTCATACATGCTGCTGACTGCAGCGATAGTCCAAATAATACTCCCATTCTTACAAACCAGAGCCAGATCGTAGCTTTGTATGCGGCGGGAATGAATCCCTTCCATACGCTTTTTAGCCGCCAGCCGGTCTTTATCTTCCAGAAACTCCAGATAATTTCGCCCCATCAGTTCTTCCGGCGTATACCCCAGCATTTCAGCCATGCGGCTGTTTACAAAAGTGGTCCGATAGTTTTCATCTATCATCCAGATACCTTCAGCGGCTGTCTCAACTATGCGGCGATACATGGCTTCACTGGCCTCCAGAGCGGCCTGGGATTCTCTGCTTTCGGAAATGTCGCGCAGCAGTTCGATGGCCCCAACCATTTGGCCTTCTGAATTGTAAAGCGGGCCGGCCGTAGCACGGACGTAAAGACCATTCACACCGGCCGCCGGGCAGAAGTTTTCCGCTTCAATTTTACCATTCAGCTGTTTATAATAGGGATAATCAGGATCCTGCCGGTGTTCGGAATTTAATATGAAATCAACCAGAAGAGGACGGCGGAAGCCGTAAAAGGGGATGGCATATTCCTGCTGGCCCTTGCCCAGCATTTCCTGGGCCGTTTTGGCGGTCAACTTCTCCGCAGCCTGATTCCAGGCAATAACCTTTCCTTCCAGATCAACCACCAGGATCATATCTGGCAGGAGGTTTAAGATATCAATTATTCGGTCTTCGGCCCCGTGAAGTATATGGCGGGGGGAAAGTTCAGAGACTGTCCGCCGGGCCATGTTGTTTGGAAACTGTTGCAGTTCGGCCAATTGGTGCTTCAAGGCCTGCTTTTCATGTTCTAATACGTTTATTTTATCCAACAAGTGTTGCTTTTGGGATACTGACTTCTTATGCAAATCGCGCCTGGATCGGTAGCGCATACTTCACTCCCCAAATATTTGTTTAAAGCATCTTACCATATATATTATATATTTGACAAAATATTCTCAATAATTGCATAAAAACCTAAATTAAGCTGCGAGAATGTTAATTCAGCGATTAGTTCCAGGTGAACGAAAATGGATTTTGTTTTGAAACCGCGTCTTCATCAAGTATCTTTGCTTTTGCCTGAATAAATCGGCGCCATGGGGTAAAATAGTTTTTGCGTCGGGGCATAGCGCAGCTTGGTAGAACGCTTGTGTCAATAACAGACTAAGCCCGCAAAACGGCAACAGCCCGGCGATAGAGACAGGCCCTTTAAGCTGCATTTTTTCCCTTTGAATACCAGAAAACCGGAATAAATAAGGAGGCTCAATGATTCGAATATGTGCATACTGCAGGGTATCGACCGATGAGCAGGCCTGTGGTACATAGATGATGGGTTTACCGGCACCGTTTTCCTCCATGAAAGCCCTAGAGGTAAAAGCCTGTAATTCCACAAGCGGAAAAGATTAGCCAAGAAAAGTAAAAAAATATATATAATTGCCACAATATTCCAATTTGCGCATAAGATAAGATAGGTAAGTTATTTAATTTCTGTACAAAGGAGGTGATATCTTGAATGATATTACTTCAAAATTAATTAATCTTGGCATACCAATGTCAAAGGATGTTTATCCCCGTAATGTATGGGATATGCAGTTGTTCAACGGAAAAATATACATTGGTTATGGTAATAGTTCTAATGGGCAACCTTCACCTAATGCTGGACCTATTTCGGTCATATATTATGATCCAGTAGCCGCAAAATTTATCACTCAACTTACGGCCGATGAAGAAGAAATAGCCGTTTTGAAGATCATCGCGGGCAACCTTTACATTCCTGGCATTGATACCCGCGAGGGGTGGTCTTTTGGAAATCTGTGGGTGCTAAGACCAAACGGTGGTTATGAGAAACTACGAACTATTCCTAATGCAGAACATGTCCTTGATGTGGCATTGTATAACGATAAATTATTTTGCGGTAACGGTGCAACTTCAGCCCGCTGGAATGTTACAGTTTCACCCGATGGAGGTCATACTTGGCAAGCAAAAGCAAATAATTTTAATGCTTGTGAAATGGGTAGTGCAGTTTTTGTATATAAGGGAAAGCTTTATTGTTCAAGTATTTTCTTTTACTATGATATAGACCCTGCAAACAATTTCTTAGTGGCTGATGGAGATACGATTACAGTAATTCATGTTAATGGAAAAAAAATGTTCCCAGGAATGATGGGTGGGGGAATATCTTATAAGATGTTACGAACTCAAGTATTGAATGGTAAATTAATTTATTTAGGTGTTAAAATTGCTAATGCTATGCAATGGAATCCAGAGGGATTATTTATTCTTAATGGCGATATAGGAAGTCAAGCCAACCGAATTGCCTTGCCCGTTACAGGAGTATTGCCTACTGATATTGTTGTGCGCAGCAATACGGTTTATGTGAGTGCCTTTGATATTAACACCTACACTAATTACATGTTTAAGTCAACCGACCTGGTTAATTGGAACGAGATTTTCAGATTTACCAGCAATACCTTTGCGAGGTCCTTCGAAGAACTAAACGGTGACTTCTACCTGGGGATGGGCTGCTATATCAATAATCTGGTAGCCACTACCGGGACGATTTATAAGGCTGCAGCAAAAGTTATTAAAGAATCGGAACAGCGATAGTGACATAACGTATACGACGGTATACAAAACAACGTCGATAGTGTAACAAGGTCCTGGGCAACCAGGGCCTTCTTCTATGGGGAGGTGAACTGACCTGCTCCCCGAAAACTGATCCATCTGCAATGTTAGTCTTGGGGGACATGAGTGTCCCCCAAAATTAGGTCCAGACATTACGAGAAAAATCTGATCCTTAAATCACCTGAGCCCGGGCTAGTTGGGCAAAAGCGGCCGGCGTCTGATTAGTTAGTGCGCTGTGCGGTCTGAACTCATTGTAGTCCTTT
>JBEHWI010000005.1:0-111262 GCA_040217815.1 Syntrophomonadaceae bacterium | reverse complement strand
AAAATATATTATTAATCAATAAATGACATGTCATATAATGGAGGAAATAATGCTCAGTTTTAAGGAAACCCTTTGTTTTAAACTGGCTGCAGCCAGCAGAACTCTTCAAAAGTATTATAATAATCGGTACTCTGAATACGGGGTTACAGTTGCTCAATCTTTCATTCTGTATGCCTTAACCGAGGAGGATGGCCAAAACATTAAATCCCTGGCTGAAAATTTGATCCTGGACAGTTCAGCGGTAACAGGTTTTATTGACCGTCTGGAAAAAGAAGAGTATGTAAGGAGAGTAGTAGATTCCCTGGATCGCAGATCTTTCAAGATTTATCTGACAGAAAAAGGCAAGCAGAAAGCCTGTGAAATATATCCCATAACCAGTGAAGTAAACACCCTATTGAGAGCAGGTATGAGTCCTGATTTAAGTGCCATGTGGGATTCTTACCTCGATAACATAGAAAGCTATTTAAAATAGCTATTATCTAGTTATAAAAAGATGAAAGGAAAAAATATTGGGGGGGAAGAACATGGGAAAACTTAATCCGGAGCATATCGTTAGGATAATGGACCTGGTTAACAATGCTCCATATTTCCAGCTCTTATCGATGGTAATACGAGAAATACGTGAAGGTTACGCACGGGTTGAGGTTGATCTGGAGCATAAGCACCTGACTCCTTTTGCCACTGTACATGGAGGAGTATATGCTTCACTGCTTGATACAGCATGCTACTGGGCATGCTACGGGGAGCTGGACGAGGAAGCCGGATACGTAACAGTAGATGTAAATTCTACCATGCTGGGATCATCTAATTCGGGCCGATTAATTATTGAAGGCCATAGAATCAAAATAGGTAAGAGTATCTGCATGTCGGAAGCAACCATGGTAAACGAAGGCGGCAAGCTTATAGCTCATGGAGAATCAACAATGATGATAACGCACGGTTTGCAGACAATTGCGAGTGCGGTTATAGCAATGGGGAAGGAGCCCTTACCGAAAAAATTTATTTGATGATTGATTAAAACAAACTCAATAATGGTATTTAGACACAGGGGTGACACATGGGGACGGTTCTCTTGTGTCATCCCTTCGCAATTATAAAAATTGTGTAAGCTTCGCTTGCCTGAGCAACAAAAAGATATCCGGCATTTTGGAGGGACACGGGGACGGTCCTTTTGACACTGTCTTAAAAAGAGCTATACTTTAATAAACGGTACAAGGGGATTATTCCAGTGGCAAGAGTACAAAGGGAGTACAGTCCAACGGGTTGTTATCATATCATAATGCGGGGAAATGAGCGAAAAAGGATTTTTCTTGATGATAACGATCGCCGGCGATTTCTTGATACAGTATTAAAGAAGAAGCATGAATTTGGATTAATAGTTTACGGTTATTGTCTGATGGATAACCATATTCATCTTATCCTGCGTAACGACCGATATGATATATCGACTATTATGAGAGGCATAGCTACAAGCTATGCCATGTTTTTTAATATCAGATACAACCGAGTGGGCCATGTATTCCAAGGTAGGTTTAAAAGTGAACCGGTGGTTGACGACCGTTATTTATTGGCTGTACTTCGATACGTTCACAATAATCCGGTTAAGGCTGGAATAGTTGAAAAGCCTGAACATTATGAATGGAGCAGTTATTGCAGCTATTTATCTCCCGAGGAAACGAGGCTGGGGGATGTTAAAAGTGTTTTGGAGATGTTCTCAAGCAATGTAGAAAAAGCAATAAACGAATTCAGACGATTTTCAAACGAACAAGATGAATCAGAATATCTGGATGAAAAAGAGGAAACAATAAAAACCTTGGAAGAAGGACGTGTATATCTAGATAAATATTTAAGTGAGAAATGGCCCGGATTGCACCAGGAAGCGATACTGGAAGACAAAGTAAAGCGAAATCAAATTATATTTTCATTGCGAAATAATACTGAACTTTCAATTCGAAAGATAGCCGAGTTATTAGGATTACATCGACGCGCTATAGATAGAATCATCGCAAAAGGATCTTAAGTAGGAAAAAGGGGACAAAACGAAAAGTGACAAAAGGACCGTCCCCGTGCCCCTCCGTGCCCCCTTCGTTTTACAGATGTCTTTTCAAATAAATCATATCTACTAACTGTTGTCCATTTTCATACATAGGGTGGTCGTAATTGTCTATAAAAAAGTTTTTAACAATGTGTGATTGTTCAAATCCGCATTTCTCGTAGAAATGAAGTATCATAGGGCTATCGCCTGTTCCAACATATAACTTGTTACCAGATTTTTTGTAGTAATCAGCAATAAATGAAATTAGATGTTGTCCATATCCTTTCCGTTGATATTCAGGAACGGTAACAATATTCTTAATTTCATAAACGCCGGATTGCTCTTGTGTAACAATGCAAATAGCTTTAACATCATCATCACACAAGGCGAACATATCACCACGATACAAATATTTCTCTATCATACTTACCTGTTCATCTGCAATAAGTAGCAATTCCATGTACTTTGTTTTATCGCTATCAATAATTTTCACAATTTCCATTCAATATTTTCCCTTTTCTTTTCTGTGTTATCTTTACAAATCGATTATACCCTTTCCAATTTCAAATAGGGGAACACACATTGTTGTAAAAAATAGATGTGCCCCTTTGTGCCCCCTGCGCCGCTTCAAACCACCTGCTTCAATACCAGTTTTTATTCACTACCATTACCTCTAACCAATTACAATGCTATCTATACTCTTGGTAAAGGACTCAGCTAGCCTAGAATGCACCATTATTTCTGGTATATCCTGGTCATTCTTTAGGCCTCTCCAATGTGGGGATACAAACGTAAAGCTCTGTGCGGGTACCCGGAGACGTGGCTCATTTCGCCATGAATTATTCACATTGGTGTAAAATCATATCCGAAGAAATTTACCTCTGTTTTTGTAGCATTTATCTCTGTTGATAAATATTTCCCAAAAGTAATTGCATATTAATCAACATACGCGGCTTAAGGGATGCCACCCACCTTTATCCATGATTATACATTGATGTAATGGTCAAGAGATGAGCTGTCTGTTAACAAAATGAAATACTGTGAAAAAAGATGTTTTGGGAAGTAATTCTTAGTTTATTAAGGACGGATATTTTATCGGAAAAAGTATATAATATTGGTAAGGAAAGTAAGGAAAAGGAGGGCGCTCAAAATGGAAGTTGCAAAAATCACCAGCAAAGGTCAGATTACAATTCCTATTGACATTCGTAAAAAACTTAATCTTAAAGACGGTGATAAGGTAATTTTTATTGAAGATGGTGATAAGATTATTTTTGCTAATGCTGCCAAGGTAGCTTTTATAAATATTCAAAAGGCATTTGAAGGTGAAGCGGAACGGCTCGGGTTGAAAAACGAACAAGATGTAGTGGATATGGTAGATGAAATAAGAAAAGAAATGTGGGAAAAACGATATGCGGATAATGATTGATACAAACATCCTCATTTCAATATATCTTTTTCCCACCCCGGTCATGCGTAACTTAGTTGACACTATCACCGAGAAGCATACCATTGTATTGCCATCCTATGTGATTGATGAACTCAAAACAGTAATCAAACGTAAATTTCCGGCCCAATATCAGTATTTGGATGCATTTCTTAGGGAAGTACCTTATGAATATACTTATACGGTTGAAAAGATAGATGCCAATAAGTACCCGAATATTCGGGATAAGAAAGACCTGCCCGCTATTATAGAGGATGTAGATATATTAATTACAGGTGATAAGGATTTTGCCGAACTGGAGATAGAAAAGCCGGAAATACTTACGCCCGCACAATTCTTAAAGAAATATAGTTAAACTCTATTATATTAATCATTGACCGCCGAACAGGCGATTTTCCTTTTTTAGAAACTACATAAATTGGGCCAGTATACTTATATTTAAAGTACATCCGAATCACTGCGACAACGCATGTCGAGACCGTAGTAAGGCTTGATAAAAGAATTTTTCCTTAATATACATGCAGCTATCCATGAGGGGGTTAAATATAGTTTACACCCGGCCGATTACTTAGAAGATATTTTGAGCTAAAAGAGTTAATATTTGCATATAGATATTCGTTGGCAAAGTTCAAAATGGGGAGAGTGATTGGGTGAAAGGAAACAAAAAGAAGCTAAGCATTGGTTTGGGGCTGCTAATTTTACTACAAATGCTATTCATAGCAGGCGCAGCTCAGAGTGCGGTTCCAACCACCAGGTTTACCCTGGGCAGCTATATGTACGAGCAAAACGGAAAAACATATTCCATGGATGCCGCCCCGTTTGCGGAGAACGGACGGACCTATGTCCCGGTAGCTTACCTGGCGGAGAGTATGGATGTTGATGTTCAATGGAGCGCCGGTACACAGACTGTCACCCTGGCTCAAAGTCTTATCAATCCAAATAACCGATCTTCAGAGTCTATCTACATGGAGCTTCAGGTTGATAGCATCTACTATGAATGGGGAACTATTCAAGACGGTTATAAATCGGAAAACCATTCGCAAATGGATGTCACTCCGGTTATAAGAGACGGACGAACCTATTTGCCAGCCCTCTACGTGGCCCAGATTTACGGATATGAGGTAACATGGAATTCACAAACTCGGAGTGTGGAACTCTGGCAGAAAAGCGATGAAGCTTCTACCACGTATCACAGCACCATTAATGGTTTTTCCGTTAAAATACCGGCAAGCTGGAACAATAAATACACCGTTGTTGATAAGGAGAATTTAACAACGTTTTACCAGAAAAGGGCATATGACGCTTCGAATGGCGAAATGGGAAGGCTTTTCTCTGTAGTGGTTTATACTGGAGAAGAGTGGGAACAAAAAGGTGAAGAGATTAAATCTATGACGTCCAACCTGCGCGTAGTTTACGGGGAGGCATCAGTCTTTTACATGTGCGGGCCGACTGATGTTCAGTTTGATTACGACGACGCCCAGGCCACCAGTGAATACCAGGCAATGGATAATGATATTCCTTCCATCGTTGCGAGTTTTACTATGGATATGGGACTATGATGCGCAAAGCATAATGAGGGGATCAAGGCTTCTTCGCCTTTTAACTAATCTTGAAAAGAATGAATGAGACCGTAGTTTGGTTGGAAGGGAAATACAAATAGGTGAACATTCAGATATTTGGCGTCAAGAAATGCTTTGATACGCAAAAGGCAGAACGATATTTCAAAGAAAGAAATATCAAATATCAATATATAGACCTTAATCAAAAAGGTTTAAGTAAAGGTGAACTTGAGAGTGTCAAAGCTTCTGTAGGACTAAATAATTTAATTAATCAAAAAGCTAAGGATTATAATAAATTGAATTTGAATCGAATCGGAAGCACCAGTATGAGAGAAGAAATCCTATTAAATCATCCCATGCTATATAAAACCCCAATTGTACGTAATGGCAGGTTGGCTACGGTAGGTTATCAGCCGGAAGTTTGGAAAGAATGGGAGTAGAGAAGAAAACCATGAGTATTTAGTTATAAAACCTAAAAAAGTATTGACAAACACAGAAGGGTAATACATTATCTAATTAGATAACGTATTACCCTTATTGCTGAAATGCAATCTACAGATAATGAAGGTGGTGCTATTTTGGACCTCAAGAAGACAAATTCAATTCCTGATGAACCGATGATTTTTGCTTTGCTGCTGATAACTTCTAATAAGATGAACACCCTTCTTGAGAGGGAATTTAAGGAATTTGATGTGACAACCAAGCAATGGTTTTTATCCGAAACTATTAGAAGTCTATTTGATACCCCGCCAACCTTGAAAGAATTAGCCAGCGAAATGGGGAGTTCATATCAAAATATTAAACAAGTAGCTTTGAACCTCCAGCAGAAAGGTTTATTGAAGTTAGAAAAAGACAAAAAAGATGCAAGGGTTACTAGATTGAGATTGACAGAGCAGAGCTATGACTTCTGGGAAAAAACAGATCCAAAAGGCTCAGTCTTTAGAGAAAACATGTTTAAGGAAATGGATAAGAAGGACATTACTACGACAAGATCGTTACTCGAAAAAATATTAATAAATCTAACTGAAATAGAAAATGCGGCTATTGGAGAGACAGAGGATACTTAATGCAATCTGGCCGCTATTCCCGCCTTTTGAGTATATGCGGTTTAAATAGGGAGAATTGATAAGTATGAAAATAAGTAAATGGTTAGTAATCATGGCTATTATTGCAGTTAGCGTACTATTTGATATCGTTCTTCATCTTGTTACAAGCGTATACAGCACTATGCCTGAAAATCCAAATTTTAGCATAGTGGCGAAGTTGCTTGGAATGGAAATTACCGTCTCTCTTTGGGCCTTGCTCTCTTTTTCCGGCGCTGCTTGTGTTTATTGCCGAATCAGAAATGCGATTCCAGGAAAGGGTATAAGAAAGGGGCTGAAGTACGGGTCTGCCATAGCGCTGCTCTGGTTGTTTGCCATGCTGGAGGGGGTACCCTTATTTGGTAATCCAATAATTAACGAATTTGTGGTTGGCCTCAGTGATGCGCTACCTGTTTTTATAATGGGTATTCTCTTAAGTTTACTAAAAGCTGAGAAAGGAGAAAATGCTGCGGTAGAGCCATTTACTTTTGGACAGAAGATGATGGCCGTATCCATGTTCACAGGGGTATTCCTAATTGGACGGTATGCTGCATATTTCACAGGAGCGATCCAATCAGGACACCAAATAAGCCCGTTTTATACATTTTTATGGACATTGCTTATGGGTGCCTGTATTGGGGTAGTATGTATTTTGCTGGGGAATAGCGTAGATATGTTGTCCGTAGAAAGCAGGGCAGTAAAGTTTGGATTCATAATGTTTGGAGTCAACTGGGCTACGTTCCTTAGTTTTATGCCCTTATTGTTTTCAGGTTATTTAAGCGACGTTTTGTCCAGAATCATTATAGACACCCTGCTTGTAACGATTGGATACTATTTAACATTTAGTACAGGAATGAGTTTCTTAGAAAAACGAACGTCGAGAATACCTGGATTAATAAAATGAGGTACGGGCAAATGCTTGTGAATAGTCTGCATATTAGAATTCTTAAATGGGCAAGAAACTTTTGCATTGGTGGAATTATAGGGTTCCTAATACTATTAGCAATGGGATTTGTTTACGAAAGGCTGGCCGAATATTCTGACAGCAGGAAGTACCCCCCGCCGGGAAACATCGTTGAAATTAATGGGCATAAAATGCACATCTACACAGAAGGAAGTGGAGACTCCACTGTAGTTTTTGCCTCCGGTTTCGGGATTCCCTGCCCCTATACTGATTTTTATCCACTATATAGTGAAATATCAAGGCATGCCAAAATAGTGGTTTATGAAAAACCAGGGTATGGATGGAGCGAGGTTTCTGCTGATTCCAGAGATATTAATACTATTGTTCAAGAACTGCATGAACTTCTGGGAAAATCTGATCAAAAGCCCCCCTACATACTTGTAGGGCACTCACTTGCTTCATTGGAGATAATAAGATTTGCTCAGCTTTATGGGGATGAAGTGAAGGGAATCGTTACTATCGATGCAGGTAATCCAGAGTTCTATGCAACAGAAACTTTAAGCGACAGCGCATTATCTTCTCTCAGGCTAAAGTCCATTTTAAACAACTTGGGAGTTTTTCGGCTGTTGTTTAATTATTCTCCCAATTTTTATTCAGCAGTATATGCTCCAAGAAACAACCTCGCGTTAGTGCCTGAAGAATTGAGAGAGATTGATAAAGCAATGTATTTAAAGAACATGGTTAACAAGGATAAGACCGATGAAGTTAATAATATGAAAGCAAATGCCGCAACCGTAGTGCGGGAGGGTAGTTTGCAGAATATACCCCTAAGGATATTAACATCCGAAGCAGAGGTGACGAATGAAAAGTGGAGAACAAGCCAGGTGGCTTTTAAAGACTGGTCATCTGACAGTACCCAAACGATTATGCCGGGTACGAACCATAATATGCATCAATACATTCCCGATAAGATTATTGCTGAGATTATTTCATTATTACATGGATATTCGCGCCCATATTAATCTGATCCCATAAGGAGTGGGCAAGAGTGGGAGTAGAGACGAGAGCATCTGCTGAAAGGCGGGTGTTTTTTATATGGCGGTGAAATCACTAGATGTAGGTTCTATTGACGTAATGAGAGCACGAGGGTAGGATAGGATTACCTGCCCAGGATATGAGAAAGATAGTATTGTGCCAGGTCTGATGTGGACGAAATTAATGACAAAAAATAGGAGAGTAGTATGCCAAAAGCGCGAAAGATGTTAAGTGACTGGAAAGCACAATATATCAGGTCGCTTATGAATTTAATAGAAACACAAAGCAAGGCAACGCTTGCGGTATGGGCGGTTGATTATTCAGAGCGGGTTATATTGCCTCTCTGGAGTAAGCAATACCCGGACGATCAACGTCCACAAAACGCGCTGAATGCTGCTCGGGAGTGGTTATCGGGTACAATAAAATTGCCGCAGGCGAAAACGACCATCCTTGAGTGCCATACAGCAGCGCGGCAAGCAGACGGGAAGCTTATCGCACAAGCTGCCGCAAGGGCGATAGGCCAGTGCGCGTCGACCATTCACTCCGCACGGCATTGCATAGGGCTTGCCTTTTACGGAGCGCTTGCGGTAGCCTATGACCAGCTTGGAACAGACGCTCCGTGGGGACAAATCGAGCAAATCGCCGCTGAGGAGTGCGGACGTATGCTTGACGCGCTGCGTGCCGTTGCCGTGGAAAACGAGCCAAACCCGGCGAAAATCGATTGGAAATGCTGATATTTTGAGAGGTAATAATGGGAAATACTGATAAGTTTGAAATGATAGCCAATTCATATGACACGCCTGAAAGGGTCCAAATTGCAAAGGTATCATCAGATGCCATTCGTGAACATTTAGTTGATGCCAAAAGCAAGAATGCCATCGATTTTGGGTGTGGAACCGGTCTGGTCGGTATGAATTTATTGAATGATTTTAAATCAATACTGTTTCTGGATACATCACAAAACATGATTAAACAAATAACTCAAAAAATATCCAATTCTAATATACAGAATGCAGATACATTATGCTTTGATTTTGAAAAATACAGTCTATCGGATTTATATACTGATTATATATTTATGGCTCAGGTTTTACTCCATATTAAAGATTTTAAATCCGTTTTATTTAAGCTGTATGATGTTTTGAATCCGGGAGGACATTTAATTATCATTGATTTTGATAAAAACCGTGAAATAGTTTCAGATATGGTTCATCGTGGCTTTGATCAAGAAATGCTAACGGGTATTATGTCAAATATAGGATACAAGAATGTTCTATCTAAAACATTCTATCAAGGAAGTAAAATATTCATGGGTCATGATGCGTCTCTATTTATACTCGATTCACAAAAATAAGCTGCTAAATCGGGAATTCAGGGGGAAATGCTATGGATAAATATACAGGAGAAGAATTAGAAAAAGCGCTACAAATTGTTTCTTCAGCTATCAGTAGATGTGAAAAAACACAGCCCAAATTTGCAGAAGGTACCTCTCAGCACACACTCCTTAAGAACAGGATAAAAGCATTATATATTTCAAAATCATTGATAACAGGTGAAAATATTATGAACAGATCTACAAAAGAAGAATTGATAGAAGCACTACGACCCGTATCTTCAATTATCAGCAAATGTGAAAAAGCACAAATAAAATTTGCGGAAGGCACCTCTCATCACACCCGCTTCAATAACATGATAAAAGCGATGCATATTTCAAAATCATTAATAACAGATGAAATTAGTAAAAGAGGTTAAATCCCAATTAGGCAAATAGTGGCATGATTACCACTATGTTGAATGATTATACAACGCATACCAACTATTAGCCATCAAATTAGTCCTTGAGGGATGTCGGGATTGTCCCAATTTAATGCAAAGAATCAGGGTTGCACCGGGGTTGTCCCCGGTGCAACTTGCCGTATATATATTCAGATGTCTTCATATTTAATCTTGCTTATAGTATACTGATCAGTAGCTGATCAGCGTTGCAGATAAAATTGAAGAAAGGGTGGTTGCAGTGAATCAAACTCGTGTAGTAGTGTTGAACGAAGCAAAAAAAGGGGGAACGGGTGGTTGGAACCTGTGCTTTCAATGGTGCAGGTATGAGTTCGAAGACGGCATGGAGGAAATGGGTTACAGGTTCATATGGCGGAGGCCGGACGGAAGCCTCCAAGCAGCTCGCGGCCAGGCGGCAATACCTTCCACGGCAGATATTTTAGAATTGGTCGGCAAAGCCATTAGAGAAGGCTGGGGGCACTTATCACCTTTCGCTTATAAAGGACAAGCTGTGGATTAAACTGCATCTATATTAATTGCTGCCTGACTATAAAGAGCCCGGGTTATATTACCTGGGCTTTATCATTTTGAAAAGGGAAAAATAAAACAAAGTCCTGGTTCAAGGACCCGGATGGAAAGGGAACGATCAAGGAGATTGATTGAGCTGGAGTGGGGTCAATTAATTAAAAAACAAAACGAGTTAAAAATTTTACTTACGACAGGCCTTCGAAATTTGTTAGAATTTAGAAAGAGGATATAAATAAACAACATATAGCCAGTCTACAGGGGGCAAACCTTTTTTTAACCGTTTCGCTCATGATAGTTGTGACGGTTTTTTGATTTGAAAGAAGCAAAGACCATGCAAGTAGAAAATAACAAGAAGTATCAAATAAATGACTTCATTATTTATGGCAGCAACAGTGTATGCCTGGTGAAGGATATTGGTGTGCCTGATATTCCCGGGATAGACCCTACTAGAAAATACTATTTTCTCCAACCGCTTTATGCTGAAAAAAGCATTATATATTGTCCGGTTGATAACCCCAAAACAGTCATGCGTAGAATTCTTACCAGGGAAGAAACAACGGAGCTTATCGGGCGAATTCCGTTTATCGACACCTTATGGATTGAAAATGAAAGAACCCGTGAAGAACAGTATAAAAAGGCTTTACGCAGCGGCAGCTGTCATGAATGGATACGAATCATTAAGACTTTGAATATTAGGAATGAAGAACGGCTTTTGAAAAAGAAGCCGGTGAATACCTTGGATGAACGATATCTTCGCATGGCGGAAACGTTTTTGTTTGATGAACTGGCAATTTCGTTAGAAATGTCCAGGGAGACGGTGGAAAACTATATTATCGAACAAGTTCATCAACTGGGAAGTAAATAAGCGGCCGGAGGAACATTTAGGTTTAATATTTAGAAAGAGGTAAAGGAAATGAATGACGAAGATCAAACAACTCAAATGAATGAATTAATTAATGAAGAAGTTACGCACATAAAATTTGGAAGGGGCGTAATTCTGTCAACTGCAAATAGAATAATTCGGATACAATTCAATGATGGAATTGAACAGAAAACATTCATCTACCCGGACGCATTTGAACGATTCTTAAAGTTTCACAATCCATTGTTGGATGATCGGGTTCAAAAGGAATTGAAAGTTAGAAATGATCAAATTGCCCTGGAAAAAGAGAAAGATAGAATTGAGGCCCAAAGACGAGAAAAAGAATGGCAGGCAATTATCGAGCGGAAAAGGCTGGAAAATAAGCGCATAAAGGAAAGCGCCACCAAAAAGACCAAAAAGAAACAATCCAAATAACACAATTAAAAATCCGTCCGAAAAGTAAAAAAGGAGATAGTCCATGTTCAAGATAAATGATTATGTGGTTTACGGCTTAATGGGAATATGCCGGATCGTAGATATCGGGAAAGATGAATATAACATCGGTGATGAAACCGAATACTATGTTTTACACCCCCTTAACAGCAAAAATATGACAATAAGGGTTCCTGTAAACAATCCTAAAACGATGAGGGCAACCGTTACTAAAAATGAGGTTTTATCGTTAATAGCGACGATGCCACAAAAAGAGACTATTTGGATAGATAATGAGATGCAGAGAGCCAATACTTATAAAACTGCTCTTAAAACGGGAAAGCCCGAAGAATATATTAAAATTATTAAAACATTGTATCTGGAGAAAAAGGCGCGCTCCCTTAAGGGTAAGAAGCTGACCAACACGGATGAAGATATGTTGAAAACAGCGGAAAAGCACTTGCATGAAGAATTTGCTCTGGCTTTAAATATTTCTACCAGCGAGGTAGTACCCTATATTCTGGAACATATTCCCCAAAGCCGGGAGAGTATTAAATAGGTTTCACTCCATTGTTGTGATTTAAAGAATTATGATTCTAAAGATGATTGAATGGGGAATTATATTATAAAGGGATCCTGATGGCGGGTAAATGTGACAATACCAGGCCAGAAGGAATTAAATATTAAATCATAGAAGGAAAGGGAAACAATCTCCTTTACCTTATTGAGAGGGACCTCATGGAAAAACCGGTATTTGCCTCAATCGACGAGTATATCGCCCAATTTTCCCCGGAGGTTCAGGAATTGTTGAGAACTTTAAGGGAAGTAATAAAAGAAGCTGCTCCCGGGGCGCAAGAAAAGATCAGCTACCAGATGCCCGCCTTTGACTTGCATGGAATTTTGGTGTATTTTGCTGCTCATAAGAATCATATTGGCTTTTATCCAACTGCCAGCGGAATTGATGCGTTTAAAGAAAAAGTGTCTCAGTTCAAAACCTCCAAAGGGGCGGTTCAATTTCCTCTAAACAAGCCGTTGCCATGGGATCTGGTCAGGGAGATAGTCAGGTTTAGGGCAGCTGAAAATATAAAGAAAGCTAAAACGAAGATTAATAAAAGAAAATAGAACATTTATCAAGTGCAATCCTCTCACTGATGCTCTTCTAATAGATTACAACCACCCGAAAACCTATACAAAATCACCAATATCAGGGATTTCTCTGTCATTCACGGTGTTTTTCCATAAAACAGCACAAGAGTAAATACGTGGGTTTAACGACTGCGCGCTAAGGAATAGCTCGTATAATGTCGATAAGAATAATGGAACGACAAGTTAATGCTGCTGGTTTGCCTCTAACATCATCTTAAATAGACCAGGGAGGAGCCAATTTGAAGTATCGACACAAGACAAATGACCAACTAGCCAAGTTCCCGTCTGGTTTTGAGGAACAGAAGTTGATACCAGGAAACCCGGGCGACCACATTGAGCCGACCCCGCTATTAGCTCTACGCGATGAGTCACATCATATCACTGAGCGCAAGCAAATGGAAAAAAGGCTGCAAAGTTCGGAGCAGAAGTTTTCCACCGCTTTTCGCAGCAATCCGGACTGGATAACCATTTCCAATATTAAAGAAGGCCGCTACATTGAAGTTAATGACGCTTTTTTGACAACTACCGGTTATACTCGTGATGAAGCCCTGGGATGCACTGTTAAAGATTTGGGGATATGGGCGTTCCCGGAAGAGCGGGACTTGATGATAGCCCGTATTCTGGAGCATGGAATTGTTCGCAATTTTGAGACAGTACTGAGAACAAAATCAAAAGAGAGCCGCAATTTTCTCATCTCTGGCGAGATCATTGACATGGATGGAGAACCCCACCTTATCATCGCCTGTAAAGATATTACCGAGCAGCGCCTGACTGAAGAAAAGCTGCGTAAAAGCGAAGCGGAGCTGCGCACCATTTTCGAAAATGCCAATGGGATAATCTACACCTTGTCACCCGAAGGGGTATTTATTCTGGTTTCCCGTGGCTGGACCGAAAATCTGGGACACAATGTTGAATTTGTACAGGGAAAGAATTTTGAGCTTTTTGTTCATCCCGATGATGTCTCGGCGTGCAGAAATTTCTTGCAGGATATAGTTGTTTCCGGCCAACCGAAAAAAGGGGTTGAATACCGGGTAAAACACGTTGACGGGACCTGGCGCTGGCACACCTCCAGCGGTGCGGCTGCCAAAGACGGCAGTGATACATATTATGTCGGACTGGCCGTTGACATAACCGAGCGCAAGAAAGCCGAAGAAAAGATAAGGTACTTAAGCTTTCACGACCGACTTACCGGTCTTTACAACCGGGCCTATTTTGAAGAAGCGCTGCGGAGGATAGACACCGCCAGGCAGCTGCCCATCAGCCTTATTATAGGAGATGTAAACGGTCTGAAGTTGATAAACGACGTCCTCGGACACTTTGAAGGAGATAGAGTATTAAAAACAGTTGCTGACATCCTCGGAAGATCGTGCCGGAACGAAGATATAGTCGCCCGCTGGGGTGGGGATGAGTTTATTATCCTCCTGCCCAGGTGCGATGCTGACCAGGTGTCCCGGATTTCAGATAGAATAAGGAATGCATGTGCAAATGTCAACGACCTGCCGATAGGCACCAGTCTGTCGGTAGGCCTGGCAACCCAATACGGCCAGGATCAGGATACAAACCTGCTGCTCAAAGAGGCCGAGGATAAGATGTATCGCAATAAGCTTTTGGAAAACCGAAGCGCACGGAGTTATTTTTTAAATTCACTGCAAAAGGTGCTGTGGACAAGAAGTCATGAAACCCAGGAGCACTGTGAGCGCATGCGGGAAATGGCGAAAAAACTAGGGGAGGCAGTGGAGCTCGCCGAAAGTGAAATGGATAGTATAATGCTCCTGGCCGTACTTCATGATATAGGCAAGATTGCCATACCCAATTCTATTTTAGAAAAGCCGGGCAGACTCTCTCCTGAGGAGTGGGATTCGATCAAGAAACACCCGGAAATCGGCTACCGAATTGCTCTGGGTACGCCGGAAATGGCTCCCATTGCCGAGGCCATATTACACCATCACGAGCGTTGGGACGGCACCGGCTACCCCCTGGGGCTTAAAAATGATGAGATACCGCTTTTATCCCGCATCATATCCATTATCGATGCCTATGATGTTATGCTGTATGGCCGGCCTTATCAGGAATGCATGAATGTGCAAGAAGCGTTGGATGAAATAAAACGATGTGCAGGTAGCCAGTTTGATCCCTACCTTGCCAGTATAGCGGTGGAAGTATTGAACGAAAAATAATCCAATACGAAAATGACAATCAATGAGCCTGGCAGTTCTTGGATTATCCCAGTCTGGTACTTTATTAACCTAATTCTTTATATTTACACAATGCAACTTTGTTTTCGGTAACATCCGGTAATCTACTGAAAAAATTTGTAACATTATCCTTCCATCAGCAATACCCGGCATTTAATATGCAGCCCCACAACATTATCAGCCGTCCTTATCGATGCTTAACTGCGAAAATAGTACTGGGTATTGTCTAGCGACTAACAAAACAGGTGAATTAAATTGTAAACGCATATCGCTATCAGTGCAGATGAGGGTATGGTAACGACCCATGCCAGCAGGATCTGGCTTGCGATATTCCAGCGCACTCCTTTGAAGCGTTTGGCGGCCCCAACCCCCATTATCGATGAAGAAACCACGTGGGTCGTGCTGACCGGAAGCCCAAGCAAACTGGCACCCCATATGATAGCGGAAGCCGTAAAGTCAGCCGCAAACCCGTTAATGGGCTCGATGCGGAATATTTTGCTGCCCATGGTGCGAATGATCTTCCAGCCTCCGGTCATTGTGCCTGCAGCCATAGACAGGGCGCAGCAAATTTTAACCCAGATGGGCACATCAAAACTTCCTATCAAGCCACCGCTGATAAGCACTATAGTGATTATACCCATTGATTTCTGGGCGTCATTTGAGCCGTGGGCAAATGATGCCATGCAGGCGGAAAGTATCTGTAATTTTCGAAAACCGTTGTTTACCCGGTAAGGAGACTTATCGGAAAAGAACCAGAACAGCACGGTCATAACTATACTCCCTATAATCACTCCCAAAACCGGGGATATGATCAGGGAGGCAAAGATCTTGCCAAAACCATACCATTTAACTTGATGAATACCAAAAGAACCGATGACGGCTCCGGTAAGGCCACCGATCAGGGCATGGGAAGAACTGCTGGGGATGCCGAAATACCAGGTAAATAGGTTCCAAAATATAGCGGCAGTAAGGGCGGCAATCAAAACGATTGGGGTGACCACTTCAGGAGCTACAATTTCCTTTCCGATAGTGGCTGCTACTGCGGTGCCGCTCAAGGCCCCTAAAAAGTTCAGACAGGCGGCAACAAAGATCGCTGCCCGCGGTGAGAGGGCCTTGGTAGAAACTGAAGTGGCAATGGCATTGGCTGTGTCGTGGAAGCCGTTTATAAAATCAAAGATAAGCGCCAAAGCTACTACCAAGACGACCAAACCGATGCTAAACATTTGACATCCACCTCCTTTTCCCTTTCTCTCTATGCTAATTCTACAATTACCGCTCTTTTATTTTGATTAAGGATATGTAAAGTTTGTGTAAAGACAGTGTTAAGATTCTTCCGGTGGGCCACAATATTCTGTTCAACCCACAAGAAATGGGGTAATACTAAGGTTCGGTACCAATCTACCTATGGTCTTTATGTCTTGAATAATGGGGGGGGATATGTGCTTCTTGTTAATTTGCTCCTGGATATGGGATATCTATTCGTATATAATTTGCTTGATGGCAGCAGCATTCAAAGACTTTTATTGGAGTATATAATGAAAGGCCATTATCGAGCTTTGGAACGGATGTACTTGCAGGCCCCTTATAATAAGGAACTCTACGATGATACTACAATTAAAATTTCCCATGGAGAAGCGATTGTAACCACCCGGGTGCAAGAGCGGCATTTTCACGGTGCCGGCGCCATGCACGGTTCTGGCTATTTCCGGGTGCTTGACGATGCAGCCTTTTTTGCGGTCAATTCGCTATTCGACGATTATATGGTTTTGACGGTTTCGTTTGAACTGCGCCTTATGAGGCCGGTCAGTGGCGGCATAATCAAATCGGTGGGACGCTTTATCAGGCAGGAATCTTCTAAGCTCTATATCGCAGAAGCTACGGTCTACGATGAGGCCGGGCGGGTGATTGCCTCGGGAACGGGCAAATTTATAAAAAGCCAAAGACCAGTCAACAGCATACCAGGCTACCTGAGTTGAGCCTGGCTACTTTCATTTCCCGGTAATTCAGCAATAATCTCGTCATGTCATGCGATATTTTAATAAGGACTATCAAATGGAACGGGTGGTACTTGTGACTCCGGGAAGCAGGGTGTTGCGCCCTGCTATTTATATTGAGACAACAGCTAAATAAAATGTTCACTAAATCGATTATAGCTATAATTATATATATGAACCAAGGCGAGGTGCTTCAGCAATGAATATCGAAAACCGGGGAATAGATGAGGGGCTTTTCAGACTCTTATGCAAGTTTTGGGCAGCGGCTCCAACCCACCAGACGCTGGACGTAAAGCTGAACTATCTGGGCCCGGGAGAGGTGGGTATTAAAATCAAGCCGAATATTGGATATACGACGGTCAAAGGCAGGGTTCACGGTGGAATAATTGCCACTATTGCCGACACCGCTATGGGATGGGCCATCCTAAGTTTGGGGCGCAACTGCGTGACGGTGGATATGTATATAAATTATTTCAATCCTGTTTTCTGGGAAAATGAGCTGATAGCCGAAGGCAAAATTGTTCACGCCGGCAACCGAACTGTGGTTACGGAAGCCACCTTGAGCAATGAAAATGGCGACTTGATCGCCAAGAGCAGGGGCACTTTTTCCCTTAAAAAGGACAGCATCCAGGAAAATAATCGGCGTGATTAAGAAGCATAGACGCCTATGCAAGGAGAATAAACTGTACGAAATGACAAAAAAGGTATGGGCCGGCAGGAGCGGTTTTAAAATTTCCGGCAAATTATTGATAAATCGCTGTATGTCGCCGTATAATTTTGTGTAGTGTCATAAATCAATTACAAAATGCGGCTTAATTATAATAGCATAAACGTAAAGGTAGAACGGGAGGACGGATTTAAATGCCTATTACGGAGTTTTTGTCACGCAATGCCCAGTTGTATGGAGAGGAAATTTGCCTGACGGAGATCAATATGGATCTTCAGGAAAGCCACAACGTCACCTGGTTGGAGTATGAACTTATTGAGAACAATCCAGCCGGGGAATACCGCCGGGAAATGACCTGGTGCGTTTTTGACGAGAAAGCCAATCGAATGGCCAATCTGCTTATCAAACGGGGAATCAAAAAAGGTGATAAAGTAGCCATTCTCTTGATGAACTGCCTGGAATGGCTGCCCATCTATTTTGGGATATTAAAAGCCGGAGCCATAGCGGTTCCGTTGAATTTTCGCTATACAGCCGAGGAAATTAAATACTGTTTGGGCCTGTCCGACAGCATAGCCCTGATATTTGGACCCGAATTCATAGGCCGGGTTGAGTCGATTTACAACCAGATACCCCGGATAAAGACACTCTTTTTTGCGGGAGAGGACCGGCCTAGCTTTGCGGAAAATTATGATCGCCTTTCAGCCAATTGTTCATCCCAGTGTCCCAGGATCGAAATATGTGATGAGGATGATGCGGCCATATATTTCTCTTCCGGGACGACCGGATTTCCCAAGGCTATCCTGCACACCCACCGCAGCCTGATGTCGGCGTGTTACACCGAGCAAAACCATCACGGCCAAACCCGCGATGACAACTTTTTATGCATTCCGCCCCTTTATCACACTGGGGCCAAGATGCACTGGTTCGGCAGCCTCCTGTCAGGAAGCAAGGCCGTTCTGCTGCGGGGCGTACGTCCAGAGTGGATATTGAAAACGGTTTCCGAAGAGAAGATCACCAATGTCTGGCTTTTGGTGCCCTGGGCTCAGGACATTTTGGACGCCATCGAAAGCGGGCAGGTAAACCTGGAGAATTACGAGTTATCGCAGTGGACGCTCATGCATATAGGGGCTCAACCGGTTCCTCCCAGTTTGATTCGCCGCTGGAAAAAATATTTTCCCTATCATCTCTACGACACCAACTACGGCTTGAGCGAATCCATCGGTCCGGGCTGCGTCCACCTGGGGGTGCAAAACATTCATAAAGTGGGGGCCATCGGAATCCCCGGCTACAATTGGGAAGCCAAAATCGTCGATGAAAACGGCCTTGAGGTTGAGCAGGGGCAGGTTGGTGAACTGGCCGTTCGGGGACCCGGGGTCATGAAGTGCTATTACAATGATCCGGAGGCCACAGCCGTTGTACTCAAAGGCGACTGGTTGTTTACCGGTGATATGGCGCGCATGGATGAAGACGGGTTCATATACCTGGTTGACCGTAAAAAGGATGTAATCATAAGCGGCGGTGAGAATATATACCCGGTGCAGGTTGAGGATTTTCTACGTGCTCATGATGCTATCAAGGACGTAGCGGTCATCGGTTTGCCGGACAGTCGTTTGGGTGAAATAGCGGCTGCGATTGTGGAATTGAAACCGGGTTATGAATGCACCGAAGAGGATATACAAACATTCTGTTCTTCCATGCCCCGCTACAAGCGCCCCCGGGCCATTATTTTCGATGATGTGCCCCGCAACCCGACCGGCAAGATCGAAAAGCCGCGTCTGCGGGAAAAATACGGGGCAGCCAGTTTAGTGGCGACTCAAACGGAAACCCAACAATTAATAGGGTGATAAAACATTTTAAGCCGGAACTGTTTTAAGAACGTTCCGGCTTTTTGCTTGCTACGGGGCTTTTATTGTTTACCCAGGATCCGCTGCATAACCCTCTTTAGCAGGGGTTTCTTGACGGCGGCACTCTGTTCCTGAACTACTTCTCGATGAGGTTCGGTTGGCACCGGCTCAGGCTGCTTAGGTGGAGACAAAACCGCTGGCTTGACTCTGGCCGGCTCAGACTGCTTGGGTGGGGACGATACCGCTGGCTTGGCCCTAGCCGGCTCCGGTTGGCGTTGTGGGGCGGAGCGCACCGTACCGGCATCTTTGGCGCGTCCCGCAGCAGGTTCGGGGGCCGGTTTCTCTCTATGCCGGGGCTGCTGACCGGCCGGCTTCTTGCGCCTGGGTCGGGACTTCTTTTTAGGCTCGTCTGCGGTGCCGGTATGGGAGTCTATCCGGGGAGCCGCCACCCTTTGGGCTTGTATCCATTTTTCGGCTTCGGCCCGGTTAAGGTTGAATTCAGCTTCCGAAGGCCATTCGGCTTCTTCGATCATTGCCCCAATGTGCTCTTCTATTTCATAAAGGCTCATTATATCATCGCTGGTGACCAGGGTAATGGCTTTGCCGCCGTGACCGGCCCGGCCGGTGCGCCCGATCCGGTGAATATAGCCGTCGTTCTCCAGGGGAACGTCATAGTTGATGACCAGGGACAATTCATCCACGTGTATACCCCGGGCAGCCACATCGGTGGCTATCAACAGGGGAAACTCGGCGCGCTTAAACTGCTCAATGGTCTTCAGCCGTTTAGTCTGGGGAATGTCTCCGTGCAGCGCTTTGGAGGCATAGCCCTTTCTGGCCAGGTATCCCTGGACCTTATCGACTTTTATCCGCGTGTTGCAGAAGATCATGCAGCTCTCAGGACGCTCCATCAGGAGAATGCGGTTCAATTGCGTATTCTTTTCGTTGTTGTTTACCCGGTAATAAACCTGTTCGGTAGTCTCAACGGTGGCAGTTTTTGACTCGATCTCGATGGTTGAAGGGCGTTTCATAAAATCACGGCAGATCCTTTGAATTTCGGGGGGAATGGTGGCCGAAAAAAGGAGAGTCACCCGATTTCTGGGCACCGTTTTGATAATTTTGACCACCTGGTCGATAAAGCCCATGTCCAGCATGCGGTCCGCTTCATCGAGGACCAGGAAGTGAATGTGCTTGGTTTTCAGATTGCCCTGCCGGATGTGATCAAAAACTCGGCCCGGCGTTCCCGTAACAATGGAAATACCCTTTTGAAGGGATTCGATTTCCAGAGCCATATTGTGCTGGCCATACACGGCCGCTGTCTTGTGACTGAGGTTTTTGGCCATCGATTTCAGATCGTTGTCCACCTGAACGGCCAGCTCGCGGGTAGGCGTGAGGATAAGGCACTGGGGTCCTTGGGCCTGGGGATCGGTCATTTGAAGGATGGGCACTCCAAATACAGCGGTTTTGCCACTGCCGGTTTTGGACTTGACGATCAGGTCTTCTTGATTCAATACATGTGGAATTGCCGTGTGCTGCACTTCCGTAGGAGCTTCAAAGCCCATCGCTTCCAGGGCCTTTAAGATAGGGGGCGCAATACCCAGATCACTAAAACTACTTTTCATGGTTCACTCTTTTCATTTGTTTGATGTTCGACATTATAAATTCCGTACTGAATTTATCTCCATTACCCTGTTTATCTTGCCACATGAATATGACAAGGTCAAGAATACGGTCTATTTTAAATATCTTCGATATTGGTCTGGTACAATAAAGATAGGAGTGAGTTAAAGAACCGTCTCCCAACTCACTGATTGTTACCCTGATAAAAAAGTCTAAATAGATGGGGATGATGTTCAATGAATCGTTTGAAGGAAGCTGTCGTCAAGATGGTTCAGGCTATTGCCAGGGCGGTTCTTCGTTTTCCATTGACCGTCCTATGTTTGATCTGCGCCACCGCGCTGACCTGTTATATGATTTCCCTGCACAAAACTCCCGAATTGTTTATTCAAAAGTTGATGTTTACTTTTCTAATGGGCTCATTTATAGGGGTAAGCGCCCAGTTTGCCTGTGAGCGTTTCCCGCGCCTGGCCAAAATACGGTGGGGTGTTTATGTGCTGTCCGCTCTTTTGACCCTGGGTTATTATTTTATAATATCCCCGGCACCGGCCATCGACTACGGGGTGGGGGCGCGCACTTCGGTGGCCGTATTCTCAATGTTTTGTGCCTTCATCTGGCTGCCTTCCTATGGCGGTAAATTCAACTTTAACAGTGTGGCCCTGGTTCATTTTAAATCCTTCTTTACCTCGGTGCTCTTTTCCGGGGTGCTGGCTCTGGGCTTGACGGCCATTTTACAGGCCGTCAACATCCTGCTCTTCAGGATAAACAGCGACTGGTTCGGCTATACCCATGCAGTTGTCTGGATCCTTTTTGCCACCACCTATTACCTGGCCCTATTACCCCTGTTCAATTCGGAAGAAGAGGCCGACCGGCTATATACCGAGCAGGCCAATCATTACCCGCGGGTTCTGGAGATACTGGTTTCGTATATCCTGATTCCCCTGATCACCGCCTATACGCTGGTTCTTTTTGCCTATTTCGTCAAGATTGGTATAACCAGAAATTGGCCGTCAGGTCAATTGGGTCCCATGATACTGGCCTACTCAGCTATTGGCCTCATTGTCTATGTACTGGCCAGCCGGTTGGAAAACCGCTTTGCCGTTCTCTACCAGCGTCTATTTCCCAAAGTGCTGATCCCGGTTGTGATAATGCAGCTCATCTCGGTTTATATCCGCTTGAATGCCTACGGGTTCACGGAATCCCGCTATTATGTGGCCTTGTTCGGTGTATTTTCAATAGTGGCGGGTATCGTGCTATCCTTGCGTCCGGTAGCCAGAAACGGCCTTATTGCCTTACTAGCCGCCGGTTTTGCCATCGTTTCGGTCATACCGCCGGTCGACGCTTTTACCGTATCGCGCCATAGCCAGATAACCCGGCTGGAAAGCATGCTGGGAAACGCCGGGGTTCTCATTGAAGGGAAGATCGTTCCCCGGTCGGATGCTGACATGACCCTGCGCCTGGAGACGACCAGTATTTTAAACTATCTGGAATACAGGAGATACCTGGGCTCCCTGGCGTGGCTGCCCAAAGATTTTCAAACCAACCGGGATATGCAAAAGACCCTGGGTTTTGAGCCTGCCTATGAAATGATGGGAGGAATGCAAAACTTTTTTGCCAACCTGAACATGGAGAAGCCGATGGATATAAACGGTTATGATGTTATGCTGCAAGTCGAAGCCTTCCGGGGGATGGAGCAAAAGAAAAGCACCGTCTATGATTTCAAGGTGCGCGATGCCAGCTACCAGCTCAGGCTGGAACGACTCACTCCCAGGGAAGTACGGGTATCGGTTGCCACTGCTGGTGGAGAAGAATTGGTGTCTACCGGCCTCTACGATTTCGCTACCTCTATAAAAGGAGTGAGCAACCGGCCCAAGGATGCCCTGGATGCCAGTGAACTCACTCTGGATGCCGCCGGCAATGGCTGCAAGATGCGTATTATATTTCAGAATGTCAACGTAGTATATGGTTCCGGCGCTGATGCAGGGGCCGATTACATGATGTTTATCTTGATCGGAGTGCCTCGTTAGCATTGTCGACAATGGGGGGGAGTTGCCTGTGATCAATCCGGTTATCGAGTGGCTTTTGGAAGAGGACAACCCATCGGTAAGGTATCTTACCTTAACATCTTTACTAAACAGGCCTTTAAACGACCCGGAAGTTGAGTCAGCTAAAGAAGCTATAATGAAAGAGGGCGTTGTTCCTCAGATCCTGGCTGAACAGAATGAAGACGGCTCATGGGGGATTCCCAAGAAATTCTACAGAGATAAATACGGGGGAACGGTTTGGAACCTGTTGATCCTGGCCGAACTGGCCGCCGACCCTGACGATCAGAGGATTAAAAAGGCCTGCGAATTCATACTACAACATTCTCAGGAGCCGATGGGAGGGGGATTCTCCATTGATGAGAGCGCCAAGACCGGAGCCGGCCTGGCCAGTGGAGTCATTCCCTGCCTGACCGGGAATATGGTCTACAGTCTTATAAAACTGGGGTACCTGAACGATGAAAGGGTCAGGCAGGCCATTAACTGGATTGTTAAATACCAGAGGTCAGATGACGGCGCAGTTCAAGCTCCCGAAGGCGATTTCTATGCCCGGTATGAGATGTGCTGGGGGCGGCATTCATGCCATATGGGAGTGGCCAAAGCCCTGAAAGCGCTGGCGGCTGTTCCTCCTGACCTGCGCACCAGCGGACAGAGTCAGAAAATTGATGAGTTGTGCGAGTATTTCTTAAACCATCATATTTATAAAAAGAGCCACAATTTGAACGAGACTGCCCGCCCGGGATGGCTCAGGTTCGGGTTCCCGTTGATGTACCAGACAGATGCAGTTGAGCTACTGGATATTTTTGCAGGGCTGCAAATAAGGGATTCCCGCCTGGCGGATGCCATTGAGATAGTCAAAGGAAAGCGGACCAAAGACGGAAAGTGGAAGATGAACAATTCTTTCAACGGCAAGACCCTGGTGGACATTGAGAAGAAAGGACAGCCTTCCAAATGGATAACCCTGAAAGCGACAAGAATATTGAATACCTATGAGTAAGGGTTAGAGACAATTTATCCAAAAGCCGTCCAGAGCGAGCAACGCAGCTATTCGCTTTTGTCAACGGTCTGAGCCATACCCAAATCGGGTATGGCTTTTTTATGCCTAACTTTCGGCACTGCTATCCCTTAAAATTTTAATCATCCTCTAATTTTCACTTCAGAGTAATTTAAGGCTGGTTTTATATTATGAAATCATGATAAGGCACAGTTGTTGTTAAAGCATCCCTAAATCTTTACCGAAAGGCACCCGGGGTCGACTGGCAGAGGTTAAACGGTCAGTGCCTTTAAGACAAAACGACCATTAAAAACAGTCCTGTAGGTGAATAGAGGAGGATAGTTATGAGCACCGTCGAGCAATCCACCCCAAGAGCAAATAAAAAACCAGTTAAAAAGGCTGCTTTTATAGGCATTACCTTTGTACTCGTAATCACCCTAATTCTTCTGGCCAATCGATACCTGGTCGAGCATGTGCAAATTGCTGCAGGGGCAACTGCATCCAACGCCGTCGCCGACGCAACCTATGCCGCCGACCAGTGGAACTATGCGAGTGACAGTAAAACCATATCCATTAAAGAAGTCACTTCTGGTAATGGTCAAAATAAGGTCACTTATTATGTAGCCGACGTAACGGTTGATGATACGAGTATTCTACAGTCCGCTTTTGCCAAGAATGAGTATGGAACCAATATTATTGAAACTACATCGAAGATAGCCGCCGACCATAACGCGGTCTTGGCAATTAATGGCGACTACTACGGATTCAGAGACAACGGCATTTTAATAAGAAACGGCCAAATATACAGGGACTCACCGGCCCGGACCGGGTTGAAGATCTACAAAGACGGCAGTATGGAGATTTACGACGAGACCACTACAAGCGCGCAGGATCTCTTGAATGAAGGGGTATGGCAGACGCTCTCCTTCGGGCCGGCCCTGGTGGTTGACGGCCAGGTCCAGACCAATTTCGATGACGTTTCGATAGATAAGAATTTCGGGAACCGTACTATTGAGAATTCCAATCCCCGCACCGGCATCGGAATGATCGCCCCCAACCATTATGTGTTCGTGGTGGTGGACGGGCGCAGCAGCGAAAGCCAGGGAATGACTCTCTTCCAGTTCGCCCAGGTATTTGCCGACTTCGGATGCACTGAAGCCTACAACCTGGACGGGGGAGGATCTTCCACCATGTACTTCATGGGCAATGTGGTGAATAATCCACAGGGTAAAAATCAAGAAAGGGGAACCAGCGATATAATCTATGTTTGATAGATGCTGGCACAAGGCTTATGAAAATTTTAATTCCGGCCTACGAGCCCGATAAACGAATGTTGAATTTAATTGAAGAGTTGAAGGAGAAGACCCAGGACCAGATCATAGTAGTGGATGATGGCAGCGGCCCGGCTTATCAGGAAATCTTCACCGCGGCCCGGGGGATGGGATGCACCTTGTTGCGGCAGGACGCCAATCAAGGAAAAGGGGCCGCTCTGAAAATGGGCCTACAGTATCTCCTGAACCAGGGAGAATCGGAAGGGATGGTGTGCGCCGACTGCGACGGGCAGCATTCAGTTTCAGACATAATGAAAGTTGCCGCGGTCACCAGAGAAAAACCGGGCCACATTATACTGGGATCCCGGAAGTTTGCCGGGGAAGTGCCCTGGCGAAGCCGTCTTGGCAACACTCTGACCCGCAGCATATTCACCCTGGCCACCGGTTCTCGAATCTATGACACCCAGACCGGCTTAAGGGGCTATTCGGCCGGCATGTTTAGTTGGCTGCTCAAGGTTCCGGGCCGTCGCTACGAATATGAATTGAACATATTGTTAGAAGCCCAGCCGGCCGGATATTCGGTTTATGAGATTCCCATTGCCACCATCTATGAGGACAACAACCAGTCATCCCATTTTCACCCCTTGTTTGATTCAATTCGGGTGTACCTGCCCCTGCTCAAGTTCAGCGCCTCGTCGATGGCCGCAGCCGGCATCGACTTTGTAACGCTTTTGATTTTGCAGATGGCATTCGGCAATCTGCTGGTTTCGGTTGCCGGGGCCAGATTGGGAAGCTCGCTGTTCAACTACCTGTGCAATCGCTACCTGGTATTTAGAGAAGGACCCAGACACAATTGGAGCAGCCTGCTGCGTTATTACTCCCTGGCTGTGGCTATATTGGTGTGCAACTTCTCAATGATTTGGCTGCTGGTCAATGCCCTGGCGGTTCCTCTTATCCCGGCCAAGCTGGTAACTGAAGGTATTCTGTTTACCATTAGCTACTGGGTGCAGAAGAAATTCGTGTTTCTGCGTCCGAAAACGAACCAGGTCCACCAGGCTTAAAGAGCTTCTAACAGCTGCCCCGTTGCGAGAATAATAAGCAAAGGGGCAGCCGACAGTAGTCAAAATACATGAGAAAATAATAGAAAAAGCTAAGAATTTTTAAATGGTCGTTGGGATACACAACAAGATAAACAGTACATATAGCGAGCTGGGTAGATATTTATGATACAATAAGTATAAGGAATAATAATTATAACTGGAAGTTTAACTTTCGGTTATTTTGTTTATTGGGGCAGAATATATCGTCTAGAAGCAATTTAATATGTATAGTTTTGAAAAGATAATGCTGAAGGAGCAATTATAAAAGGATGTCTATGAAATACCACCTTGACGATTTTACTATTGGACGGCGGTGGAAAAATGACTGTCGACCGGTCATCGGTCTTGACTTGGGCTCGCGCGCGTCAAAAGGCGTACTACTAAAGGGAAAAAATATATTCGTTACACTTATGGCAACCGGTCTTTATATTCAAGAAACTGCTGATGAACTCATAAGAAAATTGCTTTTGCTTGCAAATGTAGAGAGAAGTGAAATTGGATTTATCACAAACACTGGCTATGGGCGGATTGCTCTTTCGTTTAACGATATTCCTTCTGATACGGTCACTGAAATATCGTGTCATGCCATGGGAGCTCATGTCTTGTATCCCCAGACCAGAACGATTATCGATATTGGTGGGCAGGACTCCAAGGCAATCAAAGTTGACAGGACAAACGGCACTGTTGTTGAATTTGTGATGAACGATAAATGCGCTGCCGGTACCGGTCAATTTCTCGAAAAATCAGCAGCACTTCTGGGTATTACAATTGATCAAATGGGACCTTGCGCATTGGCTGCCCAAGACCCGGTGGCTATCAGCAGTCAGTGCGTGGTTTTTGCAGAATCAGAAATTATTTCACTCAGAGCCAAAGGTACGCGAATAAATGACAGCGCAGCCGTGGCCAATATCGCCGCGGGAATTCATTACTCCGCTGCTCGTCGTGTAAAAAATCTTCTTGGCCGCATCGGTAGAGAACCGGAGTTTATATTCACCGGCGGTGTATCTAATAACCCGGGCATGCGTTATGCGCTCGAAGAACTGATTGAAAGAACGTTTATCCCTACTTCATTTGACATGATCTATGCTGGTGCGCTGGGTGCGGCGGTTTATGCAGCTCAAAATGCCATACAGGCAACAGCAACTGCATCTATATCGTCTGAAAAGCAAAAGGGAAACATTGAACATATAGAAGAATTAATTCAATTGGAACAACGTGCTTTTTGCGACAAGTCCGATGGACGAAAAAGAGTTGGTCATTTCTGTGCTTATACGCCATTGGAAGTGCTTAATGCTGCGGGAGTTAGGCACGCAAGGCTGTTTAAAGCGGGCGATCCTGAGACTGTTGCTGCAGGTGAGTACTTTACGCAAAGTGTTTTTTGCGATTTTACTAAAAGCTGTATTGGCGGATTCGCTAAAGGCGACCCATTCTACACTGCTGTAGATAAGCTTTATAATTTTCATACCTGTGCTTCAATTAAGCGTTCAAGCGAAGTAATAGAAAAATTTGTTCCCATCAAACTGCTCAATATGCCCAAAATTCGTGACAGAAAATCATCGCGTTTATTATTTAGCAATGAGATTATCGAATTAAAGCACGATTTATCACAACTAACCGGCCGCGAAATTTCTGATGATGATATTCACGAACAGATCGTGCGTTATAATGCTGCCCGGAAAATCATAAGAAATATTTCCGAATTGCGTAAAAGGGATAATCCGCCTATTTCGGGCCGAGAATTTTTAGAACTTGTTAAGGCCTATTACTACGTTCCGCTGGAGAAGCTTTTAGATGCGTATGAGAAAACCTACCGCAATCTTTCCCAAATAAACGACAATGGGTTCCGGCCGCTCCGATTCATGATCTGCGGCAGTATTACTGCTGATGGGGATTACCATCTGCTTGATATTCTTGAGCAGGAAATCGGCGTACGTGTCGTAGTGGAAGATCATTGTGCAGGGTTGAAACCGTTCTATAATACAGTTAATGAAGACGGCGATCCATTTTGGGCATTGGCTAACGGTTATTTAGATCAAGCACCTTGTTTTCGAATGAAAACACTTGAAGATAACGTGAATTTTGCCGGCCAATTGGCCAGGGAATATCGGGTTGACGGTGTGTTGTATGTATATCTCAAATTCTGTTCGTGCTACGGTATTGCTAAAAAACCGTTTCTCGATCATTTCCAAAGCATTGGCATCCCCGTGTTCGATTTGTCAAAAGATTATTCGGGCAGTGATTATGGGCAGATTAAAACCCGCCTTGAAGCATTTGTGGAAGTAATTAACGCAAGAAGGTGCCAAAGGAATGAATATGCGTACTTTAGACAATGAGTTGCGGGCATCAAATAATGCCGGTGTGATACAGAGGGAAAAGTCACCGGCTATAGATGAGCTCGAAAGGCTTAGAAAGTCATATACAATTGCTGAAATTGAAAGGCTTGTAGTTCAGGGGAAAAAGGCTGTCTGGAGTGGACTATCGTGGGAAACACCCTTAATCTATGCTTGCGATACAATTCCACTTGGAATAGGTGAATTATGGCGTGAGGACAGCCACACGGCCGAAAGTGTCGGGGAAAATTATTATCAGATTCCTCCCGAATTCTGCTCGATGATCAAAACTATGCTCGGCCGAATGCGCCTGCGTTCCCCTGATCCAATTAATAAGATACTCTATTTCGGTGCGGTTTGCGAGCCAATTGCCAGTATTTATGAACTGGTGAAGGCTGGTAGCTATGATGTTTACTGTATAGAAAATGTTACGTCATTTAGGGCCGAAGACAAACGTCCGGAAGTGATTGCGTTTCTCGTTCGGGAGTTGGAACGAGCTGCTCTCTGGCTCAACAACGGCCAACCAATTGATGAGGAAAAACTGTGGGCGGAGATTAACTGCAAAAATCTTGTTTCACAAAAGATTCGCACTATGCTGGATTTGCGCCTGAAGACACCCCTTTATCTGTCAAACATTCACACCATGCAGGTGATTCTAGGAGCGAATCATTATTTTGGGCAACCGGAAAGATACATCGCTCTCCTTGATCAATTGATTGATGAGTTAAAAGAGGCAGTATGCATGTCGAAACATGACTACTATATTCCGATTGTGCTTATTGGTGGTGGCAGCAATATATTGGGAGTAATTGAAGAATCCCATGGGGTAGTGGTGGGATGGGATTCAGTCGCTACTGAGGATTACCGGCTTGACGTCTCCCCATTGGAATCAATTGCTCACTATTTGCTGGATGCACAAAGCAGGGGAGAACTTGGTGAAGGTGCTGGCACGTCGGTGACATACAGGAAATATCGTATAGAGGAACTGATTAATAAAACTCGCGCCAGGGGAATTATATCTTCTTCAATAACGGGCTGCCCGTATGGAAGCATTGCCCAAATTATCGAGCGTGACTATTTTCAAAACCTGGGGATACCTTTTACGACATTGGAAAGCAATGTGCATAACGAACGTCTGACTGAGGAACAGATCATACGGATTAAAGCCTTTTTCGAAATGTTGTCGTAATTGCGTTTCTAATTTTTCTCATGAGTCCCGGTAAGGTTTTAGCAGACGACTTTTCCATAAATGTGTCCGACCTTGACCGGCCTGGCCAACAGGGTTACGAGGGCTCAACGATAAATTCGGCGCTTTCTGTTCCGTCAATCCATTTTTCGGACAATCAGGTGTTGGGAACCTTACGCATAACGGGCAAGAAAGGGATCAATGAAACGCTCTTAGAGGGTAATAAAATTATGATTACCCTCCCTCCGGGATCTTGCTTCATGAGTGCTCCGAATGCTGAAAATTACCGAAAGTATGTAAAATGGTCATCATAAGCGATGGCATGAAGAATCAAATCTCCGATGGGGCGGGGAAACCAGGTATAGCGTTTGTCTGCGGAACCCGAGTTCTTTCAACGTTTAACTGAAATAACTTTACCTTTTGCAACTTCGCTGGTTAAATGGGACAACTCGGGATATACCAAGAAGCAATTTCTCGATCTTCCTGCCAATTCTCCCTATGCAGGCAATATCAGCATATTATCAAGTGCTGGATTAATCACAGGTTATCCTGACGGAACCATTAAGCCTATGGATAATATAACCCGATTGGAAGCCGGATGTCTTTTAGGCAATCTGTTTCCACCCAAGGAATATCCGATAAACTGGTCAGACGTGCCGAATTGGGCTAAAGGGGTTCAAACTGTATTCTCAAAGGGCATAATGACCGGCTATCCGGATGGAATATTTAATCCCGATCAATACCTGACCAAGTCTGAAGCCTTAATTATATTACAAAATACCCTGGAAGCCTACTAGTTTAAGTAGAAGCAGCAACTGAACCTACTAAAATATTAAAAACCCTTCATTCTGACAACTTCGGCCAGGGGGCGGCGGCTGGTGCGCAGCCGGTTGTGGATTGACCCTGCGTCTCCATATCCCAGGGCAATACCCACGACAATGGCCAGTTCCTCCGGGATATCCAGGGCTTCCCGAATCATGTCCGGGTATTGAACCAGCATGATAGCCGGGGCCGTGTCCAGACCGCGATCTGCTGCTCCCAGCATGATGCTCTGGCTTAATGCCCCCAGGTCATACATGGAATAAGCAGTCAGGCTGCGATCCATACACAAGTAAATAATCACCGGGGCGTCAAAAAAGGCAAAATTGCGTTCAACTATCGATTGAACGATATTATCCTTGTCCAATTCCTGGGACAGAAGCGCAAACCGTTCTTTACCAACCGCTTCATAGCGTTTTTTCATCGCTTCAGGCCAATTCTGGGGAATAGGCAGGTCGAAATTTCCGGCTACCCCTTTGGAAAAACGCTCTAATGAATTCCGCCGCAGGCTTTCCAGGACCTCTCCACCGGCCGCATAGATCTGCCAGGGCTGGGTGTTCCCCCAGGATGGAGTCCGGTTGGCCCATTCCAGAATCTCCTTAACAATCTCGGGACTCACCGCATCCGGCTTAAAGGCCCGGCAGGTATACCTCTTGATCAGAGCTTCATGAACGTTCACGATATCGCCCCCTAAAATATTTTGATCTTTATGGCATGTCAAATGATCTATATGTCGGTTGGTCGGAATTGCTGCATTGAAGGTAGAAGCATTTGGCGAAGTATATAATGCTCATATTCTAAAGCTTCAATTAAAATCCTGCCTGGGAGTTAAAAATACATAAGGGGATATTAAGGAAGAGCGCTATTATAAACGGAGGGCCGGGTTTCATCCTGCTGGTTTGGGCAGCCATAGCTCAATAAGCCGGACTTTACTTATCCAGACAAGCTTGGGATGGTCGTCATGTTTATGGGCCGTCGATTGGCCGGTGGGATTATAGATTCGATGAATGGTGTGCTGGAGAAGGCTTACTGCCTGGTTAAACAGGGTGGGAGCAACGTCCTGCACTTGAAAACCCAGTCTCTGGACCCCGCGGTTTATTATCGATAACCCCATAAAAACCTTTATATCTTGATAGTGAGGATGGCTTTCAATATATTCAGCCAGTTCCGGCAGGTCTTCCCGGGCTTGCTTCAATACCTGCGCGGCGGTTTTCAATGAGTTGTTCTCAGCTATGGCCAGCCGGCTGTTGGCAAGGTGAATTTCTCCTACCAGGTCGCCTCGGGCTGCAATGAGCTGACCTTCCGGAGTGTAGAGATCCGGGCCTTTGTAGCGGGTTTGGGATAGGCGCAGGATATTGGTGGAACTGATCTTTTCAATATGATTGAGCCGGGCAAATAACTGCTCCCATCTTTCCCACAGGCTGAAGATCACCCTGCGCCGCAGCGGCCAGGGAGGGAAGTCTAGCGCAATTATGGCCAGCTTCCCGGTTTCTCGTATATTCATACAGATGCCTTCCAGGCTCTCCAGCATTTTCCGGGGGGCTCCTTTTTCCGGGCCGCTGTCATGGAGCAGAATTATCGAACCTTCTTGAGCCTTGTTTACTATCCGCTGGCAGATCTGCTTCGGGCTCCGTTTCAGCTGCCAGTCATGGCCTTCCACAGTGTATAAAACCGCCCGCTTTTTTCTGGATTGCATCCACATAAAGGTAGCCAGGCTGAAGAAGCCCCAGGGCGGGCGTATCCATTCAACCGGTTCTCCGGTTATGTCTTCAAGGGTTTTGATGCAGTCGTCCCATTCGCGCCAAGTTTTGCGGGGCGACATCAGCCAGGCATGGTGGTGATACTGGCAATGGGCGCCCAATTGGTGGCCCCTGGCCTTGATAAGCTCTATTAATTCGGGGTGCTTTTCGGCGTTCTCTCCGACTACAAAAAAAACCGCCTTGATTTTCAGCCTTTCCAGGATGTCGATAAGCAGGGGAGTGACCAGAGGATCCGGTCCATCGTCAAAGGTAAACACTACACCGGGGCCGTAGTGTCGTTTCCAGCTCCCGATGCCCAGGAGATGCAAGAGCAGATCGGGGATCAATGTATATGATAGTACTGCTAAAATAAATATTAAAATCAAGCTGTTTGACCATTGCATAGCCTTTCATCCCCTCTAAGAAACGCTGTGATTTCTGGTTATTAGGGCATTAATATCGATGAAACAATATACCAGGGCCATAATGGCAAGGACCGATGCGCTGAAGAAGAACGGCGCCTGGGGCCCGATTCCATCCCATACGGCGGCGCCGATGTATGAACCGGTGGCTGTGCCAATTCCTTCGACGGTCATGAACCAGGCCCACATGACCCCCCTCTTTTCCGGGGAAATAACCCGGGCAATTAACCCGTTCCAGGCGGGCAGTATAAATGCGTAAGAAATGCCGATCAGGGCTCCCAACATCAAAGCGTTAGCGATATGTCTCTGCAAGGGGAGCAGGGCTAAAAACAGTGCAGCCGCAGCCAGACCCGCGACCAGCGGCCCTTTAACTCCGAGGCGATCAGCCAGTTTACCGGCCGGCACCAAAAGGATAACCGTGAATAGGCCTGCCCCAATCAAAAAGTAGCTGAACTCTTCTAAAGAAATGCCGAAAACGGTTTGGCAATAAACAGTTATAACTGGTATAAGGATGCCAATAGACAGGGTTTGGACAAACATGCCAGGGTACAGGACTTTAAATTCTATTGATTCGCGCAGCAGTTCAAGGAGAAATAGTTTTATCGGTTTGTTTACCGAACGGTCATGTTTGGGGAAGGGCATAATCAGGGTGATCAGCACGGACGACATGACTAGAAGCATCAGGGCCCAGAAGGAAAGGCTATAAGATTTGCCCAAAATAAAATTTATTGAAACCGGGCCGGCTCCGCTGCCCACCAACCAGGCAATAAATACCCTGCTGAGCGCTTCGCCAATTTGGTCCAATGGCATGCTGGTGGAAACAACCGATATCACAACAGGCCACAAGGGCGAGACGCCCAGGCCGAACAGTATGGCGCCCAACCATAGATGGGCAGATGTATATGCAAAATACATGAGAACAAGTCCACAACCAGATAATAGGGTGCCGAACAACAACAACCACTTTCCGCCCAGGCGATCATTAATCCAACCGGCTGGAATACGAAACAGGTTGTCGGACAGGTAATGCAGAGATATCGCGGTTCCGATCACCCCCAGGCTGAACCCGGACGAATACTGCCCGTATATGGGCAAGAGGCTCAAAACCAGGGCTCCGCGAACGAATTCCATCAGGCCCATTATTATCAAAGATGTCATGGCCGGCCCTCACTTTTGTTTTATTGCGGCCGTTTGCCGCAGAATAAGCTGGGCTGCTGCTCCGGCTGACCCACCGGGTACAGAATTGGCGGCCGCCAGTTTCATGCAGGCCAACTGCGCAGGATTGGCCAGCAGCTCGGATATGGTTGAAAAAAGTTCCGGAAGGGATTGGACAGTGCGGCCGGCGCCTATTCTGGCCACGTATTTGGCGTTTTCCATTTCCTGCCCGGGGATGGGCTTAAAGACCAGCAAAGGCAGTTTTTTATTTAATGATTCAGTGGTGATTAATCCACCGGCTTTGGTTATGACCAGGTCGGCTATGCTCATCAGTTCATCGACGTTGTTCACGTAGCCGAAGCGAATTACCGGATTATCTGGGCTTCCCATTATTTCATCCAGGGAAGCATATAGTTTTTGATCCCTGCCGCACACTACTACGGTCTGGACCGGCTGTGCTGAGGCGGCCAGCCAGGCGACGATCCGCTTCAATTCACTCAAGACTCCGTAGGCCCCGCCCATAACCAGGATAGTGGGGAGAGCGGTATTTATTTTTAACCGGTTCATTATATCGGTCCGGTTCAATTCCATTTCAAAACGAGGACTGACCGGGATTCCAGTGGCTTTAATCCTGCTCTTGCTGATCCCCCGGGAAGCCAGACCGTCTAATACTTCCTGGCAGCCGACGATGTATAAATCAACCCCATCGTGTATCCACTGGCTGTGAACCGTGTAATCGGTTACTACTGTAACAACTGGTATGGTAAGAATCCGCTTGTTCCTCAATTTTGCTAAAACCCCGGCTACCGTCGGGTAAGTGCACACAATTACATCGGGCTGTACCGCGTCAATATACTTAAGGTATTCATTCTGACCCATGCTGTTGAGGAAACGCTGCAACAGGGAGCGCTGGGAGATGCGCGAGGTTCCGTAGTAAAAACCGCCCCAAACCCGGGGAGTATGTTTCAGCATCGATATATAGAAATCTTTCAATGCCAAGTAAAAATATTTGTTCAGCATGGCCCCAAAGTCCATATGGATTATTTGGGCTGAAGGGGATTTTGAACGAATAGCTTCAGTTAAGGCTTCGGCCGCCCGGATGTGACCGTTGCCAAAGGAGGCCGAAAAAATAAGGATTTTTGGCTTGGACAAAATGAATTCCTCCTTACTCTCTAATATTTGCGGCAATTATCAAACAACCCAGAGCGGCTCCGGCATTTTCTCCCAATCATTTACAGGACAATAAGCCAGGTTCCTATCGCCAGAAAGCAGCCAACCAGAACATCGGTCGGATAATGGGCCCCTAAATAAATGCGAGAGATTCCCACTATCAGGGCCAGGGGAATTAATATAAAAGCGCTGGTCGGATAAAAACTGGCAATGGTAAGGGCGGTGGCGAAAATCGCGCATGTCTGTCCCGAGGGAAAGGAGTGTTTGGAAGTAGGCGGATGGCGCGCTATGATATCCTTCCACACCTTGAAGGGCCGAGGTCGGTTGACTATCCATTTAAGTGAATGGACTGCTATCTGGCTTACCACCTGCACGGCGGCCAGGGCCTGCCCAACTCTAACCAGGCCGGGATCTGAGGATTTGAGCAATACCAGCAAAATCAGCATGATGGCAGGAAATGAACCGAAGTGAGTAATGAAAGTCATCAATTTGTCCAGAATACTGCACTTGATATTCTGGTTAATTTGGTATAAAAAATGCAATTCACGGCTTTTGATATAGGAGACAAATGTGTGCATTGCCATAACCTCCGGGAGGATGTGTTGGCTTATGTAAAAGCATAAGGATTAATTATTAAAATCTGCTTAATTTTTACTGCTACATTTGGCAGCAGCTTCCTGGAATTGATGTTATTTTAACAATCCCGCAATAACTATTAGTTTCTCATAGGGTATCCGTTGAAGCTCCTTTTTAGGCATATTCACAACTGCTCCTGAAGGAATAGTAGTTTTTCCAAGGTGAGTACCCGGGGATGGACCCGCTCCATGTTTGTATAAAATCAATGGTTTCTGTTTAAAGCTCTTACTGTCCATACTAAACACTCCCTTTCGTTTAATTCCGGTTCGTTATCGCTAAACAGAATTCTAGTGATGCCCGCGTCCACTGCCGGCATAGCCGGGCGGGGGACCGCCGTGACCTTTGCCGGTTGCCTGTATAGTCAGATAATTGGGTGCGGCCAGTACAGCGGTTAAAAGAATGACAGTGAGAGCTGCGACCAGATAGCGATAATAGGTATCGGGTATGAGCTGGCAGTACATAAGCTTGAACTGCTTCCAGTGCCAAATCACATGCACCAGGGAAAGGACTCCGATAGTCCAGGCCATAATTTCATGTATATTGCCTTCTACCATAAATAGGGAGAGCATGACCAGAAACATTAAGATATCAAGTATTACATTCTTATTGCCGATATTCTTCTTGATCATGATGGTGAATTGCTTCCAGTGCAAAATAATGTGCAGGGCAGCCAAAAGGCCGATAGTGTAAGCCAGGGGTTCGTGATATTGCCCCTTGATGCAGAAAACCGCCAGCATTACCACAAATAAAATGAGGTCCAGTACTGTATTCCACTTGTTTTTGCTTTTCATAATTCGCCTTCCTTTTCCCAGGTGTTAATTTTAGTATAGGAGGCAAAGGAAAAAATTAGCGGTTCAAAAGTTTAAGACTTTTTTAACACTGATAAAACTTTTTTTAAAATCTCACAAGTGTGGGAAATAGTAATCTTATTTATAAAAATTTAAAGTTCTATTAAAGCGGTATTTAAAACTGGTTGCTAATATAAAGTTGTATCTTTATTACTTGGGGAGAAGAAATATGCTGCCATTTTTAAAAGACAAATCATTAAAATACAAACTGGCCATGTCTCATATCTCAATGATCATAATCCCATTGATATTGCTGGGGATAGCCGAATTTGTATGGCATGAGATTAACATCCAGTATGGTACTCCACAGGAGACCAGGACAGAGGACGTTTTAAAACAGAGTATTGCCCTCACCTCGGAACTGGACAGCATAATTAACAGCGGCAATCCCGACAAACTTGGGGAGAGCAACTATTTGCAGAAGCTTAACCAGGCGGTTGATCAGCGATTTTTTTATGTAATAGTAGAAAAGGGCGGGAAGATCGATTATGTGCCGGACAGAATTGATAAGGGAAAATTGCTCTCTTCTATATTTGACTTGAAAAGTGGATTTACTCCCGGTCACCATGGGTATTACCTACTTAAATACCGCGATATCCAATTCAGTGATAATAGCGCCGGAAGCATTTATTTACTAGCCCAGGACCGGCCGAAAGGACCCGGTATAGAATGGGTTTTCTTCGCCGCCGTGCTGCTGGGGTTGATCATCAATTTCATCATCAGCTATCGCGTGGCATCCAATATAGTCACCCCCCTGGGTATTCTCAATAAGGCCACGACGGAGATTGCCCGGGGCAACCTGGATCATGCCATTGAAATACCGTCCGAGGACGAAGTGGGAGAACTTTGTCGGTCCTATGAAACCATGCGTTTGCAGCTAAAAGAGGCCCGGACCTTGAGTGAGAGCTATGAGAAAAACCGCAAAGAGCTGATAGCCAATATTTCACATGACTTGAAGACTCCCATCACTTCGATACGTGGTTATGTTCAAGGCATAATGGAGGGTGTGGCCAGCACCCCGGAAAAAGAAAGCAAATATATGCAGACCATATACAGCAACGCCGTGCAGATGGACCGCTTGATAGACGAATTGTTTCTTTTCTCCAAGCTGGATCTCAAACAGCTGGTCTTTGATTTCGAAGCGGTCAATATAGAAGACTTTTTGCATGACTGTGTGGAAGATAAGGGATATGACCTGGAGAATAAGGGCATAAACTTGAGCTTTACATCCACTTATCCGAGTCAGGCACCGGTTTGGGCCGATCGGCAAAGGCTGCAGCGGGTTATCAATAATATCATTGTCAATGTGGAGCAGCATCAGGATCCAAACAAAAAACAGGCAACCTTGGAAATCATACTGAGTGAGAATGATGATGAAGCGCTTATTGAGATCAAGGACAACGGCCAGGGTATAAACCAGGAAAACCTCCCGTATATATTTGACCGCCTCTACCGTGGTGATCCGGCCCGAACCAGGCAGAGCAAAGGCAGCGGGCTGGGGCTGTCCATAGCCAAGCAGATAGTTAAGGCCCATGGGGGCAGGATCTGGGCCCAGAGTGAAATAGAAATAGGCACCAGCATATTTTTCACCTTGAAAAAGACAGCTGCCGAAGGCAGGGCGGAAAATATTAAAAATGCAGGGGAGACAGCTGATGAAAACCATATTGATAGTTGAAGATGAGCTCAATATTGCTGAACTGGAAAAGGATTATCTGGAAATTGAAGGGTTTACGGTTGAGATTGAGAGCAATGGCGACAAAGCTTTGGGCCGGTGCCGGGACAAAGACTATGATCTCATCGTCCTGGATCTGATGCTGCCCGGCCTGGATGGTTTTGAAATATGCCGCCGCATACGCAAATTCAGCACGGTTCCTATCATAATAATATCTGCCAAAACGGAAGACATGGATAAAATAAGGGGCCTGGGTCTGGGGGCCGATGATTATATGGTTAAACCTTTCAGTCCCCTGGAAATGGTGGCCCGGGCCAAAGCCCATATTGCACGGCATGAACGCCTGCTGGGTTTTCGGCCCGACAGCGGTGAAGAGATAGAGATCAAAGGCCTGGTTATCAATAAAAGCTCCCGAAGAGTTATGCTCAACGGCCAGGAGATCGCCTTTTCTTCCAAAGAGTTTGACCTGCTGGTATTTCTGGCCCAAAATCCCAACCGGGTGCTGACCAAGGACCAGATATATATTCATATCTGGGGAGAAGAAGCCTACGGTGACCTTACCACGGTGGCGGTTCACATCCGCAAGATAAGAGAAAAGATTGAAGCAGACCCTTCCAATCCCCAGTACCTGGAGACTGTGTGGGGAGCGGGCTACCGGTTTACCGGCGGTTAAAGATGCATATAGCTGTTGTTACTTAAGCAGTTCAGCAATCACCAATAATTTTTCATAGGGCAGACCAGGGTACTTTCTATGACCTTCTGCGCTTTTTTCCGGATCCGGAGAAGTAATCGGGTTTTTAGAGCGTTTTGAATAAGGATGATTAATTACATTGGATGCAGGCTTAACCGTTTCGCTTTTCAGGGATTCTACCTGTGAAGCCATCATTAATCTCTCCTTCTAATCAAGTTATTGGGAACTTAAACCTATCTCATCACCCATTTTCTCTGCTGGATTCCTCATAGGGGTCTACATGTATATTTACCCGCGTATTGCCGAATTCTTCCCACATGGCCTTTTTGATGCACCCAACTGTGTCATGTAATTCTTTGGCGGTAGTGTTGGGGTCAACCGTAATGTGAAAATCAATGTGTTTCATGTTGCCTGATTTCCTGGTCTTCAGTTTGTGATAATCTTTGAATTGCTCACAGTGTTTTTCGATAACCGCTATGATCTGCTCTTCCTCCTGGTCGGTCAACTTGGTGTCAAGCAGATGTTCAAAGGCGTTGCTGCACAATTCCCAGGCTTCTTTGATAATGAGCAAGGCCACTAAAATAGCCACAATCGGATCGAGTATTTTTATTCCGGTCGCTTTGATAAGCACCAGGCCCAAAGCCACTCCCAGCGAGGTATAGACATCGGTTTTCAAATGAAGGGCATCGGCTTCCAGGGCCATAGAATCCTCTTCCCGGGCAACTTGATACAATTTACGGGATACCAGGAAATTCACCGCCGATGCTCCCAGCATAACCGCTATGGCCAGAGTAGCCTGTTCTATTTCGCCAGGGTTAAATATTTTTTCGTAAGCTTCCTTTATGATTAATCCGGCGGCTACAAATATCAAAAGCCCTTCCGCTATACCAGAAAAATTCTCGATCTTGCCATGTCCATAAGGGTGTTCACGGTCGGCCGGCTTGCCCGATTGTCTGACGGAAAAAAAGGCGATAAAAGAAGCTATCAGGTCCATTCCGGAGTGAATAGCTTCAGATATAATACTTACCGAACCGCTTAAAACACCGGCCAGGACCTTAAATATAATAAGGGTGGTATTTGATAATATTGATAATAAGGCAACTTTAGACCTTCTGTCCCATGACTGCATTAACACGCCTCCAGCTTAATTATTACCGTTAAACCTAAAAAAACACCTGTAGAACATTAACTGTCCCACAGATGCATTCATCTGCTGCCGTTGCCAGCCCGGCTACATGAACCAAATGATTCATCGCCTGCTCAGTTTTGACGATATTAATATTAGACGGTGCACAATTTTATATCATTCTAAATTATACTTAAATTGTTGTCAATGATGGAGATAACGGGATTGAACGGAACTGAAAGAAGGTATTTATTATAGGGTATAAGGAGGGCAACGATGAAATACAAATCTAGTATTTTTATTCTACTGACTTTAATGGTATTATTCCAGGTATTCGGAAGCGGATTCGCCCTGGGGGCGGTGGACAGCATACCAGCTGGGTCACAGATTACCACTGACGCTGCCAATTCGGCAAATCTTAAGACTACTACAGTAGAAGTATTGGACGATGCTGCTGCAATCACTGTAAAAGTAAATGGGGCTGCCTTTGATTTTGCCGGGCGGCAACCTTACATAGTAAACAGCCGGACCCTGGTGTCTGTGGATTTTGTGTCTCAAGCCCTGGGAGCCTCGGTAAAAGTAGATGATCCATATATAATGATATCCACGCTGGACCCTGAAAAGCGTATTCAACTCCAGATCGGCGACAGGGTGGCTCTGGTTAACGGCGGGCAGACCCTTATTGATACGGCCCCGGAGATAAAAGCTGATACAATCATGATTCCGCTCAGCTTTGTCAGCCAGGCCCTGGGCGTGGACGTAAAATATGTTAAAATAACCAAATGGACCGACCGGGAAGGTAATATAATATGGCCGGCCAACGACGGCTTCGAGGGCGAAGCGCTCAAACTGATCCTGCAGCCGGGAACCAGAATCGATCGCTACGGCAGCGAATACGGCACTTTTGTCTGCCCCGAGGGCGTTCCCTATGAGATGCGTTCCCTGGCGCCGGGCAGCGAAACCAAACCCTACAACGTCTATGCGGTTCTAAAACCGGTGGAAGTGCTTTCAGGTGAGATAGCGCCCTGGTTTGACCAGCCGGGTGGGGGAGTTCAGTACATGTTCGACAAATCGATCCGCGAGTTGATTGAGGCGGGAATATTGATCAAGGTGGGGTAACGATATGAACCGGGAAGAGTTAAGAAAAAGATTAATAGATGAGAAAATCCCCCGAACGGAATATTCACTGGAGGGGGGGCTTCCCAACGAAGCCTGTACTCTGGCACAGAACAACGGTAAATGGGAGATATATTACAGTGAGCGTGGAAAAAAGACCGGGTTGAAGGTCTTTGACAGCGAGGAGGCGGCCTGCGATTACTTCTACACCTGGCTGACCGATTCATTGAAAAGCATGGGGCTAATTTGAAAGCGGTTTTGAAGACTCAAAATATTAAGAGGCCAGGTTTACAAGGGAACCTGGCCTCTTGTAGAGTTAGTTAGCCTTTTTTCGATTTGGCGGGCCTTTTACCTGTTGCGTCCAGTTTGCCCAATTGTTTTATTTCATCAGCATACAATAGATTATTCAGATCTAAAACCATTATCATGCGCTTGTTTACGTTTATCACCCCGCCCATAAACCCCTGCGTCTTATCAGCCTGGACGATATCCGGCACCGGTTCAGAATACTGGGCCGAAATCCTCAAGACCTCCAAAACTTCGTCAACAATTAAACCGATCTTCTTATTGTTTATCTCACTCACAACAATCCTGGTCCGATCAGTGTTGCTTTGTATATCCATAGCGAGGCGTTTCCTGAGGTCAATTACCGGGATAACATCACCCCTCAGGTTGACTATACCCTCAACAAACTGAGGAGTTCGCGGTATTTTAGTAATTTGGGCTATTTTGTTGATTTCCTGAACCTGTTCAATACTTACGCCAAATTCTTCATCGGCCAGTTTAAAAACCACCAGCTGTTTTTCCACGAGGTCATGGGCGGCGTTGTTATCTGTCTCCTTAACCAGGTCCTTGGCAGAATGGATCTGTTCCATTACCGATTGATCTATAATGTTCATTACGTCCATGAGCATAATAGTTCGTTTCCCATTCTCCAATCTGACGATGCCGGTAATCAATTCGCCGGTATTATGGGATACAATTTGCGGTGGTGGAAAAATTGTGTCCCGGGATATTCTGGTTACTTCAAAAACACGGTCGACGATTAAACCAACCAGCATGCCGGTTGCTTCAACAACTACTATACGAGCGGTATCCATAATTTCATCATTGTTCAATCCCAGTTTAGTTCGCAGATCATAGATAGGCATCAAGGTGTCTCTTAAGAATATGATCCCCTTGATATAGTTGGGGACATTGGGCACCTTTACGATATCAGGAACTCGGATAATTTCTTTAACTTTGGCAATCTCCAGGCCGAATTCTTCATCCCCGACCTGGAACGATACGATTTGAATCTCATCGATTACGGACTGTAAATGGTCCTTGTCTGCAAAAATGGCGCCTGTAGCATTGAGGTTTACGGCTTCTTGACCAAGCAGGGAACATGCATCCAGCACCATGATCAGTTTTTTTCCACCGTCCAATTTTACTACATTGGTAACCGAAGTGGTTTTTGAATCGTCTGCCAACCGGGTGGCTGCTTCAATATTTTTGTTGTCTACTCTCAAAACCTGGGAAACAGAATCAACGTTAAGTCCGGCAATAGTACCCCCTGAATTTACGACGATTACTCGATTGCTCTCGTTTATTTCGGCCTCATCCAATCCAAATTTCTTACGAGTGTCAATAACCGGCAGTATGTTGCCGCGTAAGCTGGTTATTCCGTCAACATAGTCCGGAGCCTGAGGAAATCGGGTAATGGAGGGCATCCTTATTACTTCTTGAACATTCATAATATTGAGCCCAAAGCTTTCATCACCTAAAACAAAGGTTACCAACTGCATGTCTTCCGGGGAGTTGTTGCTGCTCATAACGAAAACCTCCTGATATTATTTTCTCCCCGACTAACTGTCCATCTGCATTTCGTCTGCAATAGAGGCAATATCTTCAACAGCCCGGGCCTGTTCCTCAACCGCTTTGGCCTGCTCTTGCGCTATATTTGATGCTTCAGATACTTCCCTGGCTCCCACGGTAATCACCTCTCCAGCGGCAACGCCAATTTCGGCGCTCTTGGCTACAACCAATTGTATTTGATCGAGATCATTTATAATTACTCCCCGTTTCTCTTGAATCGAATCAACCAGTTGGGTAACCGCCTGGTTGTTGCGGGCCGTGCCATACATGACCTCATCAGCTTTTCTGGAAGCAACTTCCGATTGCGCGATTTCATTTACGACCCGGTCCATGCGGGTCTGTATATCCTGAATAAGGTCCTTAATCTTTTCAGCATTCTCGGCCGACTCGCTGGCCAAATTACGAATATCGCCGGCTACTACCGAGAATCCCCGACCGTGTTCACCAGCTGTGGCTGCTTCCACAAAACCATTTACGGCCAGCATGTTGGTTTGGATGGAAACGTTGTTGATTGTCCCTACGATTTTGTCTATTTGACGTATTTTGGTCTGCAAAGACTCTACTGATGAATTAACGACGGCGTAATGTTCAACCTTATCCTGTACACCATGCCAGACCTCACGGGCCAGAACCCTGCCATCCTCAAGCATTTGGGCTACTTCAACAAAAAGCTGACCGGATTCCCTGGCTATATCTACTATTTCGGTAATATGATCGCCGGCTTGCTTGATCACTTCGTTGCTGAGAACGGCTTCGTCAGAGGCTGTATTCATGGCCGAACTCATTTGAGTGAGGGCGCTGGCTATTTGAGCAGCCGATGAGCTGATCTCTTCAACGTTGGCCGACAATTGTTCAGCAGTTGCCGCTATTTCTTCAGCGGATTTATTTATATTGGTCGAGTCTTTCAGTTCTTCGGCCATTTCGTTGAGATTCTCGGTGGCGATATTTATTTCGGCCAGTCCTTTACTCTGCTCCTCAACCGCTTTGGCGGATTCCTCAATACTAGCTGCCATCTGCTCAACGACTGCCGCTATGGTCTGACTCTTGCTCAGGAGAGCATCGGATGTTTCACTCAATTTTTGGGTTACTTCTATTGAGCCGGAAACCAGGACCTGGTAGCGTTCAAATTGCTGGCCAACCCCGCCGAACTTTTGGGTAACCTCTTCGGTCATTTTCTCCCAGCGATTAAAATCCTCAACCACTCCGTTAATATCGTTGACTATATCCTCAATTTCATTGCGAATTTCGTCAACAACTCCGCGGATATCCCTGGCTGAACGTTCTGATATTTCGGCCAGGTTGCGTACTTCGTCAGCTACCACAGCAAAACCACGACCGTGCTCTCCGGCCCGGGCCGCTTCAATGGCGGCGTTCAAGGCCAGTAAATTGGTCTGATCGGCTATCATGACCACAGCTTGCACTATATCTACGATTTGCCGAGACTGCTCCGCCAATTCGCTTATGCCCTGGCCGGACCGGGCGTTTTTAGCCGCCGATTCTTTAAGCTGGCTGAGCATTTCTTCTACTCCTTTTATAGACTCTTTAACCGCATTGGAACCGACCGTGCACTCTGAATGAAGCGTTTCATAACCGGATTTTAAATCTTGAGCGGTCAGGCTCACCTTTTGGGCGGCGTTTTGTATTTCAGTGGCATGCTGTCCGATATTCTCGCTGTTGGAAGCGAGTGAGTTCATCAACAGGGAAAATTCTTTAATTGTGCTGTTTGATTCTTCGATTCCGGCCAAGACCTGTTCGGTGGCCGATGCCAGCCTTTCAGCCATAGCCTGTTGCTTGGCCATGGTGCGGGCGCGGGCTTTATCCTGGGCCATTTTTCGGGCCTGGTCTCTTTTTAAAGCCGAATCCCGATCCTCCTGTTTAGCGACTACTCCCGTGCTTTCTCTTTGACTGACACTAATTGGTTGCTGCAACTTCTTTGACATTTTAATCCACCTCTTACCCATTTTTATTTCTTTCTCTAACACTTATATCGTATAAATATACAAAAATGTTAATAAATCGACACAATATTTGGCAAAAAGTGGACGTTTTTTTATTACTGTGCGAAATAATGTACGGTACCAGAAAAAGGGCTGACTCACAAGAAAAACAGAGGACTTATCAAAGGCGAGGACAAATCAACCCACCTAGTTATCGGGCAAATCGTCGAATACTATAAAAAATAGTAATAAAAACACGATAATTTATTCAATAGAGTAATTTACCAGTCATGAAGAAAATTCAGAAGGGGTATTTATGTGAGTATTCCATTGATGTTTTCATTGCTTTTCTTTATTCTGTTTGGCATCTATGCGGTTTTCGGAATATATACGATAATAAACAACCACCGGGCGAGTCTAAACCGGTCCTTCTTTGCCGTATGCATGGCCATGGGAATATGGGCTTTCGGTTTTTCAGTAGCCATTTCAGCTCCTGATCTGTCGATCTGTTTTTTCTGGAGGAGGGTTTCCGCTGTCGGTTGGGGATCCCTTTACAGCATTTTAATGCATTTCTTTTTAATCTTGACTGGCAGAAAAAGCATATTGAGCAAAAGATGGATCTATCCCTTGATATATTTACCGGCATTGGTGTGCGTTTATGTTTTTTCAATATCCACTGATTTAGCCTTGGCTCACTATCAATTTGTCCACACCAATTTAGGTTGGACCAATATATCCAAAGACTATAACTGGGACTGGTTTTTCAACATTTATTATGGCAGCTTTATGCTGGCGGGAATGGGGTTGATATGGCAGTGGGGCCGTAAGTCCAAGATTCTGAATCATAAAAGGCAGGCCAGCCTGATTCTTCTTGCTACGATAGCCGCCTTTGTGATGGGAACCCTGAGCGATTTGACTCTTAATACCTATTTTTCAATAAACATACCGCAGATAGGTCCATTGATTACTTTGATACCTATAACGGCGTGCTTTATTGCCATGAAAAAATATGGTTTGATGAATATTGTTTCACCGACTAAGGATGAAACAGTTCTAAACGATGCAACCAGGGCCCGGGTGTATTTATACATAACCTTTGCTTTAATAATTGGCGGGTTTTTAAATTTTATTTCTCAGTATTTTATTTACGGGATAAGCTTGCGAAACGTTATCAGTTTCAGCACTTTTTTAATAATGGCCGGGCTGCTTATCCACATTATACAACGCTCCAGGTTGGCCGACGATTATAAGGATTATATAATCTTATTTATAATTACCCTGCTGGTTCCCATTGTAACAATCCGATTTATTAAATTTGCCAGCATTACAATCTGGGCTTTTCCCTTCATTTTTATAATCATCTTTATAGTATACAACCAGCGCAGGATGATGGTTTACATGGCGGTGTCCATCCTGGCAACCCAGATCCTGGTCTGGATGCTGGCCCCCAGTGTTGTGGTGCGGGTGGAAGCCTCTGATCATGTAATAAGGATTGGACTGTTTGCCCTTGCCCTTTGGGCGGCCTTCTATGTAAATGATGTATACTTATCTCGCTTGAAAGAAAACGCCAATCAAATAGGTTTGCAGAAACTGATCGGAGAGATTACTGCTGATTTTGTTTCGGTTAACTACGCCAATCTTGATGAACGAATCAGAAAGCTGCTCAAACAAAGCGGTCAATTCTTTCAAATAGACCGGGCCTGCGTGTTCTTATTTGATTCAGGGCTAGGCACAATGACCATGACCCATGAATGGTGCGATGACGATATTGAGCCGGTTAGCAATCCATTTCGAAACCTTCCTGCGGAGAAGTTTTCCTGGTGGATGGGCCAAATATTGGACCATAACTTTATTCATATTTCCGATGTTGAGGAGCTCCCCGCATCAGCTGCTCAAGAAAAGCAGCAGTTTATCAAGGAAGGGGTACAATCGTTAATATCAATTCCGATGGTAGGACAGGACGTGTTAAAGGGTTTTCTAATTTTTTATTCGGTAAAATCTAAAAAACGCTGGAGCGAGGACCATATCAACCATCTGCGCATTACTTCTAATGTGATTGCCGATGCTTTGAGCAAATGCGATGCTGACGAGAAAATCAGCCATATGGCCTATTTCGATCATCTAACCGGGCTACCCAACCGGGCTTTATTCATGGACCGGGTGGACCAGGCCATCAAGCTGGCCCAAAGGACCGGGAAAATGGTTGGCATCTTGTTCTTAGACCTGGATTCTTTCAAAACGATTAATGATTCTATGGGGCACAAAGAAGGTGATGAACTGTTAGAAACGATAGCCGCAGAGCTTGTCGCTAGCATCCGCAACAGTGATACGGTAGCCAGGTTTGGCGGCGATGAGTTCCTTATCATGATTAATAATATTTCGAAAATGGAAGACATGGTTAAAGTCGCTGATAATATAATTGGTCTTTTCAGCCAACCGTTCCAGATCAAAGACCAGGAGTTCTACATAACCGCCAGCGCCGGGGTGGCCGTTTTTCCGGTCGACGGAGAAAATTCCGAAGATCTTATCAGAAATGCAGACATAGCTATGTACAACGCCAAGGATAAAGGCAAAAACCAGTATGTTCTGTGTTCACCAAATTTGAAGGACGAGTCACAGAAGATGCTGGCTCTATCGAACGGTTTACACAGGGCCTTGGAACGCAATGAACTGGAGCTTTTCTATCAACCTCAAATAAGCCTTTCAGCGAATGCTATAACCGGCCTGGAAGCATTATTGAGATGGAAGCACTCCGAATATGGAATGGTTCCACCCAACATTTTCATACCTTTAGCTGAGAAAAGCGGTTTGATCAATTCCATCGGAGAATGGGTTTTGAAAACCGCCTGCGGGCAAAACAAATCCTGGCAGGATAAGGGGCTGCCGCACGTACGGATGGCCGTAAACCTGTCGGCAATCCAATTGAGAAATCCCCGCCTGGTCAGCCAGATTGCCAGTATTATTTCGGAAACAGGATTAAAGCCACAATACCTGGAGTTGGAGATAACTGAAAGCGCAGCCGTCAAACAGTCCGGTTTTATTGTCAATATATTAACTGAACTTAAAAAGCTAGGCATTACCATATCGATTGACGATTTTGGCACCGAATATTCATCACTTAGTCGCTTAAAAACCCTGCCCGTAGACCGAATTAAAATGGATATGCAGTTTGTTCATGGGATTGAGAAAAGCGAAAAAGACCGGGCCATAACCAAGGTTATCATTAACCTGGCCAAAAGTTTAGGCTTACAGGTTATTGCCGAGGGTGTCGAAACCTACACCCAGCTCGAATTTCTGAATAAGAAAATGTGTGATGAAGTCCAGGGGTATTATTATTTCAAACCCATGCCTGCACACGAAGTGGAAGTCCTACTGGCTGACCACCAGGTTTTACCTGCCGGGAGTTGCCAGTAGGGGGCAGAACATACAGGCCCTGACTACGGGCGCGACTTCAAACGGAAAAACTGCGGAGTGTCGTAAATAACCTTACCGGTGAGGGAGGTGTCGTAGCCAACCGGCTGCTCAATAGCCCGGTGAAAAGCCGCCGAATTAAGGATTGTCATTACCTGCTGCCATTCCGGCCTTTCGGCCGCTTCCTGTAGCACAACCAGGTCAAATCTCTCTTTAAACAGGGGAACAAATCCCAATCCCATCCGCTGGGCCGCAGATTGAATGCCAATGCCAAAATCCGCTTCGCCGTTGGCAATTTTGAGGGCAACACCCAGATGCGTTCGCTCTTCACGGTCATAACCTTGAATTTGTCTGGCAGGAATTTCGTTGGCAAATAGATACTGAGCGATTCTCAACCGGGTGCCGGAACCCCTTTGTCTATTTATAAAGCGCAACCCCTTCCGGGTGATGTCTTCCCAGGATTGGATATTATGGGGGTTGCCAGCAGGTACAATCCAGCCCTGGACTCTCTGGACAAGATTGACTACCGTATAAACCTCCCCGAATAGTAGATGTTCGATAAAGGGAAGATTGTATTCCTGCGCTTTTTCATCCCAGAGATGAATTCCAGTAAATTGCGCATCTCTATGATAAAGAGCGATCAGCCCTTCCATACTGCCCTTAAAATCAGTTCTCAGGGAAAAGGAAGAAGAAGCGTGATTCAAGAACTCGGCCAGCAGCTCCATGGATAGATCGTGGCTCCCTACAAAACGAAAATCATGATCCAGATTTGGGTTTTTAGGAACATCTGAAGATGCTGAAGGCCGCTTATCAATGGAATCGCCCTGCAAATACTGCATTAGCGAATCATAGTCAATGCGGATCTTCCTGCCGATGCGACGAGCAGGAATTTCCCCCCGCTTAATAAGCTCATATAGTGTATATCTTGATATCTTCAGTATTTGGGCGGCTTCTTCCGGGGTGAGGGGTGGACGGTCAGTAATGGTGGTCAACTCCTTCCAAATAGGGGAGTAACTTATATTCTGGCCAATTATTAAACCAGGGATGTCTTCCTCCTATTGTATTTTAATTATATTTCTTTTTACCTTCTTTTATAAGACCTCACGTGAAAGAGCCAAATGAATACATATGTTATTTCAACTAATTGTTATGGTGAATAGCTCCGCATCGCTGACCTCATTATGGCGTAACGCCTGATCCTTTATCAATTCAATGCTAAGTCTTCTATCGCCCCTGGACCAGATGCTTATATTACGTTCATTAGAAGCAGTAAAGGAAAACCTGGGGGGATTGGAGAGCCTTGCTCTGCTTAACCCCTGCAAGACGTCTCCCAGGCAAAGGGAACCTGTAACCTCGAGCATCAAATCGGGCGAATTTAGTTTGCCAAATTGCTCTTCCGCGATGAGTCCCATCCTTATGGCAATTCTCAGGTCCAGACAGTCTTCCTGATGATGATACATGGCTTCTTTAAACATATAAGCACAACGCTTTTCCAATTGGGATGGTCTAAGATAAGGTGCTCGGGGAGAAAAAATAACATCATTCTCAAAGTAGGGTTTGATATCAATTATGGGAGTGCCATCTATTGCATCAAATCCTGAAACATAGAGTTTGTTTCCCTCAATTTTCTCGAGCTTCACCAGAGACAGGGCCACCGGATTTGGCCTGGCTGGAGTGCGCAGTGCGAATACTCCATATTCCGGTATGGTTGGAGAGATGCGTTCCGGGCGTATGGTCAATTTGTTTCTAACCGCTTTATCAAACCAGGACAATATCCAAAAATGCGAATGTTCCTCGACCCTCAATAGACCGGGCAAAAATTGAGGATATAGCTCAATAATGGTGGTGTCCTGTCCCCATAGAGGAACCGAGTCCGGGGTTTCATAAATACCCTGAACCACGCCGATTGGCTGAAGGGTGATTGCTTCCATGTTTGACCTCCATTTTTATTTCTTTATATTCTACATAATAAAACAAATTGGTGCCGAGAAAAAAGTTCAATATAGTATAATTTAATTGAATGTAATTCTATATAGGGGGTTTGAGACAATTAAGGGTAATTAGGTTGGCGATAGGTTGGTGATATATGAAAATTTAGAGTAGATTACATTTTAGAGATTTTGAGCTAAATACTTGGATAGAGAGAGGGATAAGAATGGGCAAAATTATGAAAAGGCGCTTGACTTTGTTAATGGTGTTGACATTAATGGTCAGTGTTACCCTCGGTGGTTGTGCCAAAAAGGCCGGTGCACCGGTCGAGACTATTACTGTAGTAGACCAGTTGGGTAGGACCGTAAATGTTCCCAAAAACGTTACCAAGGTTACCGGGACCCATCACTTCGCCGGCCAGGTTATCTTTGCCCTGGGGCAGCAGGATAAGCTTGTTGACCAGGCGGTTTACGGAAAATTGGGACAAGCCCTGGGTAAGGTTGATGCTAATTATGCCGCCAAACCTAACATTTCATCTCATGCTACAATCAATCCTGAAGAACTCATTGCACTGAAACCAGATGTGATCTTTATTTACGCGTCTTCTGACAAAGATATTATTAACCAGATTGAGAATGCCGGGATCAGGGTGGTTGCTGTAAAGGGTGAGACTTTTGAAGAAGCCTTTGAGGCCGTTAAACTGATCTCCAAGGTAATGAACTGCGAAGATAAGGGGAATGCGTACATAGCCGAATGCCAGCAGATTCTAAAGATGGTAAACGATCGGATTTCGACTGTGCCTAAGGAGAATAGACCCCGCGTCATGTTTGCCGGCCCAAAAAGCGTTTATACGGTAGCCAGTGGAGATATGCTGGATACAGCCTTGCTCGAGATGGCTGGCGGCGTAAGTGTTTCCAAAGACCTTAAAGGTTATTGGACGGAAGTGTCTCCGGAACAGGTCGCAACCTGGAATCCTGATATTATAATCCTCGGGTCCTCATTGGATACCTACGGAGAAGACAAGATCTACAAAAATCCCCAATTTCAAACCGTTAATGCAATAAAAAATAAAAAGGTTTACAGCATGCCATCTAACATTGGCTGGTGGGATTTCCCGGCGCCAAACTGTGTTCTGGGTGTAGTGTGGATGGGTAAGGCTTTTTACCCGGACAAATTTGCCGACGTCGACATGACCAAGATGGCTGATGATTTCTACACCAAATACATGGGCCATTCGTTCACGGCTATGGGCGGGAAGCTGTAGCAAGTGGAACGGCACCAAAACCCGGGAAAATCGCGGGGAGGAACGACCTCTTCCAAAACGATCTGGATTATATTATCGGGGCTCCTGGTGGTATCGGTCGTGGTTTCATTGAGTCTGGGTCGATATGCGATCAGTATTTCCGAGCTCTGTGGCATTGTGATGGAAAGCCTTAATATCAATGGGGTCTTCCCCCCGGTCAGTGATCAATCGTCCATGGTGTTTTGGAATGTGCGATTGCCCAGGGTGGTAATGGCCTTTGCAGTAGGAAGCGGTATTTCGGTGGCAGGTGTGGTATTCCAGGCCATTTTCCGCAATCCCCTGGCCAGCCCGGACATCCTGGGGGTGTCCGGAGGGGCTGCCTTTGGAGCGGCTCTCTGCATCGTGTTTTTTACTGAAGCCACTCTGGGGATCCAGGGATGCGCCTTTGGTTTTGGAATACTTGCGGTCATTATAACTTACCTTTTGGCAGCCCGAAGCCTGGACCGCTCTACCTCGGTTCTGGTTATCTCAGGTATAGTGGTCTGGGCCCTCTTTCAGGCCGGTCTGTCGATTATGCAATATCTCGCCAACCCCTATGATCAGCTGGCCAAAATAATGTTCTGGACCATGGGCAGTTTTCAGGTGAGCACCTGGACCAAAGTTGAAATAACGCTGCCGATAGTGGTTCTGGGAACCATTATTCTCACCGTTTTCAGCTGGCGCCTCAATATAATGACCCAGGACGAGAAGCAGATTCTATCTCTGGGCGTCAATGTTCGGAAATGGAGGACATTGTACATAGGGATCAGCACTTTGATCGTGGCTTCAGCGGTTTCCACGGTTGGGGAAATAAAATGGGTGGGTTTGATTATGCCCCACATCGCCCGTTACCTGGTAGGCACCGAACACAAGCGCCTGGTTCCGGTATCCGCATTTTTGGGAGGTAGTTTCATGCTCCTGATGGATACCCTGGCCCGGACCGCCGCAGCTTCTGAAATACCCATCAGCATCATTACCTCGGTAATTGGTGCGCCCTTTCTAGGGTATCTGGTCTTGAGCAAAAAAGGGGGTGTATCCGAGGGTGAGCATTGAAATTGATGAGATGCACGCAGGGTATGGCAAAAAGCCGGTTTTAAAGGACGTTAACCTCACCATAGCCGAGGGACGGATTTGCGCCTTATTGGGCCATAACGGTTCTGGAAAGACAACGCTGATGAACTGTATAAACGCTATTTTGAAGCCTACTCGGGGTCGGGTAAAGGTTATGGGAAAAGAGGTAAGCAAGTTGGACCGGGTGCATATTGCTCAGCTCATAAGCGTAGTTCCTCAGAGCAATTACTCGGTTTTTCCTTTTCCGGTGCTTGACATGATCCTGATGGGTAGTGCAGCCAGGCTGAAGGCCTGGTCTTCTCCAGGTAAAGAAGAAAGGCGTCGGGCCTATCGAGCCATGGAAGAGGTCTGTATATCCGATTTAGCCAATGTTCAATATTCTGAACTTTCGGGTGGCCAGCAGCAGATGGTTATGTTATGCAGGGCCTTGTATCAGGACACCCCGTTGATGCTGCTCGATGAACCCAATTCCCACCTGGATTTCTGCAACCAGCACCGGATGATGGAACTTATGAAAGAGGTTGTAAAAGAGCGCGGAGTAACCGCACTGGTAACTTTGCATGATCCCAACCTGGCTTTATATTATTGCGATGAGATTATCATGTTAAGAGATGGTCGGGTCGTCGAGCATGGACCGTCGCTGACGGTTATGACTGACGCCAATTTGAGGCGGGCCCTGGGCGACAATATTAGCATTGAGGACACTTTGGTGGGTTTGCAGGTGGTATTGCCGCGCAATCTGTGTAGTTGTCGGCAAAATATGCCTAATTTTCAAAAGGAGGGTGCCAGGAATGCGGTGTAATTACTGTGAATGGCGCTGTGAGCTAAACGGGGACAAGCATGGCGTGTGTAAAATGTATTACGAGGATGATGGCCGGATAGCAGAATTGTTCCCCAACCGATGGTGCACCTGCGGCATTTCTAAAGTTGAGTCGATTCCTTTCTATCATGCCTATCCCGGCAGCAAGAGTATGGTCATTGGTACGTCTGGATGCAATTTTGACTGCCGCTACTGCTCCAATGCTTTTGTGGCCAAAGAGGAGCCGGCCCGGCAGCAGGAAGGTATGTTCGAATTTACACCGCAAGAACTTGTGAAAATGGCCCAAAAACAGAAATGCCACAACATTGTCTTTAACGTTAATGAACCCACCGTCTCCCTGCCTTCACTTATGGAGGTCGCTAAAGAAGCCCAAACCATAGGTATGCCTATGGGCTGTTTGACCAATGCCTACATGACCGAAGAAGCCACAGAAATGATTGCCTCGATTTTCTCCTTTATCAATATAAGTTTAAAGGGCTTGTCCCCCGATTTTTACCGGGAGTATATAGGGATTAAAAATGGGGAGCCGATCCTTCGCAACATTCGCAGACTGGCTTCTACCAACCACATAGAGGTAACAGTTCCGGTAATCCAAACCGTCAATGATCATGAACTGGGTGAGATGGCGGCTTTTCTAGCCGATATCGATCAAGACATACCTTTTCACGTTTTTCGCCTGCTGCCCGAATACAAAATGAAAGGCTGTGAGTACCCGAGCATTGACCTGATCAATGATTCGCTGCATTTGGTCAGGGATAAGCTGAATTACGTGTATTTCCACAACTTTGTCGGCTCTGACTGGGTTAATACGGTTTGCCCGAGGTGCGGAGCCGAAGTCATCGAGAGATTAAGCCTGGGTTGTGGAGGAGACCGGCTTTTAAATTTCAATTGTCTGGAGAATCGGTGTCAGGAATGCGGCAATGAGATCAGAATCTACGGCACTCGAATTCATTGGAATCCCCAGGAGGTGGCCTTATGAGTTTGGGAATAATAGACGCCCGGGAATGGCAGAGGGTATTTGACCTTAAAACCGGCCGCAAACGCGACATAAACCATCCGACGGTGGAGATGGTAAGGAATATTATTGCCAAACATCCCTTTCCTGGTGATGTCGAGATGGCAACCAATGCCTGGGTCACGGATACGGCTTTAGAACTCATAGGCAAGTACGGTCCGCAGTTCGCTTTTATTAGCTACGGACTCCCTTACTTTACTTTTCGCTTCCACCAGACGACTACTGAGGAACGTCAACGGGTTGTTGAATCGGTTTTCAGGGAGATTGATCGCCTGGTAGAAAGTTCAGGATTTACGCCTGTAATAGTAGGTTCGGGCGGATTGGTTCCCATAAAGGGCTATATCAATCTGAGCCGTCTGGACGGATTGGCGGTTGCCAGCAATTGGACGGCTAGCTATGCCGGCATTCATGAGCCAAGTATAAAGGATTTAGAGTATATAGAGAGCCTGCCCCAGGTGGAAAGGCTGGTCAGCAAGAGTGAGCTGATGCATCTTTTTGAAGGCACACCGGAAGATGCAATACGTCTGCCGGATTACTTCGTGGTTGCCAAAGAGGGGTATACCTACAAAGCCCCCGGCTTGACTCTGCGAAGACCGGTCAATATTCCGGCACATAATTACTTCATTCCGGTTGCAACCACTTTGGGGCAGATCAAAACGCTTACTGACATCCGGGAATTGCTCGAAAAGCATCTGCCGGAGAAGAAAATTGCCCTGATAGTTATCGAAGGGGTAGGGGAGGAAGACTTCCCCTTAAGCTACCAGCGCTGTGCCAACTCCCATGGATGGTATTTCTATGAGCAGGGGGAACTGCAGTTTTTTGCCATTTATATGGGAAGGCACAACTTCTTCGCCTATCCCCAGGGCCATCGCTACTATGAAGATGACAACGAAAATAAACCCTATCCATTCTCCGGGTATTTCCGGGATATTCCCACCGATACGATCGGGGCTGGGATGGGTATCAAACGGGTGGCTGTGGGCAGCCGCAGCATGTTTCCCCATGCCACCACCGGGGCCGATATCTGCATCGAATGCTTTGCCAGAAACCTGGCCAATCAGGGCTGCATGGCGGTCATTAACCAGCCGTTATAATCGAAGAAATTCATCCTAAGGGAGGGAATATAAATGTGCCAGTGTCAGAAAGATGATTTCTGCAAACATCCGGAGATGCTTGAGGGGAGAAAACCGGGTGAATGCACTCCTATACAGATCCAGGAATGCCACGGCCAGGAAAAGTGCACTTGCCTTAAGGAAGAAAATGAAGATTAGGAGAAAGACTTCGTTATTGGGACTATGTTGAATAACTTGGAATTCATAATCGAAGGGAAAGATGGGACTGTGAGGAAGATTATAGAGAGACGCAAGGTATTAATTGTTTTGATGATACTTGGCCTATTATCAACCATGATCGCAGCCTGTTCATCGAAAAAGACCAGCACCGATGCCGGGCAGAACACCAGGGTTGTCACCGATATGAAGGGCAATAAAATAAATTTGCCGGCTGTTGACAAAATTGAGCGGGTGGCAGTACTGACCTCTCCACAGGTTCAGATCATGTATATTGTTGGCGCCCAGGACAAGCTATGCGCCATGACCGCCAGCCAGTACCGCTATAAGCTTTTCGAAAAATTCTACCCCAGGCAGGCTCAGATTCCAGCTCCTCGTGCCCAGGCGGCCGATATGAATGTTGAGGCACTATTAAACAGCAACCCGCAATTTGCCATAGGTTCAGAGACCGATATGGAACTGGTTGATAAAACCGCCCATATAACCACGGTAAGAGTTGATACCAGCTCCAGCCCGGCCGATGTCTTTAAAGTGAGAAAGGCTGAAGTCAGGCTTTTTGGGGAAATATTTGGAGCCGGCGCAAGAGCGGAAAAATACTGCCAGTACCTGGACAATATACTAAATGTTTTGAAACAAAAGACCGAGGGTATTCCTGCCGATAAGAAGGCCAAAGTCTATCTGGGCTACGGGGCTGACCATCTCACCACCTATGGAGGCGATACCTATATGCAATATCAAGTTGAAGCGGCCGGGTGTTTAAACGCTTCCCAGGAAATAAGTTCAGTAGCCGGCAAAGAGGGCGGCTTATCCAACGTATCCCTTGAGCACCTGCTCAAATGGGACCCGGATATTATTGTCATCGATACGGGCAAACCGGAAGACCTGAAAAATGATCCGGGATGGTCGCAGCTGAAAGCGGTAAAGAACAACCAGGTATTTATGCTTCCGGTAGGGGGCTTTATCTGGAACCGGCCCTCCTGCGAATCCGCCGTACTGCTGCCCCTCTGGCTGGGCACCAGGGCTTACCCGGAGCAGTTCAAAGACATCGTAATTGAAAATGAGATCAAAAAGTACTGGGCCGAAATCATCGGTTTTACTTTGACAGATGATGATGTAAAAAGTATTCTCAACCCGCCAGCTTCTAACGGTCAAGGCGGTGGAGGAGGAAATGGCACTGGTGGAGGAAACGGTACCGGTGGAGGAAACGGCGCCGGCAAGGGCAAGGGCCAGTAGGGTAGTATGTGGCTCAAAAACAAGCTGATTTTGATCATTCTGCCCCTGGGGGCAGTCATTGGGTCGTTGTTCATCGGCAACTTCCAGGCGGATGCGACTATAATTTTATCCCTGATAATCTCTAAACTGCCTTTTGCAGCGGGGGGAGATTTCTCGGCCAATTTGCAGACGGCTATTTTCGAAATACGACTGCCGAGAATTCTCTTAACCCTGCTGGTGGGAATGAGTCTTTCCGTATCGGGAGCTGTATTTCAAGGCGTTTTTCGCAACCCACTGGTTTCAGATCATATCCTGGGGGTATCCAATGGTGCTTCCTTAGGGGCGGCCGCCGCACTATTGCTGGGAGCGCCCATTTCGGTGGTGCAACTGGCCGCATTTATATCAGGAATGGCAGCCGTGGGTATGACCTATTCAGTAAGCCGCATATACAAGACCACGTCAACTTTAACTCTGGTATTATCCGGTATTATTGTGGGCGGATTATTTTCCGCCCTGGTTTCTTTGATGAAGAGCGTGGCTGATCCGCTCGATAAAATGCCGGCCATTGTCTTCTGGTTGATGGGCAGTTTTGCCAAGATATCTTCTGATGATCTGACCTACTCGGTTCCCATTATGCTGGCTTCCCTGATCATCCTATGGCTGGTTCGCTGGAGGCTCAATGTACTGGCCATGGGGGAGGAGGAAGCCAGATCACTGGGCATGAACGTCGAAGCCTTTCGCGTGGTCCTGATCGTTTTATGCACCCTGGCCACCTCAACCGCCGTGGCGATAAGCGGCGTCATTGGATGGGTGGGACTGGTCATACCTCATGTAGCGAGAATCCTGGTTGGGCCAGATCATAAAGATCTCATACCCGTTTCAATATCACTGGGCGGAACCTACCTGGTGCTGATGGACGATTTAGCACGCAGTCTGACCACGGCGGAAATCTCGATCGGTATTTTGACTGCCATTATTGGTGCGCCCTTTTTCGCCTACCTTCTCAGAAAGGGAACGAGCTGGTCATGAAACTGGAAATCATAAACGGAAAATTTGGATATACGAGGGAAAAAACCATATTTGCAGATATCTGCCTGGAGCTTGAGGATAAACAGTTCCTATGCCTGCTTGGACAAAATGGGTGCGGTAAAACAACGTTATTAAAGTGTTTGGCCGGAATGTTGCCACTTTTCTCGGGTGAAGTCCGATTGGACGGCAGAACTCTGTCCTCAATGACCAGGCGGAAAATTGCTTCGGCGATTGGGTATGTACCCCAGGACCAGGATACTGCCTTTCCATTTAGCGTTCTGCAAATGGTTCTGGTAGGAAGAGCACCTAACCTGAACTTTTTTGCTTCTCCAAACGATCGGGATATGGTTGTAGTAGATGAAGCTATTGAACGAGTAGGCATTTCCCATTTGAGGGAGCAGCGGTATACGGAGCTGAGTGGAGGGGAGCGGCAGCTGGTTTTGATAGCCCGGGTATTAGCCCAGCAGCCTTTGATACTACTGCTCGATGAACCGACCTCCCACCTGGATTTTAAAAACCAGACAATTATCCTGCGGCTGATAAGAGAACTGGTTCAAGAGGGCCGGTCCGTAATTATGACCACTCACTATCCCAATCATGCTTTCATATATCCCAACCGGCTGGCCTTAATGCACAACGGCAATATTCTGGCGGCGGGAAATCCCCGGGAGGTTCTCAAGGAGAGCAATCTGAGCCAGGCTTACGGGATTGATATCCGGCTTTATACCTCCCGCGATGAGCGAAGCAAACAATTAATGACCTTTTGTGCGCCGGTTGAGGAGTTTGTATAAGAGTCTGTATTCCATGAAGAAAGGAAAGAACAATATGATTCTGCAGGAAGTCATTGAGCATCTGCATGAAAATCTGAAGGACAGTCCCAGGCTAGATAAGATCGTAATAAACCCCGCTTTTTCCAGGATGCTGCTAAACAACGGCGACATGGGTCTGGCCATGAATATCAGATCGGGAGGGCAATTTAACGACAGCCCGATCGAAGCATTTCTAGCCGGCCAGCCAGGTAAAATGGGGCTGGATGTGGCCCGGGAGCTTCATGAAAAAATCGAGGGGATGAAGCCGGACAACAATTCTATACTGCTGCTGCGCTCTTTGTTGGTGGCTCTGCTAAACGCGCTGTCCAGGCCTTTTATTAATGAAGAATATCTGAATCCACCGGGTTACCAATTTTCCGTCGGAGCAGAGAAACATGCCAGTCAACAGGTAAAACCCGGAGAAACAGTGACTATGGTCGGCTTTGGGGGGATGGTTCGCAATGTGGCCCAAATAGCAGGAACCACCTATGTCACTGAACTGGAACCGGAACTGTTCAAGGCGACGGCGTTTTCCAGCCAGGGAGTATCTTCAGGACCGCAATGCGCCAGGGTGGTTGCGGCTAAAACCGCCGGGCCCTGTTTTCAAGCTTCAGATACGGTAATAATTACGGGCTGTGCGCTGGTCTCCAATACCATGGAGGAAATATTGGCCCAATGTCAGGGAAAACGAGTCATCGTCTATGGTCATACAGCTGCTATTTTCCCGGAACCATTGTTCAGGAGGGGAGTTAATATAATTTCTACGGGAAGGGTAGTTGATTCAACCTTAATGGTAGATCTTCTTATGAATTGCGCTGGGGCAGTTGAGAGATTTTTCCCTCTGGCTACTGAAGATGTGCAAATTTTACATGGCCCTCAGATATTAAAATAATATAGAGCACTTTTTTTTATCCCCGGGGAAATTGATATAAAAAGCAGTACCCTTGTGGCCCGGTATCGAATTCGCTGCAGGCCTGGTGCGGGCAGTAAAGCTTTTGCACCCCGCTGTCGTGGATACTTCACGGCGCGGATAATAAGGATCAGGTATAATGGAAGGAACAAGGGGCAAGAAAGGCGCTATTCCAATGGATGATAAAACAAGATATTCGGATATCAAAATAGAACAATCCAAGGAGATACCCGCAGGTGATTTTTCTATCTGGCTTGAGGATTTCCGCCAGGCCCTGCTTCAGGATCAAGGAATGGAAGTACCCTGCGGCGACTGCCTGGCCTGCTGCCAGGCTTCTTATTTTATCCATATCAGACCCCAGGAAAAAGAAACCCTGCTCCGGATTGACAAGAAGCTGTTGTTCCCGGCTCCAGGACTGCCCAGGGGCAACCGGCTCCTGGGCTATTTTGAGAACGGCCAGTGTCCATTGCTGGTTAATGAACGGTGCTCAATCTATGAACACCGTTCATTGACCTGCCGGGCCTATGACTGCCGGATATTTGCCGCATCCGGGATAGACGCAGGAGAAGACGACAAAAAACTGGTTAACGAGCGGGTACGGCGCTGGAAATTCTCTTACCAGGGTCAAGCGGGCCTGGACCAGCATGCTGCAATAAAAAAAGCGGCCCGGTTTATTAGAGAGCGTGCGGAATGCTTCCCGGAGGGAAAAGTACCTCGCGATTCATCCCAACTGGCCATCCTGGCCATCAAGGTTTATAATGTATTTTTAAATAACGATCAGCTACTAGAACCTACCTGTTCGGACCAGGAGTTGGCCCGCCGGGTCATGGAAGCAAATGAAGCGTTTGAAGCAAGGCGAAAAATACAAAAATAAGCCTGACATTTCTAGAGAAGTCAAGCTCAAAATTCCATAAGAACCACGGTTGGACTCTTTGAGGACCGGTATTTTTAAAGCCAGTAGGTGGGCTGCTGCCTAACTTGCAGGACCGGGGTATTTTAACGCTTCTATCCAGTAAAGAAGGGAGCGCAGATGAATAGGATGAAGAAAGTTGCTACAGCCATGTTTGCCCTGGCTTTAGCCGGCGCTCTGGCAACCTGGCCCTACCGGGCAGGCTTTGGCGGAGGCCTGCTTTTTGCAGCCTGTGAGGCTGCCCTGGTCGGAGCCCTGGCCGATTGGTTCGCAGTGGTGGCCTTGTTCAGGCACCCCCTGGGCTTGAAATTTATTCCCCACACGGCCATCATACCCAACAACAGGGACCGTATCATTGAAGGAATCATTTCTATTGTGGAAACCGAATGGTTGAGCCTGGATTTTATAAAGGCCAAGATTTACGATTATAAGATTATTGACGGACTGGCCGAGGCTTTGGATACGGACCGGGGGCGCCGGGAACTGGAGCGACTGGCGGAAGCCTTGCTGAAAAACGCCCTTAAGGAAATAAACCCCTCAGATGTGGCACATTTTGTTCAAAACGGGATCAAGGATAATTTGAGTGGAATAAGGATATCTCCCGAACTTGTCAAGCATCTGGAGGATTCTATCAAGAACCTGTATGGCGACCAGCTCATTCAACTTATGCTAGACTGGGCGATTGGGGCAACCCGGGGGGATGAATTCGAACGGGCCGTCAAACGGACTATATCTAGAACAGCTGACGATTATTCAAACCAGGGCAACTTTTTGCGCCGTTTGAGCAAGGGATTGGGCGAGAGTTTGGACATATTGAATTATGATCAAGCCGCCCGGGCTTTGTCCCATAGAATTAACCGAATGCTCATTGAAATGCAGGCTCCGGAAAACCGCTATCATATCAAGGTGAAGAGTGAACTGCAAAAGCTTAAAATGGCCGATGCTGAAGCCGCTTCCCTTATATTGAACAGCATGCTCAAGAATATTGCGGAAAGCGAGATCGGCTTTGAGGCAATTACCGAGATATTTACGATTTTAAAGAATCAGCTTCTGGGCGGCGATGAACAGGATATGCCGTTAATTCATTACCTTGCCGATATGGCGATCAAACAGATCAAGCTGATCCGTCAGGATGAGGAGCGCAAAACTGTACTTGAAAACCGGATTAAAGATGAACTGGCCAATCTGCTGGTGAGATATCATGGGGTAATCGGACAGATAGTCAAAGAAAAACTTGAAAGTCTGGACAACGAGGGCCTGGTAATTTCTCTTGAGGCCAAAGTGGGAAACGATCTGCAGTGGATAAGGATAAATGGAACCGTCATTGGAGCGCTGGTAGGCATAATGCAATACCTTATCCTTCATTTGATATAAGGGTTTTGGTACGTCCTGAAATATGTCAGTGAGGGGCCAGAATTCGGCTGTACAGGTCATAAATAAACTGAGAGCTTAATATTTTAAAATATTAAATGTGTGCAGATGGAACTTGACCATTACTGGGCGGCAGTTCAATAAGTTTGCCGGGTTCTAGATGCAGGAGAGAATGATGCTATGACCATCCTGGACATTTTTATTATCGCGGTTGGACTTTCAATGGATGCATTCGCAGTATCCATCAGTATTGGCTTATCCATGTGGAAGATGAGCTATAAGCGGGCGATCGTTGCTGGTTTATTCTTTGGCGGATTTCAAGCTCTTATGCCGGTTTTGGGATATTTTCTGGGAACCCAGTTCAAGGAATACGTCACATCAATAGATCATTGGATCGCTTTCATTCTGCTGCTTTTCATCGGTTTGAAAATGGTTTATGAATCCCGTCAGGAAGAGAACGGGATGAAGGACAATTTCAACCTGCGTAATTTGACGGTGCTGGCGGTTGCCACCAGTATAGATGCACTGGCGGTAGGCGTTACCCTGGCGTTTTTATCAGTAAGCATAATAACCGCGGTTGCCATAATCGGGATCACTACTTTTTTCCTCTCTATTGGCGGTGTGAAAATCGGCAATGTTTTTGGGGCCAGGTACAAATCCAAAGCGGAGCTTGCCGGAGGCGTTATTCTTATCTTAATAGGCCTGAGAATACTACTGGAGCATCTTGGGTGGTTGGCCTTTTAATTTTACTTTTCGAAAGGGGAGTAATGAGGCGGTGGATCATTCCAGATTAAAAAGAAGCCTTAACCCTATGTCTGATTTTGTGAAAGAGGCGTTGTTAAAAGAGGACCTGATGGAGAAATACCTGGCCCGGCCGCCCTACCAGCAAAACGATTATATAGGATGGATAAACCGCGCCAAACGCCCTGAGACGGTTCAAAAGCGGTTAAACCAGATGCTCCTGGAACTGCGCCAGGGTGACAAGTACATGGGTATGAATTATAAACCTAAAAGATAAAGTCCTGGGGAGGAGATTATGAAGCCACCTACTTTTGATGAATTTGCCGACATGTTGGAGGAAGCGGTTAATAAAGTTCCGCCGCATTTTTGTAAAGACTTAAACGGCGGGTTCAATCTTCAGAAGGAAACCAAGCGGGAGAAAGGCTACTACATTCTAGGAGAGTATATTGAAGGAACTCACCTGGGCTGTTTTATTAATTTTTACTACGGTTCTTTCGTTGGATTGCTGGGTGGGAGTGGCCGTGATGTCTGGGAGGCTGAGATTGTAGACACGGTATATCATGAAATGCAGCATCATATGGAATCCAAAGCGGGCCGGGACGATCTAGCCCGCCAGGAGATGGAAGAACTGGCCCGGGCCCTGCAAGGAAAATAGATATAAGTAGCATCCATATAAACAGCTGCCGTAGCAACGGGGGGAATTATAGTTATGAACTCATCTGAAATACATACCAGCAACTTTTTACTTAGAAAAATTGAAAATGCCGATCTAAAAATCTTGCATAGCTATTGGTCCGATGAGGTAGTGACCAAATTTATGAACACTTCATTTAAATCACTGGATGAAAGCCAGGCTATGATTGACCTGTTAAACGGCCTTCCAGAGAATAACGAAGGAAGACGGTGGGCTATTGTTGAGAAAACAACCGGACGTGTAATAGGAAGCTGCGGTTATCACAATGTTAAAGCAGAACACCGGCGGGTAGAAATAGGCTATGAACTGGGCTTTGAGTTTTGGGGAAGAGGAGTCATGCAAGAAGTATTGACCGCAGTGCTTGAGTATTGTTTCGTAAACGAAGGATTCAACCGGATTGAGGCTTTTGTAACCGAAGGCAATACCCGGTCCGTCAACACCTTGGAACAGTTGGGTTTTAAAATTGAAGGTCTGCTCAGGGAATATGAAATTACGCAAGGCCAATTCCGCAACCAAAAGATTCTGGCTTTGCTGAGAAGAGACTGGGATATGCGCTGATGTGCCACTGAGGCGGGCGGATACAGGTCAGGGGGTGGAAGCGATATTCAAAATCGGCGAGTTTTCCAAGTTGACCCGGGTGTCCATCCGGATGCTGCGCTACTATGATGAGAACGGAATATTCAAACCGGCAAGCATTGACAATGCTACCGGATACCGAACCTATTCCGTGGAACAGATCCCCCTTTTACATAAGATCATTTTTTTAAGGGATATCGGGTTTAATGTTGCCGAAATGGATGCAGCGATCAAACATTGGGAAAATGATTCAATAATCCGGCATCTCAAAAACAAGCGGCAGGAAATAGAATCAACTATTAAACACCAACAGGAAATGCTTGTAAAAATAGGTATAGCCCTCAAAGAGATTGAGGAAGAAGATACCTCCATAAACTGTAATGTAACCTTGAAATGCATCCCCGCCTATAAAGTTTTGTCCCTTCGCAAAACCATTCCCAATTATTTCACCGAAGCCGAGCTGTGGCAGGAGATGTCTGCCTTTATTGAACATGAAGGCCTGGACATACCGCCCAATAACCTGTGCTTTGCAATATACCATGATTTAGAACACAAAGACACCCAAGTGGATGTTGAGGTGTGTGTAGTTGTAAACCAAACCAATAAAAGTAGAGCCGGTTTCACCTTTCGGGAGACTGAAAAAATCGAGGCCATGGCTTGCGCCATGGTGTACGGGCCGTTTGAAAATATTGCATCAGCATACCATTCATTGGCCGAGTGGTTAATGAAGCATGATCAGTATAAAATGACCGGAAAAAGCAGGCAAATCTGCCACCGGGGTCCCTGGAACGAGCCGGACCCGGGTAAATATCTGACGGAAATACAAATTCCAGTAGAGAAATTGCATACCTGATTATGCTTATTGACTCTCACATCATGACAGGGTTTACAGTAGGGCTGAAAGCAAATCTGCTATTAAAAAAAGGAGGATGTCTGTTATGGAGCAGCTTATAGTAAACCCCATAGGTAAGGTGAGAATAACTGAAGAGGGTATGTTTATCGAACTTGATGAAAAATATGCCCCCGCGTTAAGGGGACTGGACAGTTTTAGTCATCTTAATGTTATATGGTGGTTTAGCGATTTTGACAGTGAGCAGTCTCGGGACGTTTTGGAAGCCTCTTCCCCATACAAAAACGGTCCACCGACCATGGGGGTTTTTGCCACCAGGTCGCCGGTAAGGCCCAACCCGGTAGCTCTGTCAACCGCTCAAATACTCTATATCGATAATAAAAAGGCCCGCATTGCAATTGCCTACATAGACGCCCACGACGGCAGCCCGGTGATCGATCTAAAGCCCTATACCCCGAGCTTGGATCGAGTGGACAGGCCTAATGTGCCAGAATGGTGCAGCCACTGGCCCAAAAGCCTGGAGGCATCGGGCGAGTTTGATTGGGAAAAAGAATTTAATTTCTAGGGGCCAAACCGTCAGGTCAACCAGAGCCTCATCTTCCTTCAAAGCCCAATTTCTGGAGCTTAAGATATTTAAATACTATTTCGATATTTATTGAAGGTAGAAGGGGGATGGTGCTATGACGGGAGATTTCAAGGTTTCGGACCGGCTTCACTGGTATGAACTGGTAATATCGCTTACGTTTTTTTTGGGACCGATGATTGCTGTTATTGTAATAGGCAACCTGTATCCTGAATCGATGTCCACTCCTATCGTAATCGGAGTGATTCTAGGGGCCTGTGTACTGGCCCTGGTTTCAGCCTTTTGGCGAAAAAAGGGCCGTATTTTGACTATCCGGCAGTCCAAATGGACCTTCAAGCATGAAAAAACGGGAAGAACCCTGATGGAGTTTGACCTGGATCGGCCTTATTATCTGGCCGTTGCCATCCGGCAAGGGGTTATCGGTAAATATGCCACCACCGTCACCCGATGGCTGCAGATTTTTATAGAACAAAACGGAATGAGATTGTGGATTGAATCACCTTATATAGAGTCTTTTGGGGTTAAGGGGCAAACCTTCCCGGAAAGATGCGCCAATATTGGGCCTCTACGGGAGCAAATCCTGGTTGATGCCGCCGGAAAGCCCTATACTTATGACGAGACTCAGTTTCTCAAAGCCCAGGTTAAGCCCGGTATGGGTGTGCATGGTTTGTCTTCTTACCATGAGGGCGGTGAGGATTTAATAAAAGCGATCATGGCATCGGCAGACAGCACTCTGGATCGCGATCGCTTCCTTTCCGTTATGAGAAACCTGCCCAGCAGCGAGACCTCATTTTCCGAATTCAAAGATCATATTCAGGCTGTTTCCGTAAAATAACTTGAGATTGGCTGGACTTTTAAGGGGTCGGTGTTGATAAGACAAACGGCCTCTTTTATTTTAACAATTATTAGTTATTATGGTAAAAGGGGGCTTCTGCAGAGAATCGATTTTGTTGTAGGTGAGGGGTAAGAATTTTTTTATCGTTATCCAAGTAGAGCCGGAGCATTTTTGCGAAATAACCATGAGGGAACAGAACAGCTTGTAAGGATGGAAAGCTATGAAAACGATACTACTGGTTGAAGATGATCTGAGTTTGATTGAGGGGTTGTGCTTTTCCCTCCAGCGGCAAAACTTTGATGTAACCGTGGCCAGAACAGTGGCGGAAGCCGAACGGTCTTTGAACAATACGAGCTATGATTTGATTATCCTGGATGTAATGCTTCCTGACGGAAACGGCTTTGAGTTGTGCAAGTCTATCAGGCTCAGAACGGATATTCCGATTGTTTTTTTAACCGCTTCCGACGAGGAAGTCAACGTGGTTATGGGACTGGATATAGGTGCTGATGATTATGTAACCAAGCCTTTTAAACTCAATGAATTAATATCCAGGATCAACGCGGCATTGCGGCGTTACGGCTCAAGCGCAGGATCGCCTGATGAACTTTGTTCAAACGGGATTACCGTCAGGCTGCTGGAAGGAAGGGTTGTTAAAGACGGAATAGAGCTTGAGCTGACTCCGGCCGAGTTCAAACTCTTATGCCTTTTTATGCAGAACCCGCGTATAGTACTATCCAGGGACCAGATCATGCAGCGGCTCTGGGACCGGGAAAGTTTCGTAGATGACAATACCCTGGCGGTTTACATCAGCCGGCTTCGGGATAAAATTGAAGACGTTCCCAGACAGCCCGCCTTTTTAACCACCATTCGGGGAATGGGATACAAGTGGAATATTTCTTGAGGGGTCGTCTATGGGAGTATTTAAAAACCGTGATGCTAAACGCTTTTACCTCATACTGATATCGGTTTTGCTATTATGGATGATCACTGCCCTGATAACGAGCTATATTTCTGTGCTACAGTTTAAAAGCCAGATGACAGCCCACGACTACAGGCTGGCAGGGTATCTTCTTCAGCAGCACCCGGAATGGGTCGCAAGCATCCCCTCGCTGTTTACCTCAGAAAAATCACCGGCCCATCTTGATGAAGGGCAAAGGCTGCTCGAGCCTTCTGGATATAAAGAGAGCCTGCCCCCGCAGTTAATGCCCGACATAGATCAAATTTATAGAACCACCATGACCAGAGTATTGCTCCTGACCGGGTTAATGAGCTCAATAGTACTGATCATGGTTTATGGTTATTTAAGACGGCATTACCGAAGGATAGAGCGTTACGAGCGGGATGTGCAGAGAATTATGAATGGTGAAACCGGTGTAAAACTGAACGACGGCGCGGAAGGGAACCTGGACCAACTGGCCGCCTCCATCAATATTATGAACGCCTCGCTGTGCACCCACATTGAAAAGGAGAGGGCCGGCCGCTTGTCGCTCAAGGATAATTTGACTAACATATCACATCAGCTCAAGACCCCGTTGACCGCTCTTTTCATGTACAACGAGATCATGAAGGATGAAAATATTGACAATGATACCATAGCCAATTTCTTGAACCGCAGTTCAGACGAACTGGAGCGCATGCAAAGCCAGATTGCCAGTCTGTTAAAACTGGCTCGTCTGGATGCAGGTGTTATAGATCTGGTAAGAAGAGACTGCTCTATAAACGATATCGTCAAACAGGTGGCAGAGAGCTTTGAAACCAGGATCGAAAGGGAGCAAAAGAGCCTGGAAATCATGGCTGAGCCCAGCGTTAGATTCACCTGTGACCGGGAATGGATGCTGGAGGCTTTAAGCAATTTGGTTAAAAATGCGGTCGAGCACACCGGGGCTGGATGTACGATTCGGGTTTCTATTGAAGAAACCCCGCTCTTTGTGACTATAGCGGTTGAGGACGACGGAGAAGGTATACATCCAGATGATATTCATTTTGTATTCAACCGGTTTTATCGCAGCAAACTTTCTCAAGGTAAACAGGGCAGTGGAATCGGATTAACCCTGGCCAAATCAATTATAGAAATGCACCAGGGCTTTGTCAGGGTTCAAAGCCGGGTGGAAAAAGGTACGGTTTTCACCGTTCATCTGCCCAAACTTACAAATTTGTAAGCCGGCCTTCACGCCCTGGTAAGATGGGAATGCTATCTTTCTTATAAAAGGACAGCAAGGGAGATGTAAAAGGATGGAGGTACTAAAAACTCTCAACCTATCAAAGACCTATGGAAGCGGTGAAACACGGGTTGAAGCAATCAAGAAGGCATCTTTCTCCATAGACAAAGGACAGTTCGTTTCGATTGTTGGACCATCCGGTTCAGGCAAGAGCACCCTGTTAAACTTGCTGGGGACCCTGGATAATCCGACATCCGGTCAGGTATTTGTGGACGGGCGCAATGTGTTTGCCATGCCGGAAGAAGAACTGGCGGTGTTTCGCCGCCGTCATATTGGTTTCATTTTTCAAGCCTACAATCTGATTCCCGAATTGAGTGTGGAAGAAAACATGGTTCTGCCGCTGCTGCTGGACCATAAAAAACCGGATTGGCAATATATTAACGAATTGCTCGGCGTTTTGGGAATGAGGGAAAGAAAACACCATCTGCCGAACCAGTTGTCAGGCGGACAACAGCAGCGAGCGGCTATCGGGCGGGCCCTGGCCAGCCGGCCGGCCATCATCCTGGCCGATGAACCGACCGGAAATCTTGATAGTAAAAACAGCCGGGAGGTAATCGAATTGATGAGGTTGTCGGTTGAGAGGTATAATCAAACCCTCATTATGATAACCCACAATCAAAATTACGCCGCATATGCCGAGCGGGTTTTTTATGTTGAAGACGGCATCGTCAGTGAGCTTAAGGGGGGCAGACAATGAAAGACTACCTGGCCCTGAGCTCGCGATATCTCAAAGCCCATAAGAAGAAAAGCAAGTTAACCATAATCAGTGTAGCCATATCGGTGGCTTTGATAACCGGCATATTTTCTATGCTGGATGTCTTCATTCAGTTTGAAACGGTGCAGATAATCCATGATTACGGCAATTACCACCTGGCCTTGATAGACCCTTCGCCCCGGGAAATGCAGATTCTAGACAGCCGTATTGACGTCAAGAACAGCGGCCGCTGGCAGGATTTCGGCACGGCCAAGATAAACGATATTTCCTGCCGGATGGGTGCGTTAGATGCCAGGTTTGCTCCGAACATGAATGTGAAGATGCTGCAGGGCGCATTTCCGGCCGCGGCCAACGAAATCATGTTGGAAGTATGGGCGGCCAACAGCCAGCAATTATCCCTTAAAGTGGGCGATGTAGTGTCAACCACCCTTGCTGATGGTACCAAAAGGGACTTTGTCCTCTCCGGGACCTTTGAAGACCTGGGTCACATGAAAGCAAAGGGAACACCGGCAGTGATGCTATCACCTGCGGGTGCCGATACATTGCAATGCGCCAAAAAGGATTTCTATTTTATTGAATTCAAGAACCGGGTAAACATCTTGAAGGCTGAAAAGGTGATTAAAGGCGACCTAAACCTGGATGATAACCGACTGGCGCGCAACGATCGCCTGCTGGCCGTCATGGGACAGAACGACAAGGAATCAGTCATCAGTCTTTACATGACTGGCGCTATTTTGTTCGTCATGGTCTTGATAGCCGGGGTGGTTATGATCTACAACACCTTCAATATATCGGTAATGGAAAGGGTGCGCCAGTTCGGACTTTTGCGATGTATTGGAGCTTCGCCGGGCCAGATTAAAAAGCTGGTGCGCAGGGAAGGGCTTATTATCACCTTTAAAGCCATTCCGTTTGGATGCCTGGCCGGTATGGGCATGGCCCTGTTTTGTTGCGCCTTATTGAAGTACTATAACACCAGTTTGTTTGGGGAAATTTCCATTTTCAATTTCAGCCTCAGCGGTGTTGCCGCAGGAATCAGTATTGGGTTTTTGACTGTTTTCGTGGCTTCTTATGGCCCCGCTAGAAGAGCTGCCCGGGTTTCTCCGGTAAACGCAGTAACCGGGAGTAATGAGGTAAAGACTTCCCAAAAAATTAAAAAAGGATTACTGACCAGGCTTTTCCCGATTGAGACGGCCCTGGGCGTGAACAACGCGGTGTTAAAAAAGCGCACCCTGGTATTGATGGCCAGTTCTATTGCGCTCTCCATCGTATTGTTTTTGGGATTTCAGGTGTTTGTTGATTTTATGTACAAGAGCCTGAAAACAACCAAGCCCTATACCCCTGACATTTCTCTCATTTCTGAAAAAGGTTTGAGCGGGGATCTGTATGCCAGGTTGGCAGGGCTGGAAGGTGTGGATAAAATATATGGCCGAATGTTCGCCGATGTTGAGGCCGCTTTTGACGCCGGGTGCTTGACCGATGCCTACCGGCAGGCGGTTCCGGAAGCAACAACCATAGAAAATGGATTGTTTTATTCTCCTGAGAGTTCCTGGCTCATTTCGTACGACCAAAACCAGTTGCAGTGGGCTCGCGACGATTTGATTGAAGGGGAGCTTTCCGAGGAGAAAATGAATGAGCAAAATGGCATTATAGCTACAGTTTTCACGAATAGAAAGGGTGTGGGGACTGAGACGGCTCAATTAAAAGTGGGCGATAAAGTCATTATTAACACCCCGGTCGGTGCTCGCGAATATACAGTAATGGGCATACTGCGCTCTGTGCCGTTCAGCGATTCGACCTTGCATGCGGCTACTTTTATTACCACCGAAAAAATGTTTAACGATATAAGCGGAAAAGCTGTCTATCAGTCTTTGGACCTGCAGCTTAAAAAACAGAATCAAGAAGAGACTGTAAAACAGATAAAACTGATGTTAAATCCAGATATAAACTTTTTAGACTCGCGTCAGCAAAATGCCGAAATGAATCAAACTTTTATCACCTTTGCCATATTTGTATACGGATTTCTGGCGGTGATCGCCTTGATCAGCATAATAAACATTATCAACACCATGAACACCAGCGTAGCGGCCAAAATCAGGTACCTGGGCTTGATGCGGGCCATCGGTATGGCCGGTCTGCAACTTAAGAAGATGGTTTTGATGGAATCCGCCACCTATAGCCTGGCTGGACTGGCGGCTGGATGCATTTTGGGGCTGATCCTGCAAAGATGGCTTGTACAGTCGGGAATGGCACCCTTTCATATGGTATGGCATTTTCCAGGGCTGCAAATCATCGGAATCACTGTATTTACCGGATTAATTACCATTATCTCGGTGCTTGGGCCAATCAAGAGAGTTAAAAACATGCCAGTGACCGAACTGGTCGGCTCACTGTAAAGAGCGGCCCTAAGCAGCGGACCGGCTGGAGTTGTTTTTTTAGGAGTGAATGATACCATTTACTTAAAGCAAAGGGAAAAGAGGGGATAAAATGCTGGAAATACCTGAGGCTTCATTTATAGCCAGCCAGATACGCTCGTCTCTCGGAGGAAAGAAGATACACCAGGTGGTCACCGCTTATACACCCCATAAGCTGGCCTGGTTTTATGGGGACCCGGAAAGCTTTGCCGATCTTTTGCAGGGGCAGAGCATTGGCGGGGCCGCCGGGTATGGCGGCCTGTTGGAAATAGAGGCCGGCTCAACTCGCATGCTTTTTGGCGACGGGGTAAACCTGCGCTTTCATGAGAAGGGGGAAGCCCGCCCCAAGAAGCACCAGCTTTTAGTGGAGTTCCAAGACGGAAGCGCCCTTTCCGCATCGGTTCAGATGTATGGAGGCCTGGGGGCTTTTATAGAAGGAAGCCTTGAAAATCCCTATTACCTGGCGGCCCGGGAAAAGCCGTCCCCGCTGACTGCCGATTTTAACGAGGACTATTTTACAGATTTGATAACAGCTCCGGAAGTACAAAAGGTAAGCGCTAAAGCCTTCCTGGCCACCGAGCAGCGCATACCCGGATTGGGCAACGGGGTTTTGCAGGATATCCTCTATAAAGCCGGCATTCATCCGAAAAAAAAGATAAGGGACCTGTCCGGGCAGGAGCAATCCACCCTTTATAGTTCAGTAACCGGCACCTTAATTGAGATGACCGAGCAGGGGGGAAGGGATACGGAAAAAGACCTGTACGGCCGCCCGGGAGGATATATAACCAGACTGAGTAAAAATACCGTAAAACAGCCTTGTTGTAAATGCGGAGGCACTATACACAAGGAGAGCTACCTGGGAGGCAGCATCTACTATTGCGACGGTTGCCAGAAACTGTAGATCTATATTGCGGCGTTTGGTTTAGGAGCAGGTTGTAGTTGCCTGTTCTTTGCCATATTTTCGATCACGTGTTCCTCTTTGCACACCTGCCGCTTCTTTTAAAGTAAGAATATTTGCAATATTTCAATTATTAATGTGGGTGTTGATTCTTGTGAATGACGTTTTATAATGGATATTATTTAATTTATAAAATAAATTATAAAATTAGTAGACGGGGGAACAGGTAATGTATGAAAAGAGCGAAAGGTACGAAGTTAGGGATATTCCAGGTTTGGGTTTTGAAATTTTAGGGTATTGGCAGGATGATCTGCACGATTTGCGCACCAGGGTGGTGTTTAACGCTCACAACTTTACGGTTGAGGATGCTGAAGTGGAGGCAGTGCGGGTGCCTTTCGATTTGTGCCATGAGGGGTTAAAGACCCTTGATTCTATCAAGGGTAGAGCCGTCGGCGCAGGTTTTGGTAAAATGGTAGGCCGGATGATCATGGGCAAGCAGGGATGCTACCACATGGGCGAGTTGATTATGGGATCGATAAAGGCGGTTCTGCAGGCGGCGTCCAGGGAGTGCCCAGAATGGATGCCGGAGGATATTTACCGCAGCCGCTGGATTGAATGGATCAATAAATATAGCGATATATGCATCTATTTTGCCCAGCCCCGGGTTTGCCAGGAGGATATCCAGAAGGCCTTCGAAAAATAACCAGACCGGCCAAAAAGGCGAATCTCTGCGTCAATACCAGAAGCCGCTCAATCAACGTACTACTTGTACGCCTCAATCGCGGCTTCTTGTATTTCCTTGACCTTCACCTTTTTGGCTCGCTCTAGTATTATGGTAGATCCCGCCGCGGGGGGATTGTTATTTCACCAGTTCAAAGCGGTTTATGATGATGTTGCTGCCGGGAGGCCATTCCTTTTTGCTGAAGAATATCTCGTAGGGCCGGGTGTAAAGTAGACCTGTTTTCAGGCTGCGGTACACCACCATGGGGCTTACGGTTTCGGTATGTTCGGCCAACTGGGCCACGATTTCACAACATTCTCCGCTGAAGTGTCGGTATTGCTGGCCTACCTCTATCTGGCGTTCCAGAGGTCGGAAGTTGATTTCTTTTTTAATTATAGCTGTCAACTGCTGGCAGGAATCAGCCAGGCAGCCGGTGTTATAAACCACGTGATCACAGCTTGAAATATCCCGCATTTCCTTTTTGGCCATATCAATTCGCTTGGCGGCTTCGGCCGGGCTTATTTCCATTTCTCTTATCGACTGTTCAATATCTACCAGATCGCGATAGATAAAGACGCTCACCACTTTTTGGTAGCCAACGCTGCGTTTCATCTGCCGGATGCCATGCAGGTTCATGATGCTGAGGCCGTTTTTCATGGTGCTTTCCACCCGGTCCAGCTCACCCAGGCTTACTCCATAGCGCCACTCCAGGTATTTGGTTTCCTCCACCACCCGGCCGTCCTTTTTTAATTCCAGGTAGTCTTCTGAATTGATGAAATAGTAATTTCGGCCGTGGCGTTCCCCATTCCGCCGGGGGCGGGTGGTAAAAGAAACGACCGGTTCCAGGTAATCGCTGTTTTGGATCATAATATATTCCATGATCGCTGACTTACCTGATGCGGTAGGGCCATTTAATATGAAAAACTTCATGATGCTCCCTCCCCAAAATGGATTATACAAGACCAGGGAGATAAAATAGGCTTAAAGTAATGAAGGCTATATATTAATATCGTAAAACTAAGAAAAATGCTTAAATATACCAGATAATTATACGGGACGTAAGCGCGGTGGAATTCATTAGAGAAATTTTAAGCTCGGTGAAGGATTAAGCTTATGATATAAATGACGGCGATAAGTAAAACAATGGTGGCACCTGTAGCCATGTTCAAATAGAAGGATATGATGAGTCCTGCAACTCCACATAACAATATGATAATGAAGGTAATCAGGTGGTAGGATTTCATATCCCGGCACCAGTTGCGGGCGGTGGCCGCCGGCAAGATGAGCAGGGAATTGATGATCAGTATGCCTATCCACTGGATCGAAATGGTGACCACCACCGCCAGGCTCAAGGTAAAAAGCAGATCAACCAGGCCGACATGTACTCCCCGGCTGCGAGCCAGAGAAGAATTGATACTGGCCAGTAAAAGCTGGTTAGACGTCCCCAGCATTATGAGGAAAACCACTATAAGAACCAGGGCCAGACCGATGATGTCCTGGGGGGTGATGCTGAGCAGGTCGCCGATAAGGTAGCGGGAATAACGAGCGAAGCCTCCACCCTTTGAGAGTATGGCAATACCCAGGGCTACGGCCGTTGCAGAAAGCACCCCAATAACGGTGTCCGTTGAAGCACCGGTGCGGTTTTTGATATAGTTGACGCTCAAAGCCACGATAATAGCGAAGGCCAGCATAGCCCAGAGCGGGTCGCTTATTCCGATAAGAACCCCCAGGGCGATGCCGGTCAGGGCTGAATGCCCCAGGGTGTCGGAGAAAAACGCCATGCGGTTGTTGACCACCAGGGTTCCCAGCATAGTGAAAAGGGGAGCCACCAAAATTATGGCCAGCAAGGCATATTGCATGAATTCCAGTTGGGCCCATTCAAAGGGCAGCAGTCCGACCAGGCTATGCAGCTCAGACATCTTCAAAACTGCCTCCCTTGAGGATTTTTATGCCCCCCAGCAGTTCCAGGGAACGGGCATCCAGGCCGAAGGCTTTCAGGAAACCGGGATGATTTAAAACTTCTGCCGGAGAGCCGATACTCTGAACAGTCCGGTTTAAAAATACGACCCGGTCTGCCATGTTAACCAGGACGGGTAGATCGTGCGATACGAGAATAATGGAAAGGTCATACTCCTTTTTTAATTCTCCGACGATGGCGTAAAAAAGCTGCATCCCCTTGTAGTCGACGCCGGAGATAGGCTCGTCCAGGAGCAGAAGATCGGGTATGGGCTCCAGAGTCAATGCCAGAAGCACTCGCTGCAGTTCGCCGCCCGAAAGGGCGCCAAGGCGCCGGTCCAAAAGATGGTCTGCCTGCACCCGGGCTAGAATATCCCTGGCAGGGCCTCGCAGGTGGCGGGAGGGAAACAGCCAGGTAGGACGCCATCCTTTACTGGCTTGAAACAGGTCCATGACGCTTACCGGGGAATTGAGATCGAAGTCCAGTCTTTGAGGAACATATCCTATGCGCGGTTTTCCACTGCGCTCTCCGGCCGCATCCAGGTAATTTAAACTGCCGCTGTGGGGCAGTTCGCCTAAAATAGCTTTAAGCAGGGTGGTTTTACCAGCCCCATTGGGGCCTACCAGGGCGGTAATTTCTCCGCAATGGATATGCAGGCTGACCTTTTCCACTATGGGTTTGCCGCCCCGAAAAACGGAAAGCTCATCTACTGTTGTACAGCACAGCCCGCAGCTTGAACCACGGGTGGTACTTTGATCCTGGCGGTGGTGCTCAAAAGCCAGCAGCATCAGCGCAAAGCCTCCTTCAAGGTTTGCAGGTTATTTTTCATGGTGCTTATATAGGCATCGGGATGGTTCGAGCCGGTAACGGCCGGGTCAAGAGTATATACCCTGGCTCCCGTTTCCCGGGCGACCGTCTCTACCGAGACTCCCTGATACTGTGGTTCGATAAAAAGGGCAGTGGTTCCGGTCTGTTTTACTTTATCAATTATAACGGCCAGTTCACGGGCTGAGGGCTCGGTATTGGGTTCGCTTTGAACGACGGCAACGATGTTCAGCCCGAAATCGCGGGCGAAATAGGGAAAAGCCTCATGAAAGGTTACTATATTGCGTTTGCTTATGCCGGCCAGCCCGGTTTTCATTTCACTATTAAGCTGTTCCAATTTCTCGACATAGGCATCGCAGTTGGCCTGACACTGCTGCGTATATTGGGGAAGCAGTTGGGCGAGCTGCCGGTTGATATTGCGGGTTTCGTCAATGGCTCCTGACACGCTGACCCAAACATGGGGGTTTTCCTCCCCATCGGCGTCTTTAAGGAGATTCAAGCCCTGGCTGGCGGTGATTATTCTACCATGGGGAACTTCCTGGGCAACCTTGTCCATAAATGATTCCATCCCGCCCCCGTTGACTATTACTACATCTGCCTGCTTCAAAGTAATGAGGTTCTGGGGCGTAAGCTGGTAGTCATGAAGGCAGCCGGAGGCCGCCGGAGTCATATTTTCGACCTCAATGCCGGAAATTCCCTGGGTGAGGTTTAAGGTCATAATGTAAACCGGGTAAAAGGAAGTTACTATTTTAACCTTTTTATCGTTTTGCGAACCGGTGGGAACCTGGGTGCGGCAGCCGATGAGATTGGTCAACAAGGCTGCAACCAGTATTATTTTAAGGATTTTTTGGGGCATTGCTGATGATACCTTCCTTTCTAATACATTCCCGGCAGTAGCCGTAGAGTTCCATGTGGTGTTCGGTTATCTGGAATCCCTCCCGCCGGCTTAAATCCCTGCTGAATTGCTCCAATGGGCACTCGTCAATAGTAACCACCTTGCGGCAGGCCAGGCAGATCAGGCTGTGCTCATGCTCGTTGCGCTTTATGGCATACTGGCATTTATCATTATAAAAACCCTGTTTGACAATGAGTTCTTCGGCCAGCATCCGATCCAGGTTGCGGTAGACCGTAGACAGGCTGATCGGAAACTGCTCCAGGTTCAAGCGCAGGTGTATATCCTGTGCGGTAAGGGGAGTCTCGGCGGCCTCCAGGACGGCCAGGATACCCAGTCGCTGTTTGGTTATCTTCTGCCCGTGAAGTCGCAGTTGTTCAGAGTGGCTGCTTGATTCCTCCATAATAACCCCTCTCAATGCAAATGCAAATCATTCGCATTTATATTATACACCTGAATAGATGCAAACATACATATTATCTGGGAAAAAAGCTCATTTTTTGATTCATAGGAAGAGGGCACGGGGCAGGGCATGGCGAGCAAAGGGATGGTTCTTTCGCCTTTTTAGCCCGCCCTGTATTTAACAACCAGGTATAGCGGTCTGGGGGGATTTATCTATCATCCTCACAGGTTTTTATGGTGCAGTTTGGGCGTTGTTTAGCATGGCCAGGATCTCGTCCAGCATTTCTCCCAGTTTGGCTTCTTCACTTTTGTCAGCGTAGTTGGGGCGTTTGATATCCGGAAATAGGGAATAAAGAGTGCTTAATATGACTTCCGAATGAGGCGGGCAGCCGGGCATGTGGAGCCCGTCGGCGGCGTGGTGCTGCTGGCAGAGTCCCATAAAGAGGTTGGTTTCATCAGGGTTTATATCATGAGCCGTTTCGGGGCCCAGGTACAGGTTAACCTTTTTTGTAAAGGTCCGGTCAATCAATTTACGGTCCGGTGCTGTGGGGTCGCTCTTGCGCAGTTTGGCCAGGCCGAAATGCAGATATCCGCGGCATCCCGGACAGGCGTTACCTTCATGGATAATAAATTCCTGGCCGCTGCTCAAATTGAGCCGGGGCTGGATGAAAGCATCCCGCAGTTCTTCGATGGAAGGTCCAACAATATCAATATCGGCCGGGTCAATGGGGCCGAAGCCCTGCAGGTGAGCCAGCCAAACCGGAGGTGAATCCTCCGGCCGCATGCCCATGATGCGCATGCATACTGCGTCAATAGCCACCGGGTTGGTTCCCCCAAGCAGCAGGTTCATGGGTTTGGGTGTTCCGGAAAGGGGGCCAAAGTCCTCCTGGGCGGTTATTCCATCGATTATCCACAACTGGGGCTTTAAAAGATGGTGAATATTGACCAGGTTTTGCCACAGGCCAAAGAAGTGGGTCATATATTTTTCCAGGGGAGGCACGGTGCCCTGCAGGCTTTTGATACAAAGGGATACCCTGGCGGCAAAGTGAATCTTCATTACCGGAACATTGATGAAAACGTCTGCCTGTTCCAGGGTAACGGGTATCTTGCGGGAAAACATGCGTTTTCCCCGGGGGACTTCCTTTTCCACTAGCTCATCGTTGTTGAGATCGACCAGCCTGACTTTACCGTTTGCGGTTTCCGCCAATTTGTCGTAGCCGTAAAGACTGAACAATTTTGATGTTTCACTGCGATTGATAGATGAACCTTCAGCAATTATAATCTGGCCGGCTACAGGAAGAAGTATATCAACAAGTGCCACAATCAACCGGATATCGGTTACCACCCCTCCATTGTAAGCTCCGTCCTTGAGTCCGTGGTCGCTTACGATATTGGGCTTGATAACCACGGTTTGGCCCGGTTTGACATAGCGCCTGATACCGCCCAGTTTTTTTATGAGCAATTTTAGGGAGCGGGCAATCTCTTTATCACTTTGGGTTTCGTCCACCCGTTCAATCACTACCCGGGCGGGAGAGTTTTTAGAAGTGGCGGGCAGTCCGGCTGCCAGCTTATTGAGCAGAACGGCGGAACTAAGCTCGAGACGGGCGAGTTCGAAGCCCTGCCCAGACCTGCGCTGGATGGGTCGAAAACCGTAATCGATCAGGCGTTTGATGAGCTCAGCCCGGGTCTCGGGCAGTTCTACTGCCAGCAGGGATTCTCGCCCGACCAGTTGATCAAGCACATCTTTTTCCGCTGCTTCATCACTTATCATCAGTTCTTCAATGGTGCTGCGGCCGGCGTCATAAACCAGCCAGCCCAGCATTTCGCCGCCGCGCCAGGCCTTAAAAATCATGATCGACGGGTTGTCTTGCCAGGAAGCCCGGCGCCAGTCAGCATAACCCGAATCCGCGTGCTTGAGCATTTCTTTGGTGAGGCTTGATGAAAGGCGGCCTTTTCTTAAAATCAGGTCTTGAGGCATTTTCGTATCTCCTCCTCCGGTTCTTCTTTCTCTTTTCCGGTTATGGATCAATTTTAACATAGACAGCCCTTCCTTCGGATGGGCAATAATCATGCTTTATCCAGTACTCTGTTAACCCTAATTCTATATATTGTCGTCGGGTAAATTTTCGCATGACTGCGTTGTCGTCAATCTTAATACGTCCAGTACTCATTCCACCTACGCCCACGGACGAGCTAGTTTAGTGGTGCCAGGATGGCAAAGAGCCGTGACGCCCATGGACGGGCTAATGCGGCGGTGGCAGGACGCCAAGGAGCCGCCAAAAATTTCCCTCGACGAGCAATACACAGAATCAGGATTAACAGAGTACTAGCATCTACCAAAAGGGGCATCATAAATAAAAAGTGTTGAATGGAGGAGAAGTATGGTACAAGCGAACCTTGGTGTACCGGAATGGTTGTTAAACGACTCGGCGGTGGCTGTATTGAACTGCAGTAAAGATACCGGTGATTGGGTATATCATGGAATATTTCATAGGGAGTTGGAACCGGTTTCCTGCCAGCATGAAAATACCACCGAACCGGTAGCTATGTTTGAGGTGAAAAGGAACGATAAAGTTCAGGCCGGCCTTGGCAAGTGCCACATCTGCCAAAAGGTACACTGGCTGCTGCAAGAAGACTCCCATGACAGTCGGCCGCATTAAGCAAAATGAATTAGGATGACTTGGGTTAGGGTTCTTTAACTCATTTTGATTAAGGTAAAAGAAGCTTCCGGGAATAAAATGCGTTGAAAAACGTTCCTTAGCTCATTGAGGAAGAAGGAGGAGTTGGAGTGAACACCAGCCACCGCTTGCAGAGCATACTGGAGGACATTGAAAAGCTGGATAAAGATCTGGGGGAACTGGCCAGCGGTTGTGAATTTACCCGGCAGAGAAGACTGTGCCAGGAATCTCAGGACTTATTGGATAAAATTCAAAAAGGACTTACCAGAGGTTTTTCAGATTTAAAGGAAACGGAAACCTATACCGGAATCCTGGATCGAATATAGAATTTTACTTTAAAAAAACATAAGGCAGTCGTTGTTTTCAAGCGGGTTTATTGTTATCATCCATATATGGAACCAAAGTGTTCCAAGGACCGAACAAGGAGGAAATACTATGGCAGACAAAATTGAAAAGGTGCTGGTAGAGATCCTGCAGGGAACTCAGCCGCAAGGTGGGGGCTGAAGCTGCAGCGGCTGCTCGGTGGCCGACAGCTGTGGATCAGCTAATGATTGGGAGCAGGAAACCCAGAAATTGTCCGGAGAACTTACTGCCAGTTTCGGGGATAAAGTAGAAGTAAAATTTGTTGATGTTGATAAGGAAGGCCTTGATAAATATCCGGTGATCGGACGGGTCCTGCAAATGGGCTATCCCTATCCTATTACCTTGATAAACGGACAACCCAAGTTTGCCGGCGGCATATTGAGCGACGATATAAAGACTTCTATCAATGAAATGCTGGGCTAGACCTGGTTTTGAACTTTAGAATAGCCCAACGGTTGATTTAAAAAGGAACCTCCACCTACTCATTGGTGTAGAAGGAGGTTTTTTCTTTGGGGCGATGGGCAAGTATTAAAGAAGGTTAACCCGGAGAGTATTGGTATGGACAGAGCAACAGACGCCAGACAAGAATGATAAATACCATATATTTCATAGGGATATTAAATGAACGCAAAGGTGTAAAACTCAAGAGGACAACATGGGCGAAAAAGCAAGCAAAACCTACTATTTACAATCATATGGATGTCAGATGAACGTTCGCGACTCGGAGACAATCGCCGGGCTGCTTGAAGCGGCTGGATACCGGCCCAGCCCGAAGCTTGAAGAGGCCGGGCTGGTGGTGTTGAATACCTGCAGTGTTCGTCATTCGGCAGAAAACAAGGTGTTTGGCAAACTCGGTGAGCTTAAGAAGCTAAAAAAACACCATCCGGACATGCTGGTGGCTCTGGGGGGGTGCATGGCTCAGCTTCCCGAAATAAGGGTTAACTTGCGCAAGCAAGGTGTGGATGTAGTTTTCGGTACGCACAATATCCACGAGCTGCCGCTGTTGGTTGAGGAAGCCGCTATAGGTCAGCAAGCGGTATACCGGGTGTGGGACCAAGAAGGAGAGATAGTAGAAAGCCTGCCCGTAGTGCGCAAGCCGGGATTGAGCGGCTTTGTAAACATCATGTACGGTTGTGACAACTACTGCAGCTATTGTATAGTTCCTTACACCAGGGGCCGGGAGAGAAGCCGCAGACCTTATGATATCATGGAAGAGGTTCGCCAGCTGGCGGACCAGGGCTATGTGGAAATAACCCTGTTGGGCCAGAATGTAAATTCCTATGGGCGAGGTCTTAAAGAGTCGGTTGATTTTGCCGACCTGTTGGAACAGGTAAACGGCGTCAGTGGAATCAAACGGATTCGCTTTACCACCTCTCATCCCAAAGATATGTCGGAAAAATTAATCGGTGCTATCGCCGACCTGGACAAGGTATGTGAGCATGTCCACGTGCCTCTGCAGGCAGGCAGCAATGCAGTTCTGAAAGCCATGAACCGATCATATACTAAAGAGCACTACTTAGAATTGAGCCAGATGCTGCGCAGCCGGATACCGGGAGTGGCCATTACCACTGACTTAATAGTGGGCTTTCCCGGTGAAAGTGAGCAGGATTTTTTGGACACCCTGGATATGGTGCAGAAGGTAAGATTTGACGCGGCCTTCACCTTTATGTATTCTAAACGAAGCGGCACCAGGGCGGCCGAAATGGAAGAGATGATCAGCCTTGATGAAAAACGCAGCCGTTTACTGCGCCTGAACCATATCCAGTATAAAATCGCCAGCGACCTCAACCGGGAATTGGAAGGGCAGAAGGTGGAGGTTTTGGTGGAGGGGCCGAGTAAAACCAATCCGGAAAAATTGACTTCCAGAACCCGCACCAACCGGATTGTCATCTTTGAAGGACCTCGGGATTTAATCTGCCGGATAGCGCAGGTGACAATTACTGAGGCCAAGACTTTTTCGATGTTTGGGGAGTTGCAGTAATTCCCATTTTAATGTTTCAAATTAGGAGGGTGCTATAATGACAACGGAAGAAATTATCAGAATGGCCCATGAACTGGGTGAAGCTATTGCCCAGTCAGAGGTTATAGACGGCATTCAGGCCGCCCAGAACCGTTTAATGATGGACAAAGATGCCTATGATCTGCTGATGCGTTATCAGGATGCGCGCATGAAGCTGCAGCACAAAATGGAAGACGGAATCAACATCAATCCCGACGAGGAAAACCATTTCGACATCATGGGGCAGCAGTTGCAGGCTAATGCGGTAATAAAGGACCTTATGGATGCCCAGGAAAAATTGGATAACCTGATGCAAGCCGTCTATTTTTCCATCAACCAGGCCCTTTCCGGGGGCTCCTGTGGAGATTCCGATTGCAGCAGTTGCGGAGGCGGCTGCGGTCAATGATCAGCTAAGCAGGAAAAAGTATGAAAATGTGAGAACCCCGGTTAAAACCGGGGTTCTCATAGCATTTTTCTATTTGCGATTAGCGTCCTCTGCGTGGGCTGCTGCTGTTATGGGAGCGGCAGTAAACGCAGTAGCACTGTCCAGGATAGATATACTTCTTTCCGCAAGCCATTATTTTGCCTCCTCTTACTCCTGAATACCTGAGAGAAAAAATGCGTTTGAGAATTGAAGTGGCATGTTAATGAGTTATCTAGCCTAGTATAAGGGTAGACACCATTAACGGCCTCTACGCCGCCGGATGGTGGCGGGGGGTGAGGAACAGTAAACACAGTAGCACTGTCCAGGATAGAGGTACTTTCTTCCACAAGCCATTTGCAACCCTCCCTTTTTGGTTTCCCTGTACCATATTCTTATAGGAAATAAAAGGTTACAAAGGAAGATGGTGGAGAAATACAATTTAGGCTTTTGGTTTTCTTAAAAGACGCATACCATTAATTGTGACCAGCAGGGATGTCCCCATATCTCCAACAACCGCCAGCCAGAGGGTCAACCATCCGGGAATAACCAGTAGGAGAATGGCCGCTTTTATCACCAGCGAAAGGGCTACATTTTGCCGGATGATCTGCAGGGTACGCCGTCCCAGGCGGATGGTAAAGGCCAATTTGGAGAGATCATCGGCCATCAGAGTAATATCGGCGGTTTCCAAAGCCGCGTCACTACCCGCCACCCCCATGGCGATTCCCACGGTAGATGCCGCCAGAGCCGGTGTATCATTGATGCCGTCTCCCACCATGGCAACTTTCTTATAGCGCTGTATCAGTTTGCGTACTTCATGCACCTTGTCTTCGGGAAGCAACTGGGCGCGATATTCATCGATATTGGCCTGATGGGCAATAGCCGCCGCTGCTGCCCGGTTGTCTCCGGTGAGCATGATGGTTTTCTCGATGCCTGCTTTTTTCAGGGAAGCGAGCGCTTCATCCACATGGGGGCGAAGCTGGTCGGATATAGCTATCCAACCAAGTATATGCCTGGTAGTGGCCATAAAAACAACCGTCTTCCCCTCGGATTCCAGTTCGTTAATCGAAATCAGGTATTTATTAACCGGATAACCCTGGCCGGCCATGAACCGTGGGCTCCCTATATAGTAAGTTTGCTCCTCAACTTTTCCCCGCGCTCCCAGACCGCCGTAGGCTTTAAAATCCTCCACCGCGGGATATTCGTAATCCCGGCTTATACAGTACTGGACAATGCTTCTGGCCAGGGGGTGCTCAGAGCGGGATTCAATGGCTGCGGCGATTTTTATGAATTCTTCTTCCTGCTCGGGCTCCAGGGTAGAGACATGGCTCACTATCGGTTGGCCAACGGTCAGGGTGCCGGTCTTGTCGAATACCACTACCGAAAGCTGCCCGCTTTCCTCCAGGTGGGCACCACCTTTGATTAAAACCCCGTTGCGTGCGGCGTTGCCTATGGCCGATACGATAGAAACCGGTGTTGATATGACCAGGGCACAGGGGCAGGCTACCAGCAGCATACCCAGGGCCTCATAAAACCATTTGTGGAAGGACTGCCCCAGTACCAGGGTGGGGATGGTTGCCACCAGGATGGCGGCGGTGATAACCCCGGGTGTATAGAAGCGCGAAAAACGGTCAACAAACTGCTGGGAAGGAGCCTTCTGAGCCTGGGCCTCCTCCACCATATGGATAATGCGATGCAGGGTGGTGTCAGAAACCAGACGGTTCACTTTCACCTCTAAGGCACCGAAGGTATTAAGAGTTCCGGCAAACACATGATCCCCCACGTTTTTATCCACTGGAATGGATTCACCGGTTATGGCTGATTGATCGACGGCGCTGCTGCCGCTCACCACCTGCCCGTCCATGGGGATGCGCTCACCTGGTCGGACTATGACGATGTCATCAATCTTAATATCCCGGGTCGAGATATTAAGTTCGTTTCCATTGCGGCGCACCAGGGCTTCATCAGGACTCAATTGCATCAGAGATCGGATCGAATTGCGGGTCTTATCCATAGTGTAGGCCTGCAGGGTGTTGCCCAGGGCGAACAGGAACACCACCACCGCTCCTTCCTGATACTGGCCTATAGCCACCGCACCGATCGAAGCCAGGGTCATAAGGATGTTCATATCCAGCTCATAGGTGTTCCACAGCACGGTCAAGCCCATTCGGGCGGGGAGATAGGCTCCGGCGATGATGCCCATAAAATATACAATTTTGGTGGGCAGGGCCGGGGCGCCCAGAGATTGCAAAAGTGCAGCAGTCAGCAGAAAGGCGGCGCTGATAATGGTTGAACGGGCATAGCGATTGCTGCGCCAGAATGAGAAGCGATCTTCTTGCACAGGAGCATCGTAGGGACGGGCCGTATAACCCATGCCGCGCACCGCTTGAATAATCCTTTCCGGTGGACCCTCATATTTAATCTGCATTTTAGCAGCCCCATAATTTACTTTTACTTCACTCACCCCGGGAAGCACACTAATTCTTTTTTCCAGATGGGCAGCGCAATCGGCGCAATCCAGACCCTCCAGCCGGAATACACTGATCTGCGGTTCGGGGTCAAGTTCAGCAGGTGATGGTTCGATAACCGGTTCATATCCCTGGGCAGCTTCAAAGATCTCCTGGGTGGAAGTGAAAAGCGGATTGAATATAATCTTCATCGAGTTGTCGTCGGCATAAAGAATAAGGTCCTTCACTCCAGGGACAGTACTGATAGTATTTTGCATGCCTGCTTTCCATTCCTCGCTCACATCGGGGGGAAGACCCAGGGTTATTTCTTCAACCTGCTCATCCAGACGGACTATCATGTCATAAAGCCTCCACTCTATTCGTTAATATGCTCCAAACCCTGTTTCATCAAGACCGCCACATGATTATCCAGCAAGCTGTAATACAGCATTTTCCCTTCGCGGTGATATTTAACCAGTTGCTGTTGGCGCAACAGGCGAAGCTGGTGCGATACAGCCGATTCGGACGCTCCGGTAACCGCGGCCAGATCACACACGCACAACTCCTGGTTCATCAAGGCGAATATTATGCGCAGTCGGGTAGGGTCGCCCATGGTTTTAAACAACTCCGCTAGGCGGACCGGGTCGCCCAAACCGGCCATCTGTTTTTTTACGGTAATGACTTTATCCTGATGAACGCAGTGAACATCACAGCGATCCTCAAAATCATTACTCATATATATACCTCCCTGTACATATGAATATATGTTCATACGTATTATAAATCCAACTGATAATACTGTCAATCAGAAGGGGTGTGAGCTATGTTACCAAAGCTACTGACAACAGTCTTTAGGGCAGGATTTTGCATTAGTTAAACAGAATATAAAAATGTTGGATTAATATCAATACTAACCAGACCGTCGACGAAAGCGGATACTTTCCAGCTCCACGATTTCGCTCGCTTCGCTCGAAAATAAATAGGATGAACAAGGCGCGCAACCTTATTGGTGAGCGATAGCGAACATCTGAAGTGCCTGTGGTGCAACATTATTGGTGAGCGAAGCGAACATCTGTAGTGCCTGTGGTACTTTTGTCGACAGTCTGGCGCCGGGTGTACCCGGCTGTTGTGATATATGGAAGGATGAAGTGAGTGACCCGCCATACACCAATGATGGAACAATATAAAGAGATCAAAGCCCAGCACCATGATGCCATTCTTTTTTTTCGCCTGGGCGACTTCTATGAGATGTTTTTTGAAGACGCTGAAGTTGCCAGCCGTGAATTGGAAATAGTCTTGACCGCTCGTGATGGCGGGAATGGCAAAATACCTATGTGCGGCGTACCCTATCACGCGTCTGGCAACTATATTGCCCGATTGATAAGCAGAGGATACAAAGTAGCGGTGTGCGAACAGGTTGAGGACCCCAAAGAAACCAAAGGACTGGTCAAGCGCGCCGTTACCAGGATTATAACTCCCGGAACCGTTTTGGAAGAATTCATGCTGGATGAACAGCGGAACAATTACCTGGCAGCGCTTATAAAGGATGAGACCGGCATCGGATTAGCCTATGCCGATATATCAACCGGCGAGTTCAAGGTTCTGGAACTGCATGGCGGGCGAAGCCTGGCTTTGCTGGACAGCGAATTGCAGCGCCTGGCCCCTTCTGAGTGCCTGGTCCCCGAGTGGTCGGATTGGACCGAGCTGTTTGATGAAGGGCAGCGCCTGGGAACCGCCTTGATAAGTGGGCAAAAGCTGCCCCGGCATTCCCTGGAGGAAGCCGCCCGGATTCTGACCGGTCATTTTAATGTCGCCTCCCTGGAGGGGTTTGGCATACAGGAAAAACCCCTGGCCATCCGGGCCGCCGCTCTGATTATCGACTACCTGCAAGACACCCAAAAGGGAAGTCTTTCCCATATGTTGACCCTCGGTACATATAATCCGGACGGTTTTTTGGAGATGGACAGTTCTACCCGGCGCAACCTGGAACTGGCTATAACCATCAGGGAAGGGAAGCGCGAGGGATCTCTTTTGTCTATTCTCGACCGGTGCTCAACCGCTATGGGCAAACGCATGCTGCGCCAGTGGGTGGAGCAGCCCCTGAAAGACCGGGAGGAAATTGAAAAACGCCTGGATGCGGTTGAGGAACTGAAAAACAAACTGGATATGCGCCAGCAATTGGTCGAGACACTGGATGCGGTGTATGATCTGGAACGCCTGGCATCACGCATAGCCAGCCAGACGGCCAGTCCCCGGGATCTGCTGGCATTTGGCAGATCCACTTCGGTACTGCCGGAAATACAGAATTTGCTTGAATCGTGCAGCTCTAGCCTGCTGCAGGAAGCCGGGAAAATGGATGCCCTGGGCGATTTACACGAACTGGTGGCCACCTCCATCAGTGAGGAAGCTCCCTTGTCTCCCCGGGAAGGGGAGGTAATAAAGAGCGGTTTCAATAAAGAGATCGATGAACTGCGCAGCCTGTCCCGACAGGGGTCGGCCTGGCTGGTGGATTTTGAAAGCCGGGAAAAGCAGCGCACCGGCATAAAGTATTTAAAGGTGGGATTCAACAAAGTATTCGGGTATTTTATTGAAGTGAGCAATTCCAACCTGGGGATGGTACCGCCTGATTACCATCGCAAGCAGACTCTGGTCAATACGGAGCGCTTTATAAATGAAGAATTGAAAAATTACGAGGAAAAGATCCTGGGGGCCAGGGACCGCTTGTATGCTCTGGAATATGAGGAGTTTGATTGTATAAGGCGCCATCTGGGAGAACACATAGCTCGCATATTAAAAAGCGCCAGGGTGGTCGCCTCGCTGGATGCTCTTTGTTCAATGGCTCAGGTGGCTTTTTATAACGATTATGTCAGACCCCGGGTGGATGAAAGCGGGGTCATCTCCATACAGGGAGGACGCCACCCGGTGGTAGAGAAGTCGCTGGGGAACCTGCGCTTTATCCCCAACGACCTGTATATGGACACAAGCGGCCACCGTTTTGCTTTTATCACCGGACCCAATATGGGGGGGAAGAGCACCTTTATGCGCCAGACCGCTCTCCTGGTTTTAATGGCCCAGATGGGAAGTTTCGTACCTGCCGATCAGGCCGGCATCGGCCTGGTCGATCGAGTATTTACCAGGGTGGGAGCGGCTGACGATCTGGCCGCCGGGCAGAGCACCTTCATGGTAGAAATGCTGGAAGTGGCCAATATACTAAACAACGCCCGGGACAACAGCCTGGTTATACTGGACGAAATCGGCCGGGGAACCAGCACCTATGACGGCTTGAGTGTGGCCCAGGCGGTAAGTGAATACATAGCCCAAAACATCAAGGCTAAAACGCTGTTTGCCACCCACTATCATGAACTGACCGAGCTTGAGGAACGTTTGCCGGGCGTGTTCAATCTTTGTGTTTCAGTAAAAGAAACCGGTGATAATGTAGTATTCTTAAAGAAAGTACTGGCCGGCCGGGCTGATAAAAGCTACGGCCTGCATGTGGCGCAGCTGGCTGGTATTCCGGCCCGGGTGATACTAAGGGCAACAGAAATCCTGCAGGGATTGGAAAAAGCTGATATGGCCGTTAAGAAGCCAGCCGTTATGGAGCAGCCGCTTCTTTTTGGCATGGAGAGCGTGGTGGAAACAGAACTACGCAATTTGGACCTGGATTCGCTAAGCCCCCGTGAGGCACTGGGTATACTATACAAGTGGAAGGAACTGATCTAGCCTTTTCAGGCACTCATTCAAAAAGCCTGCTAGGGCTTGTTTGATTACTGGAATTGTTTTTAGGTGAAATACGGTACAGGTCATTTGTGGAGGTGATATGATTGTTAATTGGCATTGATGTGGGCGGTACCTTTACTGATGGAGTGCTTTTTTCGGGGAGCTCGGTCTTGCGCAGCGTAAAGCAGCTCACCGATGAAACCAATCTTAAGAAAACCCTGTTGGAGGTTTTGGACGAATTGCTGGTCCATGCAGCTAAACCGGTCAGGAGAATAGTCTTGAGCACTACCCTGGTAACCAACGCCCTGGCGACCGGTCAGGGTGAGAGAACCGCTCTTCTTTTGATACCTGGCAGCGGGCTGCCTTATTCGTCCTACCAGGTAAGCCCCGACACCTGGATCTTGAAGGGCAGCATCGATTTTCGCGGCCGGGAGATTGAACGCCCGGACAAAAAGGAGATCGATCTGGTTCTGGCTGAGATTGACGCCCTGGGTATTAAACGAGTAGCGGTGGCCGGCAAGTTTTCCAACCGCAACGATCTACACGAACGGATGGTCAGGGACATAATCAACAACCGGTATCCTGATATGCAGGTTTGCATAAGCAATGAAATATCGGGACGTTTAAATTTCCCACGCCGGGCGGTAACCTGCTATTACACAGCCATGACTTTAAGTGAGTGGAACCGCTTCGCTGATGAAATTGAAAAGGCAGTCAAGGACCGGGCGCCGGGCTGTGAGCTGCACATTTTGAAAGCCGATGGGGGGACTATGACCCTGGAGGCCAGCCGGAAACAGCCCTGTGAAACTGTTTTTTCCGGACCTGCCGCCAGCACCATGGGGGCTGTGGCCCTGACCCGGGAAAAGGCTAATTCCGTGGTAGTAGACATCGGTGGAACCACCACCGATATATCATTGCTCATTGAGGGCGAACCGCTATACGCCTCTCGGGGGGCCTTAATAAGGGGACATCTCACCCATGTGAATTCGTTCGCGGTTGACTCTATCCCCCTGGGTGGGGACAGCACTATTTGGGTTCAGAACCAGGACCTTAAAATCGGGCCTATGCGGCGGGATGTAGCCGCCTGTTTCGGGGGTGTAAGCCCCACCGTAACCGATGCCTTTAATGTGCTTTTGGACCTGGGCCTGGGTGATGCCCAGGCTTCCCGAACCGGCCTTCAAGAGGTTGCCGGGCAGCTGGGCACCGAAATTGACGAACTCTGCCAGCGCATTGTCAATAATGTAATCCAGCAGCTTACCCGCAGTATAGTGTACATGTTCACCCAGTGGGAGAATGAACCGGCCTACAAGGTCTGGGAAGTGATAAATAAAAAGTCTTTTGTCCTGCACCGGGTAATAGGCATTGGTGCGGCGGCTCCGGCCATCATTCCTCTGCTGGCCCGGGAGCTTGACGTAGGGCACTTCCTGCACCGCTATTCGCCGGTCGCCAATGCGATCGGAGCAGCTCTGGTCAGACCGACCCTGGCGGTTGAGGTGCATGTTGACACTCAAAACGGTATTTTCACGGTGTCTCCGGGCGGGCTTCGGGGTGAAGTGACCAACCGCAATTTCCAGATGCAGGATGCCAAAGAGCTGGCCAGCAAGTATCTGGCGGAGATTGGGAAAAAGAGGGGTATGAAGGGCTACGCCGATCAAGGCCAGTTCTACCTGGAAGAGCAGTTTAACGTAATTCGCGGCTGGGATAGGGCAGGCCGGCTGTTTGATGTGGGAATTCAAATCGCTCCTGGATTTATACCCGAATATGAGGGGGTGACGGAATGAAACCAACCGGAGTGCTCTTTTTCCCGGCTTTTGACTGGGCTATAAGTCCAACCCACCCGGAAAGGGAGGAGCGGCTGCTCTATACCCGGGATCAGATATTTGAAGAAGGAATTATGGATCTGCCGCAGATCAGGGAATATCATCCCCGCCTGGCCACCGCCAAGGAGATATCCCGGGTGCACTTTTGTGTTCCCGACGTAGAGACCCGGGTTACCCAGGCCCACCTGGTTTCGGCCGGGTCGGCGCTGATCATGGCGGATGCCTTCATGAACGGGGAAGTGCAAAACGCCTTTGCCATAATAAGACCGCCCGGGCATCATGCCATGACCGTATGCCATGGCAACCGGGGCTTCTGCGACATAAATAATGAAGCGGTAATGGTGGAATACCTGCGCCAGAAGCATGGAGTGAAGAGGATAGCGATTGTTGACACCGACGTCCATCACGGGGACGGCTCCCAGGAAATATTCTGGCACGACCCGGATGTCCTTTTTATTTCCTTTCATCAGGATGGGCGCACCCTCTATCCCGGTTCCGGATTCACCGATGAACTGGGTGGTCCGCTGGCCTATGGAACCACCATTAACATCCCTATGGCTCCCCGCACCACTGACGCGGGCATCCATTATATTTTGGACAACCTGGTTCTGCCCATCCTGGAAGAGTTTAAACCCGATATAGTAATAAACTCGGCCGGCCAGGACAATCATTACAGCGACCCCCTGGCCAATATGAGCTTTACCGCCCAGGGCTACGCCATCCTCAACCAGAAACTGCGGCCTGATATAGCGGTTTTAGAAGGTGGTTATTCAGTGGAGACGGCCTTGCCCTACATCAATATGGGAATTATTATGGCCATGGCCGGCATCGACTTCTCCAACCTCCGGGAGCCTGATTACAATCCGGCCCGATTCAAGGAATCTCCCAACAATATGCAGTACATCAAGTCGCTGGTGAACAAGCAGTTGGAGAACTTCCGCACCCGTGAAGAAAAGGTGGAGAGGAACCGCAAGCAGGGCAAAGAATTTGAGACCATCATGAAAAATGTTTTCTACGATACCGACTATCTGCATGAGGAGCAGAGACTTGATTTGAGGCTCTGTAAAGACTGCTGCGGATTCCGCCGCATATCGTCTTCAGCCACACAGAAAAACGGCCGTTACTATTCGGTGTTCTGTATATCCCTGCCGGCGGCTTGCTGCCCGAGTTGCGCTGAACAGGCCCGGAAATCCTACCAGGATATGAGAGATAAGCCGGTATACAATTATATATACCTTCAAGACCGGATAGCAGACGAGTTTCGCTGTTTTGACACGACCACCGGTGAGGAGACAGTCCTTTAACAATGAGTATTAAGCTTTTAGATGAAAGCCTGATAAACAAGATCGCGGCCGGTGAAGTCGTGGAACGCCCGGCTTCGGTGGTCAAGGAACTCCTGGAGAATTCCCTGGATGCAGGTGCTTCCCGCATTGACATCCGCATATCAGGCGGAGGCATAGAGTATATTGAGGTAAGCGACGATGGGGTGGGGATCGGTGAAGCGGACCTGCCCCTGGCCTTTCTACGCCATGCCACCAGTAAAATCAGCGGGGAAGAGGACCTGTTCCAGATAAGAACCATGGGCTTCAGGGGAGAAGCCCTGCCCAGTATAGCCTCAGTCTCTCGAATGGAGATTTTTACGCGCTGGGGAGATGAAGCGGGTATCTATATGCGCCTGGAAGGAGGGCGGGTTGCTGAAAGCAAACATCTGCCCGGTCCGCCCGGCACCAAAATAATTATTAAGGACTTGTTTTTCAACACTCCAGCCCGAAAGAAGTTTTTGCGCAGCGCAGTCAGCGAAGGCAACCAGGTCTATGATCTGATCTGCCGCTATGCCCTGGCGAGATCCGATGTCTCTTTCAGTTTCAGCAACGACAAGCGAACTTTCTTCAAGACTCCGGGCAGCTCAAGCCTCTCAGACACGGTTTTAACGGTTTGGAGCAGGGAATTAGGGCAGCACTTGCTGGAGGTGGACAGTAGCTTTGACAGTTACGGCCTTAAAGGGCTGGTCTCTTCAGCCGAATTGCACCGCCAGAGCCGTAAAAACCAGCTGTTTTTTGTGAACCGGCGGCCGGTGAAAAGCCCGCTGGTATATAGAGCCCTGGATCTGGCCTATCAGGGGATGCTGCTGGCCCGAGAGCAGCCCCTGGCCATCCTTCATCTAAATCTGCCTGAAGATGAAGTGGATGTAAACGTACACCCCCAGAAGAACGAAGTGCGTTTCCGCGATGAAAAAAGGGTGTTTACTACCCTGGTCGAGGGGCTTCGGGAGGCTCTCGGTGAGATGAAGGTAGGCTTTAATATGCCGTCCAGGGATAGAAATCCAGTTGATTATAGGCCGGCCGCACTGGAAAGGCCGCCGGTATTAAAGGCTCAACCGGGTATACCTTTCATCTGGAAGGATACCATTATTAAAGAAAGGCCGGTTTCAGATCTTGCGGGCGGCGATGAGTTTAAGGCCCCAATGCCGCCTGACCCGGGTTTCAGGATTATAGGCCAGTGCCTGGACTCTTATATTATTCTGGAGAAGGAGCAGGCTCTCTTTTTGGTGGATCAACACGCCGCCCATGAGCGCATAATGTACCACCGCCTGAAAAGCGCCGTGAGAGGTAGCTCCGGACAAATACTGGCCATACCCCTGGCGATTGAATTGAACCGGGCGCAGATGAATAGTATGGAAAATCAGCTTGATAAATTAGAGAAACTTGGTTTCAGGTTGGAGCCGTTGGGACCCAATTCCATGCTTATCCGCGAGGCCCCTTCACTGCTGGTCGGTCGGGAAATAGAAGTTTTGCTGGAATTGGCCGATCTGCCAGAAATTGACCGCGACGATTATGAACATGCGGCCTTGAGCACTATGGCCTGCAAGAAGGCGGTTAAAAATGGGACATCTTTGCTGGCAGACGAGATGACCAATATCATTCAAGAGCTGTTTAAGGTTCCGGATTACCGATTTTGCCCGCATGGAAGGCCCACCATGATCATGCTTTCCAAATACGAACTGGATCGAATGTTTAAGAGGTGAAAATGAATATCATAGTCAGCACTCCCCACCGGGACACTGGATCAGATGCTCTACTCAGGGAATTTCTGGAGGAAAGCGGTTTTGCTTTTTATCCCCGGGAGCGGCGCAGCCTGGAAAAACTGGCCCGTGATTACGCAGCCGACGCGGTTATTATATGGCAGGAAGAGGGGCCTATTCTTTATCATGGGGCGGAAAAATTCTTTTTTCATCCAAGCGTTTCAAGGGTCAGGCTCGGGGCCTGCCGCAAACTGCACACGGTTGATCCGTTGGTCAAGGCCTGTCAGTTTGAACCCGATTTTAGCTTTCTAGACTGCACCATAGGTTTGGGGGCCGACAGTATAGTGGCAGCGTATTTTCTGCCCCGGGGACGGGTGGTAGGACTGGAATCAGCTCCGGGCATCGCCCAGGTCGTAAAGTGGGGGATGAAAATGTACCAGGCCGATTCAGAATGGCTGCAGGAAGCCGTAAGACGAGTGCAGATAATAAACTGCGACCATTATACATATCTAAAAGACCTCCCCGATAACGCTTTTGATATAGTATATTTTGACCCCATGTTTCGCAGGCCGGTTTTAGAAAGCGCCGCCATCTCACCTCTGCGCTCTCTGGCCAACCATGAGCCCTTGAGCCTTGAGGTAATTGCCGAGGCTCGTCGGGTTGCCCGCCACCGGGTGGTCGTAAAAGAAAGGCACGGCAGTTCCGAGTTTGAGCGCCTGGGGATTGACAATATCGTTGGCGGCCATCACAGTACGCTTGCCTATGGAGTGATAACAACCGGTCCGGATTTGCCGAAAGGGGGGCAGGCCTCATGGGCCGAATGAAGCTGGCTGCAATTGTAGGACCTACCGCGGTAGGGAAATCGGCTATATCCATTGAAGTAGCCTCGCGCCTGGGAGGGGAAATCCTGTCCTGTGATTCGATGCAGGTATACCGGGGAATGGATATCGGGACGGCCAAGGTTAGCCGCCTGGACCAGGGCATGGTGCCCCATCACCTTATTGATATAGCCAACGTGAATGAGGATTTCAACGTAGCCCGTTACCAGGCCCTGGCCAGGAAGACTATCGAAGAGGTTCAAACCAGGGGTAAACTGCCTATTCTGGTTGGAGGAACCGGCCTTTACTACCAGGCGGTGGTCGATGACTACCAGTTTTATCCTATCGAGTCCAAGCAAAAGGTTCGGCAAAAGTGGCATAATATGATAGAAGCAAAAGGACTGGAAGCAGTTTATGCACATCTGACGACCATAGACCCGGACTATGCCAGGAAAATAAACCTCAATGATGAAAAGAGAATTGTGAGAGCCCTGGAAGTTTATGAACTTACCGGAGTGCCATTTTCCATGCAGCAGCAGCGTAAAAGCGGCGCCTACCAACTGGCTGTGGTGGGGCTCATGATGGAGCGCAAAGAACTGTATGAAAGGATTGAACAGCGCGTCGAAAAGATGCTTGACATGGGTCTTATCAAAGAAGTGGAGGGTCTGATTGCCAGCGGATGTGATTATCGTGCCAATGCCATGCAGGCCCTGGGTTACAAGCAGGTAATCTGGTATTTAACCGGCTTTTTAAGCTATAAGGAGATGGTGGCGGAAATTAAGCTGGAAACCCGACGTTTTGCCAAGCGCCAGTTAACCTGGTTTAAACGCGACGGCCGCATCCACTGGATAAAGGTGAACAACGAAGACATCCCCAAAATGCTGGTCGAAAATATTTTAAATTACCTGGAAGGACAATTTATGGGGGCGTAGAATTAATTATAGATGCAAGTAGTAGAAATGGGGGTTAAATATATGAGTAAAGGTCAATTCAACCTGCAAGATGCATTCCTAAATCAGGTCAGGAAGGAAAAGATGCCGGTTACCATCTTCCTGGTCAACGGTTTTCAAATAAAAGGTGTTGTCAAGGGATTTGACAATTTTACCGTAGTAGTTGAACTTGACAATAAACAACAGCTGGTTTATAAACATGCAATCTCTACGGTTGCTCCTTTAAAGCCAGTCAACATTGCCAATCTGGACGCCAATAAAAACGAGGACGCTTAAGTCATCATTTAACGGCCAGGGTTTGTCGGGAGGGGGTTTAATGCCGCCTTCCGTCTTGAACCGGTTGTCGCTTTGCCTTCTTATAAATCTGCTATTATTACATTTCACAGTTTATCTTTTTCCCCATGAATATTTTATGTTTGGAATACCTGGACAGTAGAAAAGCCGATAGAACGTCAGAGTATTCAGTTTTTTAAAACTGTTCATTTAATATTGGAATGTGCTTAAAAATTACAGGATTTACGGGTATAATTGAACTTGAGATAATATAAGACAAATTGGGGGATAATTGCTTACGGAAATATGTCCGTAGGGGGGGAAAGTGTGAAAATATGTAGCTTCATGTCGAAAGATTTAGAGATCTTGACTCCCGAGGTGAGTTTGGCCAGGGCGGCGGCCGTCTTGATGGAAAAAAAACTGGAAGGCGCTCCGGTTATGGAAAATGGAGAACTGCTAGGAGTTTTCAGCCGTACTCACATAGTCCAGGCTATTGCCGACAGCGCGGATCTCACCAGACCGATTAGAGAATTTATGGCCAGCCATTTTACCAGCGTTGCACCTGACACTGACATCATGGAATTGGACGCTTCTTACACAGGCTGCTACCCGGTTATCGAAGATGGCAACATAGTGGGTTTTGTGACCCGAAACGATTTTATGACCGGCCTCAATACCAAGATTTCCGAAATCTCCAGCCAAATGGAAACCCTCATTAATTCAACCTACAACCCCATAATAGCTATTGACTGTTCGGGGGCTATTATTACCTGGAATAAGGCAGCCGAGGGAATCACCGGGATGAAAAAAGAAGATGTTTTAGGACGTATTATTTCAAGTGTAGTTCCTGAGAGCGACTTACTCAAGGTGGTTGCAACCGGCAAAGCCGAGTTGGGCGCAAAAGTAAGATTTGGCAATACAAATGCTATTACCAACCGGGCGCCTATAATTAAAGACGGAAAGATAATTGGAGCGGTAGCCGTAGTTTATGATGAATCGGACATTGAAGTGGTGGCCCGGGAGCTGGAGTACGTGAAAGCTCTCAACAAGGAAATGGACGCCATAATTGATTCTTCTTTTGATGGACTCTATATAACAGACAACAAGGGGCTGACCCTGCGCATAAACCAGGCGGTGGAGAGAATGACCGGACTGGGGGAAAAGGACCTGGTCAACAAGACCATGCACGAGCTGGTTGATACCGGTATACTGTCCCGGTCAGCCTCAATTATGGTTATAGATCAGAAAAAACCGATTACCACTACCTTGAAAACTATAACCGGAACTGATTTGCTGGTAAGCGCTACCCCGGTTTTTGACGAACAGGGCGAGATTTACCGCATTGTGACCAGCGTTCGCGATGTCAGCGAATTGACAGTGCTTAAACAGAAGGTGGAGCAGTTGGAAGGGCTGCGCCACCACTTTGAATTCCAGATGAATGAAATGCGGATGCGCCTTTCCCAGGATTTTATATTCAAGAACAAAGATATGGAGAAAATTGTCTACCAGGCCATGAAGGTCGGTGAGGTTGATTCCACGGTTTTGATTTCCGGCGAATCAGGAGTGGGCAAAGAAGTTATCGGAGAAATAATCCAGCGCAACAGCGCCCGGCGCAACGGACCGTTTGTAAAGCTGAACTGTGGGGCTATACCTGAAAATCTTCTCGAATCGGAACTCTTTGGCTACGAGGCAGGAGCCTTTACCGGGGCCAGCAAACAGGGTAAGCCGGGTCTCTTTGAAGTCGCCAACGGGGGCACCCTGCTGCTCGATGAGATAGGGGACATCCCGTTGCACCTGCAGGTTAAGCTTTTGCGGGCACTGCAGCAGCGCGAAATAATACGGGTGGGTGGAACCCAGACCATAAAAATAGATGTAAGAATAATTTCGATAAGCAATAAAGAATTAAGCCAGCTGGTAAAGGGCGGCGCCTTTAGAGAAGATCTGTATTACCGTTTGAATGTTGTGCCCATCCATGTACCGGCTTTACGGGAACGCAGGGAGGATATACCCCACCTGGTCCGGCATTTTATGGGCGTTTTTAACGAGCGCTACAGCATGAAAAAGACTATTGACTCAGAAGCGATTGAGTCTCTTACCATTTACGAGTGGCCTGGTAATATCAGGGAGCTGGAAAATCTGGTGGAACGCCTGATTGTAACCAGCAACAATGATGAAATAGGGCGTGCCAATCTGCCCAGCTATATATTCCGGGTGGAGGAAAATGCCCACTATGATGCCGGCCAACCGGTGAGTGTGAACCGCATCGTTCCTTTGAAATCGGCGGTGGAGAGCGTAGAGAAGATCCTTTTGGAAAAAACTTTCGCCATCGCCGATTCCTGCCATAAGGTGGCTTCTATTCTTGAAGTAGATGCCTCCACCATATCCCGCAAGGCAAATAAATACGGAATAAGACAACAGTAGTGAATTGTCTTGGCAACAAAACAGGTGATATAAAAAAGTAAAGGGTCCCTTTGCAAGGGACCCTAGTTGTTGTTAGCTTAGATTTTATTTGATTTTCTCCAGATTTTAAGTTTTTGGGCTTGTTCGATCAATTGATCGCGGAATTGTGGATGAGCCAGATTGATGATGCCTTCAGCGCGTTCCCAGGTTGTTTTACCCTGGCAGTTGAACATACCGTATTCAGTAACTACAAAGTAATTGAAAGAACGCGGGACGGTTACTATGGTTCCCGGGCTTAAGCCGGGCATGATTCTGGACTTAAGTTCACCGTCTTTGCCTTTAACAGTAGAGGTTAAGGCGATATAACCCCGGCCTCCATTGGAGCGGTAGGAGGCAAAAATGAAGTCCAGCTGACCGCCGGTGCCGGAAATCTGTCTGCCATTGGAAGCTTCGGAAGCAACCTGGCCGAAGAGGTCGACTTCGACACAGTTGTTAATGCAGACCATGTTGTCCATTTTGGCAATGACGAAAGGATCATTGGTGTAATCAACTGGATAGCTCGCACAACACGGGTTGTTGTCCAGGAAATCATAGAGCTTTTTGGTCCCCATGGCGAAGGTCCATACCATTTTTCCTTTATCAAACTGCTTTTTCTTACCGGTCAGTCGGCCGGCTTCGTACATATCTACAAAAGAGTCAACCAGCATTTCGGTGTGAACACCCAGGTCCTTCAAATCGGATTGGGCGATCATGGCTCCAACGGCGTTGGGCATACCGCCGATACCGAGCTGGACGCAGTCTCCGTCACGCATGGTTTCCATGATGAGTCCGGCAATCTTTTTGTCCACATCGCTGGGAGGAACGCCGGGAACCTGGGGCAGAGCATGATTGGTCTGGCTTTCAACAACGTAATCAACATCGGATATATGGACAATTTCCCCGCTGCCACCACAGCACCAGGGGGCTGATTGGTTTACATAAAGAACTTTGATCTTGGCTACATCTAAAACGGCTGAAGATATGGAGTTGGAAGTACTGACGTTGAAGAAGCCGTTCTTGTCCATCGGAGTAACAGGCTGGAAGCATATATCAACCGGATCGTTTCCCCGGCGGTAATGCATAGGACCTTCGTGATAGGTCAGGGGAATATAATTGCACAGGTCAGCGCCATGAAGCTTACGGGATACGCCGGAAAAATGCCAGTCATTCATACAGAAGACATCTCGGTTGGGATCCACTTGACATACTTGGGGTAGGAAGGTCATGGTTACCATGCGGATTTTAACATCTTTTAATTCATCTTTGCGTTTGGCCAGTGCGGCGTCAATTTCTACGGGCTGCTGTACAAACTCACCGTACTGTACCCAATCACCGGATTTAACCAATGCAGCTGCCTGTTCAGCAGTTATAAGTTTCTTATTATATTCATCCATTATTGACATTCAATCGTCCTCCTTGTCCAATAGATAAGGATTCTAAATCATCAAGGGTAAAACTGGGTCCGCTCTGTTTGGTGTTCCTTTGATGTTAGAATCAACGGTATCTCCGCTCAAGATCCCCCTTATATTAATTCTCTAGTAAAGCAGAAAAACCGATGACTAAGCTTCACCTCCCCCCAATGTGAGTCAAACTTAGTTTAGAATAGATTAATGTCGTTCGTTTTTTGAAATTGCAATAAATATGCCAATACACCTGTGAAGAAAGGAGCAAATTCGGGCTGCCGTCAATACAGGCTTCTTCTAACTTCATGAAAATAGGCAGGCAAATTAATGGAGGTAAAGAGCTCTGGTTCGATGCACAAACGCAATAATTCTTGCATTTATGCACAAAGCCATTCCTGGATCACATCTTAGACCCGTATATTAACAATAATATAAGGAAAGTCAGTGTGTATTGTTTTGAGAAAATTGTTAATCTTGTGAAAATTGCATGCAGGGATGCATTGAACAAGCTGTGAAGCTGTTGCTTTCTGGTTTTTTAATCCACCCGGTGGTGGTAAAATTTATAATAAGTGTTTAGAACAAAGGTGACTGGAGGAGTTAATTATTTACGGGGTTAAAGTAATTGAGGAATTTGCCGCTGCTCACCGGCTAGAAGGTTATCCCGGGAACTGCAGCCAGATCCATGGCCACACCTGGAAAACCGAAGTGGCTCTGGTGGGCGATAAACTGGATGAGTTGGGCATGCTGGTAGATTTCCGGGATGTGCGTGGAGTCTTAAAGGGAATTGTGGGTAAGTTTGACCACTGTCTGGTCAATGACGTTGAACCGTTCAACCGTGTCAATCCCACGGCTGAAAACCTGGCCTGTTTTATTTTTGAAGAGCTTAAGGCGTCCTTTCCCTATATCCGTGTTAAATCGGTGCAGGTTTGGGAGTCTTCAACGGCTTGTGCCTGGTACGGGGAGAATGATGAATGAAGGCGGTAGCTTTATTGTCAGGGGGGCTAGATTCAACCGTATCGATGCTGCTGGCCCGGGAAGAAGCTGAAGTGATACTGGCCCTGACCATCGATTATGGACAGCGGGCGGTTCGGCGGGAAATCGAATATTCCAGGGACATATGCCGGGAGTACGGCATTGCCCACCGGGTTGTTGAACTGCCCTTTATGAAAGAGTTTAATTCAGGGTTGATGGAGGGCAGCGGGCTTACCGTGGATCAACCGTGGGTTCCCAATCGAAACGGCCTGTTTCTCAACCTGGCAGCGGCGTTTGCCGAAGACCGGGGAGCAGAGCTGGTGATATGCGGTTTTAACCGCGAAGAGGGGGTCGATTTTCCCGACAACAGCCGGGAATACGTGGAATGCGTCAATCAAGCCCTTTATTTTTCTACCAAAAACCGGGTTCAAGTAATATCCAAAGTGCAGGGAATGGACAAGGTGGAAATCTATAAGGCCGCCGCTCGAATAGGCCTCAGCACTGACCGCACGTGGAGCTGTTATTTGGGGGGCGTTAAGCCGTGCAATGCCTGTCCGTCCTGCCTGCGCAATTTAGAAGCCTTAAAGAAAGCGGGGGTTGTGTAATGGAGACACTGTATATTGAGGAGAACATCAAATATGACGGGTGGCAGCTGGCACCGCATTGGATTTACCAAAACTATCAACTGCTGGGGGATGCCATCGTTGCTTTTACCGGTGAGGTGAATGTTCCGGTTGACCATATGGTGGATCTGGCCGATGTCATGGATCAAGCCCATATCTATTCTCCTTTGATGCTCAATTTCATTATTGAACATTTCAACCATGATCTGAACCTGGCCATCATGCGCCAGCGCCTATTCATGGTGTGCATAAAAGAGGAGCTGGAACAGTTTGAAATACCGGTGACCAGACGCGGCGATGACCTGTATATCGCCAAGAATAAGCTGTCGGTATCTATTGCCACCACTTCGCTGGTTTCAACCCTCATACATGTAGGCCTCAATATTGAAACCCAGGGAACCCCGGTGCCCGCGGCCGGCCTTAAGGAACTGGGAGTCAAAGATATCCCTTCCTTTGCCGAAAATTGCATGATGCGCTATAAGCGCGAATTGGAGCAGATCTATGATGCCCGCTGTAAAGTCCGGGCCCGCTAGCCCCATTAAGGCCGACCTGCGGGAGATAATGGAGAGCGTGCAGGGTGAAGGGCTGCTTATGGGCTGTCTGCAGGTGTTTGTGCGCCTTACCGGGTGCAACCTGAGCTGCTCGTATTGCGATACCCCGGAAAGCCGCGAACCATCAGCTTCATGCAGAGTATATCCTCAAGCTGGCCGGCGCTTTAATGTACAAGATGTGGCTAATCCGGTAAGCCCCTCCCGGCTCAGCGAAATCATTCAGAAATATTTTACTTCCCGCTGGGTAAGCTTCACTGGCGGGGAGCCGCTTCTGCATGCGGATTATATTAAGGATAGTGCCGCCTTATTGAAGCCGCTCGGATACCGGCTCTTTTTGGAGACCAACGGCACCCTGCCCGGTGCTCTGGCCGAGTGCCTGGAGTGTATAGACTATATCAGCATGGATTGGAAGCTGCCCTCGGCGGTTGGGGCCACTTACAGCCTGGCCCATGAACGGTTCCTTTCCCTGGCCATGCAAAAGCCGTGTTATGTCAAAATGGTAATTGCTCAAGATAGTGAGGAATCCGAGATTCGCGATGCTTTTAAGCGGATTGCCAATATCAATCCCATTACACCGGTAATCCTACAGATAGCTACCCCGGGTCCTTCCTGCCAATCCCCGGATATGGATAAAATGCTGGCCTGGCAGGAACTGGGTTTGCAGTATTTAGAGGAAGTCAGGATACTGCCGCAGATGCATCGCCTGCTCGGGCTTACCTGAAGTGCTGATTCCCTCAACTTGTAAATAGGACCACCTTAATCTACAATAATACAGGGAAAGGAGTGTATTTGTGGAAGAAGACAAAGCCAAGCTCGAACTTATCGCTTTTAAGACTTTCGATGCTCATCCCGACCTGGTTTACATTATAGATTTCCTGAACAAGAGTCTGAAGGACAAGCGGATCATGTTTGGATTGACCAAAGATCGGGAAAAAGATGAAATGACCATAAATATTTATGAGTTTTAAGCAGTTGATGAGGTGACTTAATGGAAAAGAGCGATATAAAAGCCTTTATAACCGAAACCATAAGCATAATAGTCATTGCCGTGGTGCTCAGTCTGATACTTCGCTATTTCGTGATTGAAGCCCGCATCATACCTTCCGAATCGATGGTGCCGACCCTGAAGATCGGCGACCGGGTACTGGTCAATCGTTTCATATATTTTTTTAAAGACCCCCAGCGGGGAGACATTGTGATATTTGACCCTCCACCGGCTTTGAATCGTGATGAAATGTTCATCAAGCGGGTTATCGGTCTGCCCGGAGAAACCGTGGAAATGAAGAACGGCAAAGTGTTTGTCAATGGAAAGGCCTTAAACGAGCCTTACGCTGTACCTTTGAACTATACCTACGGCCCGGTCACCGTTCCCCAGGACAGCCTTTTGGTCCTGGGCGACAATCGCAATGCCAGTTTTGACAGTCACCAGTGGAATGCCTGGTTGACCAAAGATCGGGTTAAGGGTAAAGCTATGGCCATATTCTGGCCGGCTGGACGTGCGTCCTTGCTGGAGCGGGGGGTCAGCTTCCAATGAGGATCCTTTTGACCAACGATGATGGCATTCATGCCCGGGGACTTCATACTCTGGTTAAAGAACTGGCTGCTATGGCCGAAGTATATGTAGTGGCTCCCGATCGGGAGCGCAGTGCAACCGGTCATTCCATAACCGTTTTCGAGCCCATTAAGTCGGTAAAAACCCAGATCCCCGGGGCTAAAGGCGCCTGGATCGTCGGCGGCACACCGGTGGATTGCGTCAAATTGGCCATAGCCAGACTCTTAGATGAAAAAATGGACCTGGTGGTTTCCGGTATAAATCACGGACCCAACCTGGGAACTGATGTCTTGTACTCGGGAACCGTTTCGGCGGCTGCCGAGGGTGTTCTCATGGGCAGCCCTTCCATGGCCGTATCCCTGAATTCCTATGCCGACGACATGGACTTTGAGTTTGCAGCTCAGTTTACCGGCCGGGTAGCCAGGTATATGAATCGAATTGGAATGGATGCCAAAACCCTGTTTAATATAAACATTCCCGATGTACCGTCTCGAGACATCAAGGGGATTCGCTTCTGCCGCCTGGGAAATAGAAACTATGACAACCTGTTTGAAGAGAGACAGGATCCCCGGGGCAACACCTACTACTGGCTGGGCGGCGGGGTTGTTGAGGAGGAGCAGGAACCGGACAGTGATGTAGTGGCAGTAAAATCAGGATACATAAGTGTTACCCCGATTCACCTGGACCTTACTGATTACCGGCTGATCGAACGGTTTAGCAAAGCCTATAACGAGGTGAATCAACTACTAAAACCAGGAGAGTAAAATGCTATTCAGTCTCGTTTTCAATGTGTTGTTGTTCTTCCTTTTGATCAACTGGAACTACCTGGGTGAGAAACGCCGTAATTCCGACTGTCCTGATCGCCCCTTGAGCCTGCTGGTCGGACTGCCTCTGGCCCTGGGTCTGGTCTTCACCCTGGTCAACCGGGTATTCAGGGTTATGTTTATATACCAGATAGTGATTTTCATTGTACTGGCAGCTCTGATTTACTGGGTATTTTTCTTACTCAAGAAAAAATAAAAATACTTTGCCGTTTAATCCAAAGTATAGTACCATTTTTACAGCTATGTATAAGTATAAGGAGGATGTTTGATGAAGGTTTACCCGACTGCTGGTATACGCAATATAGCTCTGGTTGGTCACGGAGGGACGGGAAAGACTTCACTGGCTGAAGCCATGCTGTTTAGCACTGGAGCTACCAAGCGGCTGGGAAAAGTAGATGACGGAAATACCGTATCTGATTTTTACCCGGAAGAAATTCGTAAGAAGATTACCATTAGCACGTCTCTGGTACCCTGTGAGTACCGGGATCATAAAATAAACTTGTTGGACACGCCCGGTTATTCAGATTTTTACTTTGAGGTTGTTGGAGGCATGCGGGTGGCTGACGCCATGGTAGTATTGATGTCCGCATCTGCCGGTGTGGAAGTGCAGACCGAGGTAGTTTGGGAAGACTATCCCGACATCCCCAAAATGGTTTTTATTAACAAGATGGAACGTGAAAATGCCGATTTTTATAAATCGCTGGATGATTTAAAGAACAAATTCTCGAACAACATCGTTCCTGTGCAGCTTCCCATCGGCAAAGAAGCCGGCTTTAAAGGAGTCGTCGACCTGATCAAAATGAAGGCATTGATGTTTGAAGCAGGCAGCGGCAAGGTAACTGAAGCCGATATTCCGGCGGACATGGCAGATGATGTAGAAACCTACAAGGAGGCCTTGATTGAAGCTGCGGCTGAAGCCAATGACGAACTTTTAACCAAATATCTCGAAGGTGAAGAGTTAAGCGATGCCGAAGTACTGGCGGGCATTAAAGAAGCCGCTTGCACCGGTTCGGCTGTATTTGTATTCTGTGGATCTGCCTTAAACAATATAGGCGTAAAGCCCCTGATGGATTTTATCGTGGATTGTGCTCCCAACCCGACCTTCAATACCCTGGTAAAGGGCAAAGACATTGAGAATCTGCCTTTAAGCGCCCAGGTATTCAAGACCATTGCCGACCCTTACGTAGGCCGTCTGACTGTATTCAGGGTGTTTACCGGAAAGATGAAGTCTGAAAGTGTTATATACAATGTCAATAAAGAAAAAGATGAAAAGATAAGTCAGCTTCTGGTTATGACTGGTAAAGATCAGAGCCCGGTTCCCGAGCTGAATGCCGGGGATATTGGCGCACTGGCCAAATTGGCCGCTACAACCACAGGAGACACCCTGGCGGTAAAAGGCGCAGAAGCCCTGCCAGCTCTTGAATTTCCGAAGCCTTCTCTAAGTATGGCTATTGAGCCGAAGAGTAAAGGCGATGAAGATAAATTGAGTGGGGCTTTGCAAAGGCTGCTTGAAGAAGATCCCACCATAAAAGTGGAAAAGAATGTTGAAACCAAACAGACCATATTGAGCGCCATGGGTGACACCCATGTGGAAATTCTGGTGGAACGTCTGCAAAAGAAGTTCGGCGTAGATGTTGTGTCCAAAGAGATGAAAATACCTTACCGGGAAACCATCCGCGGAACGGTTGAAGCTGAAGGTAAACACAAAAAGCAGAGCGGCGGGCATGGTCAGTATGGGCATGTATGGATTAAGTTCGAACCCTGTGACGAGAAGTTTATCTTTGCGGACAATGTTTTCGGTGGTTCCGTACCCCGCAACTACTTCCCGGCAGTTGAAAAAGGCTTGCTTGAAGCTATGGAAGAAGGGGTTCTGGCAGGATTCCCGGTAACCAATATCAAGGCTACCCTTTATGATGGTTCTTACCATTCAGTTGACTCTTCAGAAATGGCCTTCAAATTGGCCGCCCGGCTTTCTTATAAGAAGGGTTTAGAAATGGCCAAACCGGTAATACTGGAGCCTATTATGAATGTTGAGATCGAGATCCCTGAGAATTTTATGGGTGATATAATTGGCGATTTGAACAGCAAGCGGGGACGGGTGCTGGGTATGGAGCCGGCTGGCCGCAAGCAATTGGTCAAAGCCCAGGTGCCCCAGGCGGAAATGGCCCGCTACACCATTGACCTGAAATCAATGACCCAGGGCCGCGGCAAGTTCAAAATGGAGTTCTCGCATTACGAAGAAGTTCCGGCCCAATACGCTGACAAGATTATTGAAAAGGCCAAACAGGATAGGGAAGAAAAAGAGAAATAAATATAACGACTGAAAAAGGCCCGCCTGCAGAGGCGGGCTTTTCAATAGGGGAATCGAATAATTATTAGTGGGCAAATAAGAAATTCGGCAAAAGTTATTTGAGGTCTGAGAAAAGAATGAAGGCAATAATCGAGAAGTTTACATAATATATATTAAAGTAAACTGTACTGTTTTTTCAGCAAATACTTAAGCGTAGATTATGATAAGAGGGGTGAGTATCCTTGAAGTTGGCTGAAATATATCCCTGGCTGCCAGGCAACAATTTTCCCGGAACAATTTCGGTAAATGCCTTAAAGCCAGTACTCATAGCCTTTGCAATATTTGTGCTGTTCTGGCTTTTGAGCGGTTACCTGGCCCGGCTGGCAGCCCGGGTACTGTCCCGCATCTTTGATTGGAATAAGACGCCTTCCGGTCAGAAATTGATTAAGGCCCTGGAAAAACCATTCCGGATGTTTCTGGTCCTGGTCGGTTTATATATTGCCATGCAGTATTTGCCTTTGTCTGCGGCGGTTGAAGCCACCTTGCTAAAAGGCTTTCGCATCCTGGTAATCGTTTTAACAGCCTGGGTTCTTTACGATCTGGCTGGAACCGATTCCCTGTTTTCCGAAGGCATGCAGGAAAAGCTGAGGGTGGACAATATAATCCTTTCATTTTTTTCCAAGCTGACCCGCTTTTTTATCCTGGCTATTGCTATAGTGGTCATCATTCAGGAATGGGGATATAGGGTCGACGGACTTATCGCCGGGCTAGGTTTGGGAGGCCTGGCCGTAGCTCTGGCCACCAAGGACGCCCTGGCCAATGTGGTGGCAGGTCTGGTGATAATTATGGAGAAGCCCTTTCTCATAGGAGACTGGATCTCAACTCCCAGTGCAGAAGGGACGGTTGAGGATATTTCCTTTCGCAGCACCAAAATAAGATCCACCACCCAGGCGTTAATTACCGTACCCAATTCAACCCTGGCCGCCCAGCCGATTACCAACCACGCTCGGATGGGCAAACGCAGGTTGGAATTCACCCTACCCCTGGCTCATGATATGGAGCGGCCCAAAGTGGAGAAGATCGTGCTGCAAACCAGGGATATATTGAACCAGCATCCCGAGATTGAACAGGATACGGTTGTCGTCGCGCTTAACACCATCGGCAAGGACGTACTGGAGGTTTTGGTGCGCTGCTTTGTGGTCAATACCCGCTGGGAAGATTTCATGCAGGTAAGGGAAGATATAAACTTGAGTATTTTAGATATAACGAATCAGTTTGCGGCTCCGAAAGAGGACAAAGTTCTGGTCAGATTTCATGATGCCCCAAAAGGTCAGTGATTTTAATACGATCTAGCTTTTTTGACACTGAATAAATTTACTTATCGGCCCAAGAAGGCAACATTGGTATTAATTACTTAAGTTAAACTAAATAGTGCTATGGTTTGATTCCTTTTATTTCGGTGAAGCCGCATCCGCCTGACTGGTCATTCTGGGACCAGGTTGCCGGATCGGAATCTATGACCGTATAAGTACCGGCCTTGACGACCACATTGGGTCGGGCTATCCAACTGGCATTGGCTACATTCCCTTGACCCTCCAGGCCTTCGGTACTCCATGGACCATAAACCGTTCCATCCTGATCTTTTAAGGCTATAGTTCCCGGTAAGACTCCATGGTTAAAATAGTGATAATTCGTTATACTGGTGATTTTGCATGGCTGGGTCAGGGTAAATACAGTTGGCACTATGGGGCCATTTTTTACGCCATAGATATTGCCATTCTTGTAAAGCACCTCTTCTATCCCAACCGGGCTCTTCGCATCGTTTTGCTTGTCTTTAATGTCCGCTGAATTAAATAACTGGCCTAAACCCTTGCTCTGTGAAATTGAAATGGATTCGTTTGATTGCTCCTTACTGCAGGCCATAACCTGAAACAAGAGCAAAATTACTAGCAATGGAACAGCTATTTTGTCTTTACGCACAGTTATCCTCCTATACATTCAAAACATTATTTAAATATTACCATGCTGAATTGCCAATAAGATATCTTGATTTGAAAATGTGGCAAATCGGGCTCAGGCGTTAGGAAGCCCGAATAAGGTTCGGCATACAACCAGGCGATTTGGAGAGACTAATTTATATACTGCATAAGGAGGTAAGAAAAATGGACCGTGTTGTTATAAGTGCCGCTATATCACATCTTCAAAACGCTAAAAATGAAATCGATAAGATGCCCCGGGATCGGATGGACCGGCAGACCCTGACCCAAGTGGAAAACATAGGCAGGGTGATTGATGACAGCATAAACCATTGTCAGGCCCTTTTTACAAAGGGATGAGCCGGGATAAATATACAGAGACAATAAGTTAAAATACGGTTTCTGCTGCTACCTGGTGAGATAAAAAAACAAAACCGCGCAATATTGCACGGTTTTGTTTTTTGCTGGGGCAGAGGTAGGCGGAGTGAGCCAACTTCCATAGCATTGGGGTAAAAAAATGACCTTAACAAATAATGGGAAGGAAAAGCAAGTTAATTCCAGAAGTACTATTAAGCGAAAGCATATAAGACAGGTTCCATCTTTTTAAAACATTTATGATTAATGGGGTTTACTTTTTGGTGTGTTCTTGCTTTTTTGTTGAAAGGAGTGATTAGTATTGCATGAATTGCTTCATGAAAGCAGGTTGTAATACCGGATCAATTGAAGGGAGTGTATCAATTGAAAAGGATCGGTTATGTTTTGTTTTTAACATTGCTTATGATGTTATGCTTATCGCCCGCATCCTGGGCTGCTCCAACCGTTATGGTCAACGGTCAACAGCTTGCTTTTGACGTTCCACCAGTAATAGAAGATGGTCGTACTCTGGTTCCCCTCAGCAAGATATTTTATGCTCTTGGCGCAGACGTTCAATGGGATGGTTCCACCCAAACGATAAATGCGAGTAAGGACGGTACACAAATTCAGCTTATTATTGGGCAATACACTGCCTTGAAGAATGGTTCTAGTGTTTCCCTCGATGTACCTCCGAAAATTGTCGATGGCCGCACACTAGTTCCACTCGGTTTTGTAGGTTTAGCGATGGGTGCGAATGTTACCTGGGATGGCATAAATAATACTGTGATTATCACAACTGTTCAGGTCTCCGACGTAGACCAAAGCAAAACTCAGACCCCTGCAACCGAAACGATTCCTGCCAGTACTTCAGATGGTTGGAAAACCTCGATGCCTTCCGCTCAGGGACTGGATCCTCAAGTTATAACAAACATTTACGAAGATATTGAACGCAATAATTTAAAGGTCGACAGCGTCTTGATTGTCAAGAACGGTAATCTAGTGGAAGAAAAGTATTTCGGTACATATAACCGGGACACGATCCATCAGATCTGTTCGAACACCAAGAGCATCACTTCAATTCTGGTAGGAATAGCGCGGGATAAGGGGAAAATTAAACTGGACGACAAGGTAGTGGATTTCTTCCCCGATAAAAATTTTGATAATAGGGATGCCTTTAAAGATAGTATTACGGTAAGAGACTTATTAACGATGACATCCGGTATCCAGTGGCCGTATAGTATAACGGACGCCCTCCCAGAAATGAAGAAATCGGATAGCTGGATCGATTTTGTAATGAACAGACCTATGGATGCAAAGCCAGGAACGGTTTTCAGTTATAATACCGGAGGTATGGAAGTGGTTTCGGCTATCCTGAATAAAGTGAACGGAGTGACCGAAGAAGAATTCGCCCAACAGTACCTTTTCGGGCCGCTCGGCATAACTGATTATAAATGGCCAAAAACACCGGAAGGTTACAGCATGGGAGGAGCCGGGCTTGAAATGAAGCCCCGGGATATGGCCAAAATTGGTCAGCTAATGCTGCAAAACGGAGTTTGGGATGGCCAGCAGATTGTATCTGCGGACTGGGTCAAGGAGGCCACCACGGCTAAGATTTCTGAGACTATTATTCCAGGAGCCGGGTATGGGTACAATTGGTGGATAAGACCTGACATCCAGGGGTACTTTGCAGCAGGGTTATATGGCCAGTTGATCTACATTTTGCCCAACCAAAACATGGTTGTGGTATTCACAGCCAATGAGGATCTCACTACGATGATGAAATTTGGCAAAAACTGCGTTCAAAAATTACAGTCGTAAATTTACCGGTATAGAAAAGAAAGGAACTAACATACCCCCCTTACTTTTAAGGGGGGTAACTTTTGTACAAAATTACCAGGTAAATATCAGGAGCCGATCATGTTAAATGGAAACAGCCCAAGATACTCTTGATAAAGAGCGGTATAAACAGTTTGCAATATTATGCTATTTTTCTTTTGAAATAATAGTAGTTCCAGCTGAAAAAAAACGATCCTGCAGTTAGGATTGGCTGGCATATACATAGATCCGGGGCAGCTTGGTAAAAATTAAAACCGCGCAAACCTGCGCGGTTATTTGTTTCTTAATGGCAGGGGAGAGAGGTCTCGAACCCCCAGCCCTCGGTTTTGGAG